>DCKB01000019.1 GCA_002320595.1 Christensenella sp. UBA1685
TTGTCGCTTAAGCGCCAAGCAAAACAAAGGGCGGCTTAGCCGCCCTTTGTTTATATCAAGCATATGAAGATAATCTTTAATGTTTCTTGCTTTCTTTACGAAAACAAAAAAATATGATATTCTAAGGATAATCTTATCACGTTTTATCAGTTAAGTCTTTATTAATAGCGAAAGGATGAGAAGCATTGTCCAATTACACTGAGCAGCCCTCTGTTGATCTAATCTTCAAGCAGCTAAACGATAAAGCAAACCTGCTATACAAGTTCGTGATGCTTTATGGAGATTATGTTGCGGAAAATCAGGATTATGGCACGGGTGAACTGATCAACATGGTAGAAGTTCACACGCTCACCGCCATTGAAGAAAACCCGGGGGTAAACATTTCAGAACTGGCCAACATGTGGAACCGCACCAAAGGTGCAATCTCCCAAACGGCGACAAAACTTGAAAAAAAAGGATACATCCAGCGCCGCAAGCAGGATGGAAACGCAAAAACGGTGATGCTCTTCCCGACGGAAAAGGGGATTCGCCTGAGCCAGGCCCACAAGCGTTATGACGCCATTGAAGTTTCCAAAACTGTTGATGAACTGCTGCGTGCAGGCTGTACCCCGGAGGAGCTCGATACGTTCTTTAAGGTTGTCACAAAGTATATCGAAATTTTATTGTAATTCCCAACGAACCGAAAGCGCAGCCCGCAAAAGCATGGCTGCGCTTTGACTGTCAGAAAGCAGGACTTTTTATATCCCCACACCGTTTTTATTCTGTTCAATGTGTGCCCACGGCATAGCTGATACCCAAAATTACATACATTGCACCGAACAGATATGGCATAAAAAGTTCGCTGCCCGAAGGTTTATGGCGGAAACAATCCGTCAGCATTAAGATCTCTCCAAAATAGGCAAGCGCGCCCACGATATAAGCCACGGATTTAAACACCAGATGGTTGTTGTCGGAAAACAGGGAAAGCAGGAACAGCACAGCCGCCACCACCGCAAGCAGGTTGCGCAGGAACAGCGTGCGCGGGTTCAGTTCGCTTAAGGATTGGCCGGCTTCCGTTTCCGGCACGTCATGCACGTGGCCGCAATTTTCGCACACAAACCCCCCCGGAGTTTCCGCGGGTTCCGGCGCGGTTGTGTTTTCGGTATCAAGGGGGACATGTTCCATCCTGGCACGCTCTCTTTCCTCAATGGTGTACATTTTATTTTATAATAACGGCAGGCCGAAATGGAAGCCCAAAAATGCAGAAAATCAAGGAATTTTTGTGAATTTATGCGCAGAGGGCCCGTACGGGCCCTCTGCAGGCACATTCAAAGCCGCTTTGCAATCTCGGAAGCAAGCGCCACGTTGTTGTATACAAGCTTGATGTTGGAGGCCAGGCTGTTGCCTCCGGTAATCTCGTGAATGCGTGCGAGCAGGAAAGGTGTGGTTGCTTTCCCATGAATGCCGCGTTCGCGGGCTTCAGCGCATGCTTCCTCGATCACGCGTTCAATGTAATCCGAATCAAGCGCATATTCCTCCGGAATCGGGTTTGTGATGAGCATTCCGCCGTGATAGCCAAGCTCATATTGCGCACGGATCGCGGAAGCGATTTCCTCCGGCGTATCCATACGGTAATCCACAGGCAGGCCGCTTTTGCGCGTGTAAAACGCAGGAAGTTCATCTGTCTGGTAGCCTATCACGGGCACACCGCGCGTTTCAAGGTATTCCATGGTCAGCGGCAGATCCAGAATGCTCTTCGCGCCCGCGCACACCACGGCCACGGGTGTTTTTCCAAGTTCTTCGAGATCCGCGGAGATGTCCATGGTTTCCTGCGCGCCGCGGTGCACGCCGCCGATTCCGCCCGTTGCATGAATGCGCACGCCGGCCATGGCAGCCAGGATCATCGTGCCAGTCACGGTTGTTGCGCCATCGAGTTTCTTTGCAACAAGCAGAGGGATATCACGGCGGCTGGCCTTGATCACCTTCGTACCCGTGCGGGCAAGATAATCGAGTTGGTCTTCCTCCAGGCCGACGCAAAGCTTGCCGCCCAAAATCGCGCAGGTCGCGGGGACTGCGCCGTGCTCCCGCGCAACCTGCTCACAGCCACGCGCAGTCTCAAGGTTCTGTGGGTACGGCATGCCGTGTGAGATGATTGTCGATTCAAGCGCAACAACAGGCTTTCCCTGCGCGAGCGCCTCCCGCACTTCGCGGGAAACAAAAAGATGTTGGTTCAGCATAGTCAAAAGCTCCTTTGCATCGCAAAACTTTCCAGCTTACGAGTACTGTAGTCATATGATAATATTATAGCGAATCCGGCGCTGTTCCACAATACGGCGGAGTATGTTAAAATAGGAGAGCAGCGGCAGGCAGCCGCCTCGCCCAGAAAACTCCAAAAGGAAAGGAATGCTTTGCTGCGCAAGGCATGGTTCCAGAAATGCGGTTCAAACAGGTTATGATCGCTTTGGGAAAAGCAGCATGCTATACGCTGCTTTTCATTGGCACGCAATTGTTTGTGAGCTATGCCGCGGCTGTGTTCATGGGCATTCGCTCGGGGCTTCAGATCCTATCCGGCGACTCCGCGCCGGAGGCAGGCGCGTTGGCAGAGCAAATGGCTGACACGCTTCTTGGAAATGCAATGCTACTTACGCTCATCTCAAATGCCCTCACGCTTTTGATTCTTCTTCCGGTCTTTGCAGCCCAGAAAAAAAGTTATGTGCGGGAAATTTCCCTCTTTCCTCTTGTGCCAGGTGCCATTTGGCCGCTTGTTTCAGGCGCCATGGCGCTCGCGGCTGTGGTTGCGCTCGTCCTTGCCCTGCTGCCCATCCCGCAGGAGCTGATGGAGGCATACAATAACGCCGCCGTGGGCCTTGGCGAGCCCGGGCTCATCAGCGCGCTTTCCACGGTGCTTTTTGCACCCATTGCGGAGGAAGTGATTTTCCGCGGGCTTGTATATACGCGCCTGCGCCGCGCAATGCCGGCGGCGCTTGCATGCGTGCTTTCAAGTTTGGTGTTTGGCCTGCTGCACGGCCAGCTCCTTTGGATCGCCTATGCGTTTATAATGGGCGTGGTGCTTACGCTCGTGTTTGAGCGCACGGGCACCCTTTGGGCAAGCATTGTCGTGCATGTTACGTTCAACCTTGTGGGCACATACGCCGTGCAATACCTGCCGGGCAGTTTTTTCATTCTCGTGCTGGGCCTTGCAGGCGCGGCAGCGAGTTGGAATTGGATTACGCATCTCTACCCGCGCGCCTGATGCAGGCAGTGGGATCGATTAAAAAGGAGTATTTCACACATGGAGTACCGCAGGTTTGGCAGCATGATTATCGCCCGGCTGGATAAGGGAGAAGAGATTCTGGAACAGCTCAAGGCAATTTCCCTTGCGGAGCAGATCAAGCTCGCACATGTGAGCGCCCTTGGCGCGCTGGATGAATTCACGGCCGGCGTGTTTGACACCGGCACAAAGCAGTTTTTCCCCAATACATTCCACGGGGCCTACGAAATCGTTTCCCTCACCGGCACCGTAACCACCATGGACGGGGCGTATTACAGCCACCTCCATATGAGCGCGGGCGATAGAGAGGGGCGCGTGTTCGGCGGCCATTTGAGCCGCGCCAGGATCAGCGCGACATGCGAAATGGTGATTCAGATCGTCGAAGGCCGGGTTGACCGTGCGTTTGACGGAGAAACCGGGTTGAACCTGTTTAAATTTGATTGAACGATCGGAGGGATTTTTCATGCAAGAAACCGACTCCATCCTGCAAAAGGTCGCAGCGGCTGAGCCGTGCGTTTGGTTCAGCCCAAATTTGCGCCCTGCAAAGGAAGCGCTTGCCGCCATTCCGTATACCCGCACAAACGTGCGCGATGCCGCAGAGAGGCTCGCGCGTTTTGCGCCATATATCGAGCGCTGCTTCCCCGAGACCGCAGCAGACGGCGGGCTGATCGAATCCCCGCTGACAGAGATTCCCCACATGGCTGCTTTGCTGCGCGAAACTGAAGCCCTCTGCCTGCCCGGGCGCATGTTTTTAAAGCGCGACAGCGACCTTGCCGTGGCAGGGTCCGTGAAGGCGCGCGGCGGCATTTACGAGGTGCTCAAGCATGCGGAAACACTTGCGCTTAAAGAGGGCGTCCTGCATACAACGGACGATTATGCGGTTCTTGCTGAACCGCAATGCAAGGCATTTTTCAACCGGTATGAAATCGCGGTCGGCTCAACCGGCAACCTTGGGCTTTCCATCGGCATCATGAGCGCGGCGCTCGGGTTCCGCGTTACGGTGCATATGTCCAGTGATGCGCGGCAGTGGAAGAAGGATCTGCTGCGCAGCAAGGGCGTGCGCGTGATGGAATATGCCGGGGATTATTCCGAAGCCGTGCGGCAAGGCCGTGCGCTTTCCGATGCGGACCCGATGAGCTATTTTGTGGACGATGAAAATTCCGTGGATCTGTTTATGGGCTATGCCGTGGCGGCAGAGCGCTTACAGGGCCAGCTTTCAGCAAAAGGGATTCCCGTAGATGCGGAGCATCCGCTGTTTGTTTATCTGCCCTGTGGCGTAGGCGGCGCGCCGGGCGGCATCACCTTCGGGCTTAAGCTGGTTTACGGAGACAACGTACACGTGTTTTATGTGGAGCCTGTGCAATGCCCCTGCATGCTGCTCGGCCTTGCTACGGGGTTGAACAGCAAAATCTGTGTGCAGGATGTCGGGCTTACCGGGAAAACACACGCAGACGGCCTCGCCGTTGGGCGTCCTTCCGGTTTCGTAGGCAGTGTGGTTCGCGCATTGGTTTCCGGTGAATTCACCATTGAGGATTACCGGCTGTATGATCTGATGCGCGCGCTGCTCAATACCGAAGGCATTTTTATTGAGCCTTCAGCCTGCGCTTGCCTGCCCGGCCCCGCAATGCTCGCCGCTGCGCCGGGCATGGATGCATATCTGACTGCGCACCGACTTTCCGGACGCATGGACAATGCCGCACATGTGCTTTGGGCAACGGGCGGCCGGCTTGTGCCCAAGGAAATCCGCAACGAGTATATCAAAACACGGCTAAAGTAATAAAAAGCGCCTGCGAAAACCCGAAAAAGTGGCTGTGCGCCACTTTTCGACAGGCTGAAGGGCGAATGCCCTCTTTTTTCGTTTCATTGCATGTTCACCGGCATCTATGCGCACGGCTCCAACCCGAAATGGCGCATGAGCGCCGCAAGCGTTTCCTCCCGGGTATCCGTCTGCGTATCCTCGCGCACAATGGTGAAAAACCCACTGTTTGCATATTCTGCGTAGTGCTCCGGGCTGTTGATGCGCGCGATGCAGGCGCGGAAGTTCGCCATGGTTGCATCCGGATTGTCGGCCGCCTGAATCTGGCTCAGCAGGAACTGTTTTTCTTCATCCGACCGGTCGAAAAACCGCTCCACGGACATGCTGCAAGGGGAAAGCATCACCGCCACGCGGGAATAATCGGAAATCGCGTGCAGGATCGGAAGCGGAATGTTCGTATCCACGATGATCTTGCGCCCATCCGCCGAAAGCCGCAGCAACTCCGCAATCTCAATATCCGTCGACTCACGGGAACCGCCTGAAACCCATGCCTCATATTCTTCCGGCGTGCGGTTCACAAATGCCTGCCAGCTTTCCATGGTTTCAAAATAGCACAGGTTTGGCTGGATCTGCGGGTCGAGTAAGCCTTCCGGCAAAATATAATGGTGATAGTTTTCACCGCAGAAGATCATGCCGCAGCGGTCGGCAAGCATCCGCACCATGGTGGATTTTCCCGCATATGCTGTCCCCGTAATGAAATAAACATTGCGAAGGTAATGCTTCAGGATGTTGCTTTCAATGTCGATCTTCATACATCTTTCACCTTGCACCCGGCAAATTCGATTGCCGCGCGCGCAAGTACTGCCGTCGGATCCACAACCGGGTACGGCAGCGCATAATCCGCAAAGGCAATGGGAAGCTCCGTGCAGCCGAGCACAAAAGCCTCCACGCCCAAAGCGAGCATCGCATCCAGCACCACGCGCACGGGGGTCGTGTCAAATGCGGCATTGCCGGCCTTTACGCCATCGTAAATAAGCGCCATGACCCGCTTCTGCCCCGCCGCATCCGGCTTCACAACCGCTACGCCGTGCTCCCCGAACAGGCGTTCATAGATGCCCGTCTGGATGGTGCCGTCCGTCGCGAGCAAGCCCACGGTCTTGATCTTCCGCCGGTCGATCTCCTCCGCCGTAAGCCGCAGCATATGCAGCACAGGGAGCTTTGTTGCAGCGCAAACGCCGTCATAAAAATAATGTGCCGTGTTACAGGGCATCATCAGAACGTCCGCACCCGCGCGCTCCAGCGTGCGCGCCGAAGTCGCAAGCTGCGGCAACGGATTTTCGCCGCCTGTAAGGATGGCGGCTGTGCGGTCCGGAATGTTCGTATTGCTGTCGATGAGCACGCGCGGATGCTCCTGATCGCATTTTGCATCCGTCATCGTAACGATTTTGCGGAACAAATCCGCCGTTGCAAGCGGCCCCATGCCGCCGATGATTCCGATTGTCTTTTTCATGTTCATGTGTCGCTTTAATTGCCTTTCCGCGTAACCAAACGTATTTCGCTTTTTTGCGCCGCCCTGCATATCAGCGGGGCGGTTGCGGTGTTGCCGCACTTCATTGAACTCCCTCCGCTCAGGTGAGCGGAGGGAGTTCATAAATTATTTTACGACTGCCTCCGGGTCGATGGCAAACAGGCTTGCCGCACCGCCACTGTGCAGGAACAGCACAGTCTCGTTCTCCTTGATTTCTCCCTTGCGGCAGAGGTCAATGAGCCCTGCGAAGGTCTTGCCGGTATAAACCGGGTCGAGCATCAGCCCTTCCTTGCGCGCCATCATGCGCACTGCCTCAAGGCCTTCCTCGGAAGGCTGTGCATAGCCCGCACCATAGTACCGGCGCACATCCACCTCGGCAGGCGTAAGAGGAACGTCCTCACCCATCAGCTTGGCGGTTTCCGGCACGAGCTCCGCTACGATCTCCTCAAACGGATCCTCGCAGACGGCGATGCCCGTCACGGCAGCACCCCCGCCATAAAGCATTGTGCCAAGCACCATGCCGGCCAGCGTGCCGCCGCTGCCTGCGGTGCAGATCACACGGTCAATTTTCACATCCGCGGCCTTCGCCTGCGCGAAGACCTCCTCCGCGCACTTCACATACCCAAGCGTACCGAGCGGCACGCTGCCGCCCACAGGCACGAGATACGGTTTGCGGCCTGCCGCGCGCAGCTCGTCCGCAAGCTTATCCATTTCAACATAAACATCGTCATAGCTGTCCGTATCCACAAAGCGGACATCCACATCCATAAGCGCCTCAAGCAGCAGGTTGCCCTTGCGGCCCAAGACCCCACGCTTTTTGAGCATCAGGATGGGCTCTATTCCAAGCCTGCGGCAACAGGCCGCTGTGAGCATCGCATGGTTGGATTGTGCGCCGCCCGTAGTGATCACCACATCGCAGCCCTTCTCCTTCGCGTCCGCAAGCAGGTATTCGAGCTTGCGCACCTTGTTGCCGCCAAGGCTCACACCCGTCATGTCGTCCCGCTTGATATAGATGCTGCGGCCGAGTTCCGCGCTGATGTTTTCAAGCTTGTAAAACGGCGTGGGCAGTTGTGCGAGCGGAATGCGCGGAATGTTGTTTTTCATGGTATACTCCTCCTTATTCCTCGTCGTTCAGGCGGGGCAAGTGCAGGAAATCAAACGTGGCGAAATAATCCTTGGTGGTTTCTGCACGGCGGATCATTTTCACGCTTCCGTCCTCGCAAAGCAAAAGCTCCGCGCTCTTGAGCTTGCCGTTGTAATTGTAGCCCATCGAGAAGCCGTGCGCACCCGTATCGTGAATGGCAAGGATGTCACCGATCTCGATCTTGGGCAGCTTGCGGTCGATGGCAAAGCGATCGTTGCTTTCGCAGAGCGAACCCGTGATGTCATACAGATGGTCGCAGGGGGCATCCTCCTTGCCGAGTACGGTCACGTGATGGTACGCGCCATACATCGCGGGGCGCATCAGGTTTGCGGCGCACGCATCGCAGCCGATGAAGTCCTTGTAGGTTTTCTTCTCGTGCAGCACGGTCGTCACAAGCGTTCCGACGGGGCCGGACACATAGCGGCCGAGCTCCGTGAAAATGCGCGGCTGCAGATCGGTTCCGGCGAAGGCAGCCTCATACGCCTCGTGTACCTTATCGCCTACGAACTGGATGTCGGTCTCCGCATCCTCCGGACGGTACGGGATGCCCACGCCGCCGGAAAGATTGATAAAGCCGATCTTGATGCCAAGCTCGTTATGCAGTTCCTTCGCAGTTTCAAAGAGGAGCTTTGCAAGCGTGGGATAATACATGTTATCCGTGTTGTTGGAGGAAAGGAACGAGTGCAGGCCGAATTCCGTTACGCCCAGCTCCTTGAGTTTCTTCATGCCCTCGGTGAGCTGTGCGCGCGTGAAGCCATATTTCGCATCCGCCGGGTTGCCCATGATCTGCGTGCCGATCTTGAATTCGCCGCCCGGGTTAAAGCGGCAGCAGATGGTCTTGGGGATGCCGCCGTGCTTTGCAAGGAAGTCGATGTGCGAAATATCGTCAAGGTTGATGATGGCGTCAAGCCTGCGCGCATATTCAAAATCCTTTGCAGGCGTTGCGTTGGAGGAAAACATGATGTTGTCCGCCACGATGCCCACGGCTTCGCTGAGCATCAGCTCCGCATAGCTGGAGCAGTCCATGCCGCAGCCCTCTTCTTTAAGGATCTGCATCAGCACGGGGTTCGGGCAGGCCTTTACCGCATAATACTCCTTATAGCCCTTGTTCCAGGAAAACGCCTTTTGCAGCGCGCGCACGCGGGTGCGCAGGCCATGCTCATCGTAAATGTGGAAGGGCGTGGGATATTCCTTGATGATGGCTTCGATCTTTGCTTTGTCGTAGGGTAACGTTTTTTTCATTGGTTGCTGCTCCTTGGTTTTATAGTTCGGCGTATTGCGTCATTTCCATGTCGCGTACATATTCGGGGCCGCGCAGCCCGCGGTCTTCGTATTCGATCTCGCCCGCCTGGTTGTCGTATGGGTCGTGCCGCCAATGCGCTTTCGGCGGATCGAGCGGCGCACGGAATTCGCAGTTGGCCACCATGCGGTATGGGTCGAGGTTGCCGAAATAATGCACCCTGCGCGCCTCATTGCCCGCCCGGTGCGCACCGCCGCCGTAAGAAGGATCTGCGAACATCCAGCCATGGGGCGCAACATAGAACATGGCCCAGTCATGCATGCCAACATCGTTGGGCTCAGCGCAAAGGCCGCTCTGCCAGCGCGCCGGGATACCCGCGCAGCGGCAAAGGGTGATGAACAGCAAGGCCTGCACGCCGCAATCGCCCTTGAAGTTGCGCGCACAATTTTCCGCGATGTTTTCAAGGCCGAAGTATTCCCGCATGAAGGAATACTTTACGTTGAGCGTCACGAAATCATAGAAGATGCGCGCCTTTTCAACAGGGTTCGTCACCCCGCGGGTGAGCGTCTTGACAAGCTCCTTAATATAAGGCGTGAACACGATATGCGGATTTTCTTCGTTGGTGAAGAACGTGGGCTGTTCCGCATCCGGCACGATCTTCATGGGATCGACATACGGCGCGGTATGCAGGTAGGAATATTCCACCCAGAACTCGTGGTTCTCCTCCATCACTTCTTCCCAGTAAATGGTGCGCTGCGGCGCATCCTCGGCCGCAATGTGCTTGGGCGTGCCATAGTAACCCACAAGTTCGATCTCGCTCTGCTGGATGCAGGCCGCAGGGATCGGGATGTGTACACGCACAAGCTTCCCTTTTTCAAAGGCTTCGTCCTTAATGCGGACGCTTGCGCGGATGCGGATGCGGTTTGCAAGCTTGCCATTTTCGCGCATCAGCCGCGCGGAACGATCCAAAAGGCTCTCCCGTGTTTGGCCGTTGTCCTCGCCATCCACCCGGCCGCGGTTCACAACGCCTGCACGTGCAGCAAAGGCGGCATCCGTTTTAATCAGGGTCTGGTAGAATCGCAGGAAATAATGCGGCTCGCCGTGAACATAGATCCAGTCGATTTTGTTATCATCCACCATGGCGTGGAACTCCTCTTCCGTGAACTCCGGGATCGCGGCGCGGATCTTCTCAAGCGCCTGTGTTTCACTGAAAGGATAGTCCTTTTCCAAGCGGAGAATCATTTCGCGCTCGCAGACAAGGCACGCACGAAGCGCTTCCGGAATGTTTCCGGCAAGGCGCTTATCAATCAGGCGCACAGCGCCTTCAAAATCGCCCCATGTCTTGCGGCGGAGGATATCCTCCGGCAGCCCTACGTTCAGAAACTCAAAATTGTCGTTGATGTTCATCAGCAAGCCTCCTTATCTGATTGCGGTTTAAAACGGTTAAAAAATGGAACCTACGGCAAGCACGCCCGTTGCAAGGTCGTGCCGGTACAGCGGATGACCCGGGCAAAGGCTGTTGAGCACCACGCCGTCGGAGCCAGCCTTACTCGTGGAATGGATATACATCCCATCGCCCAAATACATCGCCACATGCCCTTTAAAGAACAGCAGGTCGCCCTTGTTGATCTTTGCGCGGTCGATCTCATGCACAGGGAACCCTTCCCGGATGCTGGCATTGCGGTAGATCTTCACGCCGTTGAGCAGGTAGGCTGAACCGACCAGGCCGGAGCAGTCGATGCCCTGCGGCGTCTTCCCGCCCCAACGGTACTGCACTCCCATGTAAAGCTTTGCCGCCTCTACAACGCTGTTGCGCAGCTCCTCCTCCCCTGCGGAGGGTTCGTTTTCATAATAAGGCCCAAGGAATCCTTCCCGCACGAAGCCTTCGGCCCCGCCGATCAGGCGTACTTTAGCCCAGCCTTGCGGTTTTTCCGGCGGCGCCACAAATTCTACGACCGCACCGCGGCAGAGGGAGATATGGTGCGGATGCGTTGCGCCGCTTTCCACCTGAACATCTGCCCACGCTGCCCATACGCGGCGCAGATCGGCCTTTTCCCAGCGCTCCGCTTCCGCTTCATCCAGGCACAGGTGCGTTGCATGCACATATGTTTCGTATCGGTATGGCGTGCGGATCCTGTAAAACCCATCCTCCGCTTCCTCCAGAATTTCAACGATCTGGCCATACCAGCCCTCGTCATCCGGTTCGGCCATGTGAGCGGGCTTCACAACATACGGTGCAATCGGTGAAATGACCAATGCGCGTTTTTCCATTAGATTTTTTCTCCTTTTTATTGCTGATTCCTTGCGCACGGCGGTTAATTTCCCGTTAAGTTTTGGGGGCGCCGCATGCAAAAAGCTCTGTTATACCAACAAGAGCCCGCCCGCAAAAGCGGGCAGGCATCGTCGTTGTTTGTCCGGGTTTAATTCTTCAGGCGGTCGCGGTATTCCGCAAGCTCCTTTTCGTTTGCCATAATGAAATGGCCTTCCTCAATTTCCGACCATTGGGGTTTATCCACGGAGTAATCATGGCAGGTTGGATCGTACACTTCAAGCACTTTCTGCTTTTCGGAGATTGGATCCGGCATAGGGATGGCCGAAAGCAGCGCGCGCGTATACGGGTGCAACGGATGCGCAAACAGTTTTTCTGTTTCCGCAAGCTCCACGATCACGCCCTTGTGGATGACGGCGATACGGTCCGTAATAAAGCGCATCACCGAGAGATCGTGCGCGATGAACAGGTATGTGAGGCCACGCTCCTTCTGCAGTGAGGAAAGCAGATTCAAAACCTGTGCGCGGATGGAAACATCCAGTGCGGAGATCGGTTCGTCCGCAATGATGAACTCCGGCTCCATGATGAGGCTGCGCGCAATGCCGATGCGCTGGCGCTGGCCGCCGGAAAACTCATGCGGGAAGCGGCTTGCGAATTCGGGCAGAAGGCCCACATCGGAAAGCGCTTTGGAAACCTTTGCCTCGCGCTCTTCTTTGGTGAGGTGTTTCTGCACGTTCATCAGGCCCTCGGAAACGATATAGTCCACCTTTGCGCGCTCGTTGAGCGATGCCATCGGATCCTGGAAGATCATTTGGATCTGCTGCGTGACGCGCTTGTCCAACTCGTGCGAGATTTTCCCGTTGATTTTTTCCCCTTTGAAGATAATCTCGCCCGCGGAGGTGGGGTTGATGCGGATGATCGCGCGGCCAATGGTGGTCTTACCTGAGCCGGATTCGCCCACAAGGCCGAAGGTTTCACCCTTGTAAATATCGAAGCTCACGCCCTTGACCGCCACAAACGGTTTGCGCTTGCTGCCGAAGGTAACCTCAAGGTTCTTCACTTGAAGAAGCTTTTCTCTGGTTTCGTTTTGCATTACTGCGCGCCCCCTTCCTTCTGATCCATATTGGCGCGGATATTGCGGATGTTTTTAATGTGCTCCGGTGGCTCCACCTTGGGGGAGCGTGGGTCGAGCAGCCATGTGCGCGCCTTATGCGTCGGGGAAACCTCGAAATACGGCGGGCGGTGCAGGAAATCGATCTTGAGCGCATGCGGATTGCGCGGGGCAAACGCGTCTCCACGCACCTTGTTGAACAGGTTCGGCGGCGTTCCTTTGATCGAATAGAGATCCTCGCCCTTTATGCCGAGCTGCGGCAGGGAGGAGAGCAGCGCCCAGGTGTAAGGATGCTGCGGGGCATAAAACACCTCGTTGCACGTGCCGATCTCCACAATGTCGCCCGCATACATGACCGCGATGCGGTCGGCTACGTTGGCAACCACGCCAAGGTCATGGGTGATGTAGATCGACGTAAGCTGATACTTCTTCTGCAGCTCGCGGATCAGGTTCAGGATCTGAGCCTGAATCGTTACGTCAAGCGCGGTAGTCGGCTCATCGCAGATGAGGATTTTCGGGTTGCAGGCCATGGCGATGGCGATGACCACGCGCTGCCGCATGCCGCCGGAAAATTCGTGCGGATACTGCTTATAGCGCCGCTCCGGTTCCGGGATTCCAACGTCGTCGATGATCTCAATCGCGCGCTGTTTTGCCGCCTCGCCCATCAACCCCTGATGCAGCTTGAGCGCTTCTTCGATCTGCCAGCCGATGGTTTTGAGCGGGTTGAGGCTCGTCATCGGGTCCTGCATGACCATGGCGACCTCTTTGCCGCGGATCTTCGTCCACTCCTTCTCGGTTTTAAACTTGGCAAGATCCATGCCGTTATACCAGATCTCGCCGGAATCCACCCAGCCGTTCTTATCCAGAAGGCCAATGAAGTTCTTTGTGAACACCGATTTGCCGGAGCCGGATTCGCCTACGATTGCAAGGCTTTCGCCCTTGTAAATATCAAGCGAAATGCCGCGGATGGCATGGAGCACCTGCCCGCGCAGGCTAAACTTCACATTAAGGTCTTTTACAGACAAAATTACTTCCTGTTCCACAGTACAAAGACCTCCTTACACGTGGTTCTTCGGATCGGCTGCATCGGAGAAGGCATTGCCCACCAGATAGAAGCAGATCGTAATGACCGAAAGTATGATCGCCGGGATGATAAGCTGATACCGCAACGTCGGCGCCATCATCAGGCTGCGGCCACGGTTGACTAGGTTGCCCAACGAAGGGATGTCCGTCGGCAGGCCAAGACCAATATACGCCATGAACACTTCGGAGCCGATCGCACCGGGAATCGCGAGTGCCATGCGCAGCATGACCACGGACACCATCTGCGGCAGCAGGTTCTTGACAATCACACGGCGCGTAGGCGTTCCCAAGCAGCGGGACGCCAGATTGAAGTCGCGATCGCGGATGATGATAACCTGATTGCGGATGAAGCGTGCAAGGCCGATCCAGCCCGTGATGGACATGGCAACGATCATGGTAAGCACGCCCGGCCGCATGATATACGACGCGAGGATCAGGATGATCGTGGACGGGATGTTGTTGATGATGTTGTAGATCTCCGTGAAGATGAAGTCCAGCTTGCGGACATAGCCCCACAGGAGACCCGCAATGATGCCGACGACCGCTTCGATCAGCGCCACCACGATGCCGATGAGCAGCGACGTGCGCGTGCCGCTCCACATGCGGGCCCAAAGATCGCGGCCGATCGGGTCCGTACCAAACCAGAACACGGAGTTCGGCGCCATGTTGTCGATGAAGCCAGTCTTCACCTTGATCTCCGTCGGGCTCAGGCGCGCAATCCCCTTGTTGACGCCCTTGAGAGAACCGTCCTCGGAGGTAACCGTGAGCATCATGTTCTCCGCAGGGACGAAGGCATAGTACCAGCCGTCGTTCTCCGGGTCGGCGGTCAGCGTCAGGTCAATGCCCGGGTCGCCGCGCATGGTCGTGGCCGCGTTCACCTGCGGCACGCCCCAGTTGGCCGGCGCTTGGAAGTAGGTCAGGATGGTGCCTTCCTCGCCGCCGGCGATCAGCTCGCCTTCGGTGTACTTTATGCCTTCGGAATAAATTCCACCTTCCTCATCCACGCGGATCCAGACAGCCTTCTGGAAGGTCGTCTTGCTACCATCCTCGGAGTTGACGTACATATACGGCGTCTCCGTGGGGACAAACGCGTAATACCAGCCCTTGTTGGCGGAGTCCACGATGAGCGGGAGCTCCACCGGCTCGGAATCGGCGGCTTCCTGCGCATAGGCCTTCGGCACGCCCCAGGAGTTCGGAACCTTCACATAGGTGAGGATGCCCTCCGCGCCGTCCGCTTCGGCCAGGCTGCCCTTCGTTTTCTTTATGGCATCGAGTTCGACCGAGGCATCCGCGTCGATCTCCATCCAAAGCGCGTTTTCATAATAGTTCACCGCATTCGGGTCATATTGATCCGGCAGCAGCGGCTGGATAAACGTGAAAAGAAGCAGGATGACCATAACGGCGAGCATTGCGACGCCCATCTTGTTCTTGAAGAACATGCGGAATGTGCTGCGCCAGTAGGAATAGTTGGAATAGCCGGTGCGCTCGGCCTCCTGCGCGTTGTATTCCGCGAACTCGAACAGATCCTGGGAAATGCCTTCCATTTCCTCCGGGGAAAGGTCGTCCTTGTCGCTCACGGCAAGGTTTTGGAGCTGTTCCTCGATATTCTGTTCCAGCTTGCGGCTGAGTTTTTCTTTGTGCGAATATTTGCTGCTCATCTCGCGCCCTCCTTCTTGGAAAAACTGATGCGCGGGTCAACAAGGCCCATAAGCAGGTCGCCCAGCAGGAGGCCGAGGATGCTCAGGGAGGAGAAGATCACGATCAACGCGAGCACCATGGTGTTGTCCTGACGTTTGATGACGTCCACCAGAAGGCCGCCCATGCCCGGGATGGAATAAAGCGATTCCACATAGATGGAGCCGGAGATCGTGAGCAGGATCGAACCCGGGATCAGGTTCACCATCGGCACCACGGAATTGCGGAACACATGGCGGAACCAGATGGTGGTGTTCGGCACACCCTTGGCGCGTGCGAGCTTGATGTAATCCTTGTTGGTCTCATCCACCATGTAGCGCCTGAGCCACATCGCATAGCTGGAGATGGACGGCAGCGCCAACGAAATGACCGGCAGGATCATGCTGGACAGCTTTGTCTCATCATATAGCAAGCTCAGGTTGAACAGGCTGGAGCCATAAAGCTGTATGAAAATGAAGTACACCGCGTTTGGAACCGCCTGGATGAACACGATGTACGCATTGCCGAGTTTGTCCGCAAGGCGGCCTTTGCTGCGCGCCATCAAAGCGCCGAGCGCCATGCCGAGCGGTAAGCTAATAATGATTGACGTAAGCCCGAACCGCAGGGAAACCATCATCTTCGGCTTGATGATCTCCGTGATCGGATAATTGATACGGTAACGGTTGGAAACGCCCAGATCTCCTGAAAGCAGTTGCTTGAAGAAGCGGCCAACCTGCACATAAAGCGGATCCTTCAACCCGAGTTTGCGCAAACCGTTCTGAATCTGCTGCGGCGACATCTTTTCATAATTGGAAAAGTAGCCTTCCTCCGGCATGAGCCGCAGCAACGCAAAGATCACCGTTATCAAGATCACAAGCGTCAGCAGGGAGCGGGCGAGTCGCTTGAGTGAATATTTGAGCACTTTTTGTTCTCCTTTTCGTCTCGCACAGGGTTGCGAGCTGGATATATCGCCTTAAGATTACGGTTCTAATTTCGAAAGGAAAAGCGGCTCTGCTCCGCAAATTACAGGGCAGAGCCGCTTTTATTAGGTTTTGTTGGTTTGCCGTACGGCAGCAGGTTTACTCGCCCATGGCCGCCTTCCAGGCTTCATACTGTTCGTCAAACTGATCCTGGGTCATAGCCGTCTTGTAGACGTGCTGGCCCTTATAACGGCTGGTGGACTGGCCCATCGCCGCGAACTGGCCTTCAAAGCCGTTGAGCTTGGTGGCCTGATAGGAGCCGCCGCTGACATACAGCGGGATCACGACCGCATGCTCGATATAGTAGGCTTCCGCAGCCGCAAAGAGCTCGAAACGCTTATCCATATCGTTGACCTCGGCCTTCGCTTCTTCAACGAGACGGAAGTACTCGTCGTTAATAGCTTTGGTTTCCTCGGTCTTGGTGTTCTGGTTGATGCCGTTGTACTCGGTCGTGTCATACATAAAGTTATAGCTGTTCTCATCCGCGAAGGGATCAGTCCAGGTTTCAGGATCCATGTAGTCCGCGCCCCAGTTGAGCACCTGGATCGCGTAGTTGCCGGCACGGCGGGTCTCACGCAGGAAGTTCTGGCCGCTCCAGCTGAGCGAAACGATGTCGATGAAGTCCGCACCCAGGAGCTCTTCGAGCTGCTGTTCGATAACGGCGCATTCATCGGCCCAGGTGGTAACGCTGGGGTTGAAGTTCATCGGGATGATGATCGGGAACTTGCAGCCGGCTTCGGTCAGCTCAGCAACTGCCGCTTCCTTGTACTGGAGCGCAAGCTCAGCGTTGAAGCTTTCGGTGCTGTTGAACTCGGCGAGCGCGCCATAGGTCACGAAGTCTTTACCATCGTTGGTGGCAAAGCCGCGCGGGGTAATGGTGTTAATCAGGTGGAGCTGCGGGTCATCGCCCGGGAAGCGGGCAGAAGTCGCAGTCGCCCGGTCAAGGCCGTGGAAGATCGCCTTGCGGAAATTCTCGTTGTTAACGGCGATCGCCCAGTTTTCGGGTTCATACTCAGCGGCAAACTTCGGCTCGAAGTTGAAGCCCATGAAGTAGGAGTAGTCGCCAATGATACGGGAAGAGGAAATCATCTGGCTCTTCTCGGGATCAGCCAGCCAGTCGGCAACGATGTCGGAACCGATGCCAGCATAGTCTACTTCGCCGCGGAGGAACATCTCGGGCTCGAGGGTGCCGGCTTCGGTGTTGTAGGTCTGCTCGATGCGCTCAATGTAGATGTGCTCGGCGTCCCAGTTGTTCTCGTTCTTGGTGTAAATACGCTTCTGGTTGGTCTCATAGGTGGAGAGGATATATGCGCCGTTGAACCACATGCTGTAGTTGTCGGTAGCATAGGTCTCGCCCATCTCTTCGAGCAGAGAAGCGGGAGCCGGCCAGTAGGTGCCGAACTGGAGCGCAGTCAGGAAGTACGGGCGGGCCTTCACCAAGTGATATTCAAGGGTGTAGTCATCCACGGCGACAACACCAACGTCCTCAGCCTTGACTTCGGGGACTTCCATCCACTCTTCATAGACGCCCTTTTCGGCGTTCCAGCTGGAAACGGGTTTCCCTTCGTCATCCAGCTTCAGGCCTTCGTAGATGACGCCGTTCTCGTCATATACCAGGTTCTGCTCCTCGCCGCTCTCGGTGCCCTTTTCAACGGCAGCGATTTTCTTGGAGGTGTAGTCAAAGTACTCGGCTGCATTCACGATCCAGCCGTCCATCAGGTAGAAGTTGCTGCAGTCATATTCCGCGTTGCAGAGATAACGGGCAGCCGCTACCCAGTCGTGCGCGGTGACGGGATCCTTCTGGTTGCCGTCCGCATCGTACCAATACTGGCCTTCGCGGATCTTGAACTGCCAAATGAGGCCGTCTTCGCTCGTGCTCCATTCGGTAGCCGCGCTGGGGATGATCGCGCCGTAGGGGTCGTTCTCCACGAGGGAGTCGATGACGTTCGCGCCGACCGCCAGCTCATAGGTCTGGCCGGAAGAGAGGTAGTTCATCGTGGTGACTTCGGCAGAGTACAGCGTGCGGTACACCTGCTCATCCGCAAATTCACGACCATCGGGGCCGGTGGTCGCAGGCGCCTCAGTGGGGGCGGGAGTTTCTTCGGGGGTAGAGGGCTGTTCTGTCTGTGTTGCATCGGGCGTTTCCGTCGGAGTATTCGTGGGCTGGCCACAGCCGGCGAACACACCCGCGATCATCATGATCGCCAACAACAGGGCAAGAAGTTTCTTCATGTCGTTTTCTCTCCTCTTAAAAGTTTTTGTTGACACGGTGGAATACCGTGCCGATGCAGAAAAGGTGCTTTGCTTGGAAGCACGAATTCATTGTAACTGCTTTTGATATATAATTCAACACGCCTGCCGACATAAAGTTGTTATGGAATCGTAACAATTGTGTATACTGCATGCGCCGTATCCGTGTATACATTTTCTTCGGATACGGCGCACTCAGGTTAGGTGTTTTGCTTATGCACTTGGCTTCACATGCCCGGAAACAGGCGTTCCGCAAGGCTTTCCCGCCGGTTTCCGGCGCGCCCTGCAACCGTCTTTGCGTGCAGCATGGAGCTGATTACGGATTCTTCCACGCACTCAATTACAGCGCGAAACACAAAGTCCATGTCCTCTTCATACAACATGGAAATAGTTTCCGGCCGTCCCGCGCTGTAGTGCGCAAGGCGGTTGGCCGTTGTAAACGCAAGGGCAATCTCACCGCTGCCGTTTCCAGAGATGCTACCCGTGCGCGCAAGCCCCGATTGTGCGCGCTTCGCGGCACGCTCAAGCTGGCGCGCGGAAAGCGGAGCATCCGTTGCAATGATGATGATCACGCTGCCCTTGTCCTGTTCTGCGGCGCGCTGATCTTCCTCAAACAGCCGTGCTCCCACATGATCCCCCGCAACGGTGAGATCCCGGAGGGTGCCGAAGTTCGTCAGCAGCAGCGTGCCCACGGTGTAACTGTTCCCATAAAGGCTGAATTTGCGCGAAGCCGAACCGATGCCGCCCTTAAGCGAGTAGCAGCTCATGCCGGCCCCTGCGCCGACCGCCCCTTCCTCGAACGTTTCCGCCGCCGCTTCAAGCGCTGCACGCACATGCGCACGGGTCACGTGCAGGCCGCGGATATCGTTGAGGTGGCCGTCGTTGCACTCCATGACAATGGGGTTGACCGTGCCCGTTTTCACGCCGATGTCCTCGTTGCGCTCCAGCATGTATTCCACAAGCGCCGTTGAAACCGTGCCCACGGAAAGCGTATTCGTAAGCAGAACGGGCGTTTCAAGCGTGCCGAGTTCCTGCACCTGCACCAGCCCAACGCTTTTGCCAAAGCCGTTGATCACATGTGCCGCTGCAACGCACTTATCGTGAAACAGGTCGCCTCCATGCGGCAAAATCGCCGTAACCCCCGTGTGGATTTCGCCTTCATGCAGCGTCGTATGTCCCACGCGCACGCCCGGCACGTCCGTAATCAGGTTCCGTTCGCCACGCTCCATGTAGCCCAGCTGCAGCTTATAACGGCTTTCTACGCCCATATGTTTTCTCCTCGCTTCAATTTGATTTTTGACAGGAACGGCAGATTGTTTTGCCAAATATATTTATTATATCGCATCCGTTTCATTTGGCAATTCTTCCGAAGCAAGTTTAACAAAACCCCAACGCAATTCTCCGTGCAGCCTATTGCCTGTTGAAAAAACCGGTGGCCCGTGCACAGCTTTCTGAGTCGCCTGTGGGTGTGTTCCGCAGCTTACAAAACCCGGAGAATCTCAATCCCGCAAAAGCTTCGCCTTTTTCAGCGCAATCACCACGGGCGGGATCAGCAGGATATGGCAGAGAATACCCGGCACCGCGGTGACGAACGCGCCCGCAAGGAACATTTGAAGCGTAAACTCAACCCCCATAATTTTTGCAAGAACCCAACGCGCCACACCCCATACGATGCGGCCACCCAGCATTGCTCCGATGAGCGAAACGTAAACATTCCCGGGCTTTTTCGGGAGCGCGCGGTACAACAGGCTGGCAAGCAGCCCATATGCGGCAAGTTCGAACGCCATGGCGATGCCCATTGGCATCTCAGGCATATGGAACAGCAAAAACCGCAGAAACGGCGCGATAAAGCCGACCGCCAACGCATACGGCCATCCGCAAAGGAAGCCGCAAAGCAGCACCGGAATGTGCATGGGACTGAGCGCCTTGCCGATTTGCGGAATCTGCCCCGTCAAAAACGGCAGATACAGGCAGAGCGCAAGGCACAGCGCCGCGTAAATCAGGCTGCGCAAAAACTTTTTCATAAAACCAAACCCTCCAAAAACAAAAAATGAAGCTATCCTTCCTGCGGAAAGAAAGGATACCTTCCTGGCATCGCACTGCTGTGTTGAAACGTGGGCAACGCGGGCTTCTGCCCGCCGAAGCGGCTTCTGCCGCCAACTTTTGCCACTATATCACAGCCTGCGCTTATTTTGCAAGCGTTTCCTCCGCCGCGAGCGCAGCCACGGCCTCCACCGCTTTTTTCAGAAGCGCGGACACGCTCATGCCTTCTGCGCCGACGACGATGTTGTTGCAGGTTTCAAACGGGATCAGCACCCTGCGCGCCAGACTTTGGCCGACTGCGCGGGCCATTGCGGGCGTAATTTCGCCCAGCATTGCATCCGCAATCACGATGCCCACCGGCCCCACGATGACGTCCGCCGTGCGGCAGGCGACGATCACGGCGTTTTCGCCCGTTGCCGCCGCATCCGCCCCCGCCTTGCGCAGCGCGGCAGCCGCCATGGCGTTTGTGCCCACAGCCGTCACCCGTGCGCCGGGCAGGCGTTCGCGAATGCCGCTCACAAACTGTGCGCCTACCTTGCCGCCCTGACCGTCTATCACAAGAACCCGCATAATTCCGCCCTCCGCTTTCGGTTTTCTGCGTTCCTCAGTATATCAGCTTTGCAGGGAGAGCGCAATGCAGGGGAGGTGGGCTTGCGCTCCCCTCCCCGCGTCCGTCATTTCACCGTAAGGCCGTTCCCGTCATAATCCACGGTGAACACAGTATCCGGCGCCACATCCTGTTCAATGATGCGCCGCGCGAGCAGCGTTTCCAGCCTGGATTGCAGCAGCCGTTTGAGCGGACGCGCTCCGTAATGCGGATCATACCCCGCGTCGGCGATATACTGCTTTGCCGCATCGGTCAGCGTAACGTCCAGCCTGCGCTCCTGCAGGCGTTTGCGCAGGTCGGTCAGGAGCAGATCGGTGATGCGGAAGATTTCATCCCGCGTCAGCGGCTTGTAGAACACCACATCGTCCAACCGGTTCAGGAATTCCGGGCGGAAACTTTGCTTCAGAAGCATATCCACCTTTCTGCGCGCTTCCTCCGTGATTTTTCCGTTCTCAATGCCTTCGAGGATATAGTTCGAGCCGAGGTTGGAGGTCATGACGATCACGGTGTTCTTGAAATCCACCGTGCGTCCCTGCGAATCCGTCATGCGGCCGTCGTCCAGCACCTGCAAAAGCACGTTAAATACATCCGGATGCGCCTTCTCGATTTCATCAAACAGCACAACGCAGTACGGTTTGCGGCGCACGGCCTCCGTAAGCTGGCCGCCTTCGTCGTACCCGACATAGCCCGGAGGCGCCCCGATGAGCCGCGCAACGGCATGCTTTTCCATATATTCGCTCATGTCGATGCGCACCATGTTGTTTTCATCGTCAAAGAGCGCCTGCGCGAGCGCTTTTGCAAGCTCGGTCTTGCCGACGCCCGTTGGGCCCAGGAACAGGAAACTGCCAATGGGCTTCGTTGGGTCCTTGAGGCCCGCGCGCGTGCGCAGGATCGCATCCGACACGGCGGTAACGGCCTCGTCCTGCCCGATGACGCGCTCGTGCAGGATCGCTTCCAGATGGAGCAGTTTTTCGCGCTCGCCCTCCATCAGCTTTGCTACGGGGATCCCCGTCCACCGCGCCACGATGCGGGCGATTTCCTCCTCCGTTACGCGGTCGCGCAGAAGCCCCTCGCTTTTGCCCTGCTCGCTTGCCTTCTCCGCAGCCTCCAGCTCCGCCTTCAGCTTTGGCAGCCTTCCATATTTCAGCTCCGCCGCGCGGTTCAGGTCGTATTCCCGCTCCGCCTTTTCCATATCGGCGTTGAGCTGTTCGATCTCGCCGCGCAGCTTCTGCACGTTTTTGATCGCATCCTTCTCGTTTTCCCATTTTGCCTTAAGCTTTGCGAATTCTTCGCGCTCCCGGGCCAGCTCCTTGCGGATTTCTTCAAGATGCCCGGCGGAAAGCTTGTCGCTCTCCTTGGTGAGCGCCGCCTCCTCAATTTCAAGCTGCATGATGCGGCGGGAAATTTCGTCGAGCTCCGTGGGCATGGAATCCATTTCCGTGCGGATCATCGCGCACGCTTCATCCACAAGGTCGATCGCCTTATCCGGCAGGAAGCGGTCCGAAATATAGCGGTTGGAAAGCGTGGCCGCGGCGATGAGCGCGTTGTCGTTGATCTTCACGCCGTGGTATACCTCATAGCGTTCCTTCAGGCCGCGCAGGATGGAAATGGTGTCCTCCACCGACGGTTCATCCACCATCACAGGCTGGAAGCGGCGGGAAAGCGCGGGGTCCTTTTCGATGTATTTGCGGTATTCGTCGAGCGTCGTTGCGCCGATGCAGTGCAGCTCGCCGCGTGCGAGCATCGGTTTAAGCAGGTTGCCCGCATCCATGGAGCCTTCCGTCCGCCCTGCGCCGACAATGTTGTGCAGCTCGTCGATGAAAAGGATGATACGCCCTTCGGAGCGCTTCACCTCGCCCAGCACGGCCTTCAAGCGCTCTTCAAACTCACCGCGGAACTTCGCGCCCGCAATGAGCGCGCCCATATCCAGGGAAAAGATCTTGCGTTCCTTAAGCGACGCCGGAACATCCCCGCGCACGATGCGCTGCGCAAGCCCCTCCGCGATGGCCGTTTTGCCCACGCCCGGCTCGCCGATAAGAACCGGGTTGTTCTTTGTTTTGCGCGAAAGAATCCGGATGACGTTTCTCACTTCGTCATCCCGGCCGATCACGGGGTCAAGCTTCTGCTTGCGCGCAAGCTCCACAAGGTCCTGCGCATATTTGCCGAGCGCATCATAGGTGCCCTCCGGCGAATCGCTCGTGACCCGCGCGCCGCCGCGGATATCGTTAAGCGCCGCAAGAAATGCGTTGCGCTCTACGGCAAACTGCTTGAAGACGGCCTTGATCGCTTCGTTCGGCGCGTCCATCATTCCAAGGAACACATGCTCCACGGAAACATACGCATCCTTCATGTGCTGCGCCTGCTTTTCGGCGGCGTTAAGCGCGCGGTCCAGCTCCGGCGTAATGTAAACCCGGTCCGCTTCCCGGCCGCTTCCCGTTACCTGCGGGCGGCGCTCCACCGCGCCGCGCACGGCCTCCGTGAACGCATCCGCATCCTTGCCCATGCGCGTAAGCAGGCTTGCAATTAAAGAATCCTCCTGCGTGAGCAGCGCAAGCAGCAAATGCTCCTCGTCCACCTGCTGGTTGTTGTGCTCGATGGCGATGCTCTGCGCCCCTTGGATCGCCTCAACCGAGCGTTGGGTAAACTTGCGAATGTCCATATATCAAACCTCCCTTTTCGGAACTAATGTTCTTGTTTTACGGGAAACAGTATACCGTATTTCCTTCTTATTGTCTTGACAAAAGTGGGATATGATTTTGAATTTGCTGTGAAGCTTCTTGCGGGGTGGTTATGGTAAAAGAATTTTCTCAAAAGGCCTTGCTTTAGGTCGAATTTTAAGGGATAATATGCGCATTGAAGCGCAATAAAAATTGAAATGGAGATAAAACCGCCATGCAATTGTTGAAAGATCGCATTCGCGCCGAGGGGCGCGTGCTGCCGGGCAACATCATTAAGGTCGACGGCTTCCTGAACCACCGCGTTGACACAAAGCTTATGCGCGAGATGGCCAAAGAATTCGGTCGGCTTTTTGATTTAACGGGCCTTACGGCCGTGCTTACGGTGGAAGCTTCGGGCATTGCGCTCGGCGCCATCTGCGCAGAAGAGTTCGGCGTACCGCTTATCTTCGCCAAAAAGGCGAAGTCTGACAACATCGAAGGCGGCCTGTACCAAAGCGAAATCTTTTCTTATACTTATAAGAAGAAAGTCACGCTGCTGATGAGCAGCCAGTGGCTCGGCCCGAAGGACAAAGTCCTTATCATCGACGATTTCCTGGCCAACGGCGAAGCGCTGCGCGGCCTTGTGGACATCGTGCGCCAGGCGGGCGCAACCCTGCTGGGCCTTGGCATTGCAATTGAAAAGGGCTTTCAGGGCGGCGGCGACCGGCTGCGCGCGCAGGGCGAAAACGTGCAGTCCCTTGCCATCATCGAGCGGGCGGACGAAAACGGCATTGTGTTCCGGGACGAACCGTGATTTTGTGATGAGCGACATCAGTTTTTTTGAAGCGGTCATGCTCATCTGTTTCGGGCTTGCCTGGCCGCTGAACATCATCAAATCCCTGCGCACGAAAAGCACGCAGGGAAAGAGCGTGTTGTTCCTCATCGTCATCCTGATCGGCTATGTCGCAGGCATCACGCACAAGCTGCTTTACAGCCGGAACATCGTGCTCGTGCTTTATTGCATCAATTTTGCCATGGTGAGCGTGGATACTTTCCTGTATTTCCATTATCGCCGCAGGGAACGCCTGGCCGCGGCAAAGCAGGGCAGCGATGCACCCGGCGCATGAGTCATTCATTTTCTGAAAGGAATTTCACGCATACATGGAAAGAGTTGTCGTTCTCGATTTTGGCGGGCAGTATAACCAGCTGATCGCCAGGCGCGTGCGCGAAGCCGGCGTTTACAGCGAGCTTCTCCCCCACACCGCGCCGATCGAGCAAATCAAGGGCGAATCGTTGTCCGGCCTCATCCTCACCGGCGGGCCGGACAGCGTGTATGCCGAGGGCGCGAAGGCCTGCGACGGCGGGATTTTCTCGCTCGGCGTACCCGTACTGGGCATCTGCTACGGCATGCAGTACATCGCAAAAGCATTCGGCGGCCGCATTGAAGCCGCGCCTGTGCGCGAATACGGCCGCACGCCCATCCGCATGACGGAGCATCCTCTGCTCAAAGGGCTTGATTCCGGAATCGTTTGGATGAACCACAACGATTCCGTGTTTGGCATGCCTGCGGGCTTCCGTGCCATTGCGGAGACGGACAACTGCCCCTTCGCCGCATTTGCGGACGATGCGCGCAAGCTTTATGGCATCCAGTTCCATGCGGAGGTTGCGCACACGCCCAAGGGCGAGCTGATCTTCCACAATTTCCTGAAGAATATCTGCGGCTGCAGCTGCACCTACTCCCCCGCGGGCCTTGCGGACACGCTGATTGCGCAAATCCGGGCTCAGGTAGGGGAGGGCCGCGTGCTCGGCGCGCTTTCGGGCGGCGTTGATTCGTCCGTGGCCTCCGTTTTGGTGCACAACGCCATTGGCGACAGGCTCACCTGCATCTTCGTGGATCATGGCCTTTTGCGCCACAAGGAAGCGGAGGAGGTCATCAGCTTCTACCGTGACAAGCTGAACCTCAACATCATCAAGATTGATGCGCGCGAACGCTTTCTCGGCAAGCTTGCGGGCGTGACCGAGCCGGAGCAGAAACGCAAAATCATCGGTGCGGAATTCGTGCACGTTTTTGAAGAGGAAGCGAAAAAGCTTGGCGGCGCTGATTGGCTTTTGCAGGGCACCATCTACCCGGATGTGATCGAAAGCGGGACGCAGACCGGCGCAAAGATCAAGAGCCACCACAACGTAGGCGGGCTGCCTGCGGACATCGGCTTCAAGGGATTGGTGGAACCGCTGCGCATGCTCTTTAAGGATGAGGTGCGCGCGCTCGGCGAATCTCTTGGCATCGCCCATGAACTCGTGTGGCGCCAACCCTTTCCCGGCCCCGGCCTTGCAATCCGCGTGCTCGGTGAAGTGACCGAAGAAAAGCTTGCAATTCTGCGCCAGAGCGATTACATTTTCCGTCAGGAGATTGCCGCGGCAGGTCTTGCTGAAAAGATCTGGCAATACTTCACCGTGTTCACCGGCATGCGCTCCGTAGGTGTGATGGGCGACCAACGCACTTACGATTACGCCATCGGCGTGCGTGCCGTCACCTCCACGGATGCGATGACTGTGGAATGGGCAGAGATTCCCTTCCCCGTGCTGCGGCGCATCAGCGAACGCATTATAGGCGAAGTGCCGCACGTAAACCGCGTGGTCTATGACATTACCTCGAAGCCGCCGGGAACGATTGAGTGGGAATAAAATTTTAGTGTTTTCTGAATCCTGAAAAGTGTTGGTATTACAGCACTTTTCAGGGTTTTTCTTTTTTACTGGCTACAAATTGGCTACATTTGCAGCGATTTTTGTAGCCAAAGGCTCACGGCATGATGCCGTCAAGCTGTCTGGCTACCTCCACCTGCTTGTTCCGGTACAGGTGGCTGTATGTGTCCATCGTGGTTTTTACCTTCTCATGTCCGAGCCGCTCCGCAATCAGCAGCGGAGAGAATCCCATCTCCACCAACAGGCTGGCGTGGCTGTGTCGGATGTCATGCACCCGGATGCGCTTTACTCCTGATGCCTTGCAGCCATACTCCATTTCGTGATACAGAAAGCTCTTGGTGTAGGGAAACAGCCGATCATCCTTTTGCAGCCCGTAGCAATGGGACATATACTCCTGTAAACAGGTGCAGAGTCCGTCAGGGACAGGAATGGTGCGGTTGCTCTTGGGCGTTTTCGGTGTGGTGATAATATCCTCCTTGCCGAGACGCTGATAGCTCTTGTTTACCGTCAGGGCTTTCTTTTCAAAGTCGATGTCCGACGGCGTAAGCGCCAATAGCTCTCCTTCACGGATTCCGGTGAAGTACAAGGTCATAAATACCGCGTAGCTGGCAGGCCGGTCTTTCATGACCTCAATGAATGTCTGAAACTCCTGCCTTGTCCAGAACAGCATCTCATCGGCGTGTTTCTTACCCATACTTCCTGCTTTGTGGCATGGATTCTCTTTCAGTCCATAATACTTGACTGCATAGTTAAAAATTGCCGTAAGTTGGTTGTTGATGCACTTGAGATAGGTTTGGAGTAGGGCTTGCCGTTTTCATCACGGTAGCTGGTCAGGGAGTTCTGCCACTGGCGCACATGGGTAGGCTTGATCTCGTTCAGCGGGATTTTCTTGAAGAAGGGCGTTACTTTCAAGTCAATTAGCCATTTCTTGCTGGCGACAGTGGAGGGCTTGAAACGGTGTTCCATATCTTTGACGTACAATTCAATGAAATCTCCGAAATTCATGCCGAGACTGCCTGTGGATTGGCTGATGAAGTCACGTTCCCATTGAAGGGCTTCCTTTTTGGTGGCGAAGCCGCGCTTCTTTTTGTGGATGGTCTTGCCCGTCCAGTCCGTTACTCGAATCTGGGACATCCAGCGACCGGTATCGCCGTCTTTTGTTACTGACATTTTTACCTCCTTCCCTCAAGAATCAGGCTTTGATAGGGTTATTTACCCATTACTCTCGTTTTTACCGTATTCTTTTTCCAGAAGCTCCGTCCGTCTTGCGATTCGCTCATCGCGGTCAAGCTCCTCCGGCTCTGTGCATTTGACCGCGTTCGCGGCATAGTATGCAAGCGTCTGCTCCTTCCAGCGTTTATATGCTGGCTGCGTGGAGTTATAGGCACGAAGTTTTTTGCGTTCTTCCTCCCATTGCTCAAGGAACAGGCACATATCGGCATTGAAGTCCGCTGTACTCTTACCGTCAAAGGAAACAGAACACTCCCACTGTTTGCTGCGAGGCGGCTTCTGCACATTGATCTTGAAGTCGATGCCCTCTACCGTTTCCAGCTTAAAGAGAAAGTCCATCACGTCGGCAAGCGTCCTGATCTGCGTCGTGCTGGATTCATACCCAAGAATATAGGTTGAGGTCGTGTCCAGCAGATCTGCGATCTGATTGACAACGGCAATCGACACTTCAATCTCTCCGGTTTCGTACTTTTGTACGGTACGGAGGGATTTTTTCAGCATTTGTGCCAGCTCGGTCTGGTTCAGCCCCTTCCGTTTTCGGAGCTGTTTGATTCTCTGCCCGATGGCGGGATAATCGAAATTGTCCATATCTGATTCACCTCGTCCATATCATACCACAGGACAAAGCGAATTGCAAGTACATATTTCTGCTTCACGAAGGCTTGACAAGTGTATCCTGTATGCGTATAATAAATATGTACTTTAGGTGCGTATTTTACGAGACGGAGCAAAAAGGGAATGAATGCAAGATGCGCAACCCGAAGAAGATTATTTGGAAACAGGAGGTACTATGAGAGCACAGTTTATCACAGCGTCAGAGGTGGCGGAAATCATGGGCATCAGCCGCAGCAAGGCATATCAGATTGTCCGGGAGATGAACAGAGAACTGAAAGCCCAGGGCTATCTGACCGTAGCCGGGAAATGCCCCACCCAGTATTTCAAGCAGAAGTTCTACGGCTTCCAGATTCCCGGAGGTGAGCGCGATGATGGTAAATGAGAAAACGACCGCCCCGGACACATCTGTTGGCGCAGATGATGGGCAGTCGCTTCACGATTCAACTAAACAGAGCATACCACATGAAGCCTGCGAAAGCAATCCCCCAGAAGAAAACATTGAGGAAATGCGTGAGAAAATCCGGCGCATGAACGACCCGCATTATCTTCACACAGTTTCCATGACCGAGCTGTACCAGACCGCGTATCAGAGCAGGCCGCCGATTATTGACGGCTTGCTCTACGCGGGCACGTATATCCTCGCAGGTGCGCCGAAGATTGGCAAGTCGTTTCTGGTGGCGCAGATTGCCTATCATGTCAGCACCGGCAAAGCCCTGTGGAGCGACGAAGTCCACCCCGGCACTGTTCTGTACCTCGCGTTGGAGGATGATTTTCAGCGCATCCAGAGCCGAATGTTTATGATGTACGGTGTCAATGACACCGACCGTCTACACTTTGCAACCGCTGCGGGCAAAATCGGAAACGGGTTGGACGAACAGCTTGAAAATTTCGTGCGGGAACATCCCGACACAAGACTCATTATCATTGACACCATGCAGAAAATCCGTGAGGTCGGCGGCGAGGCATACAGCTACGCCAGCGACTATGAGATCATTGGGCGGCTCAAGCAGTTTGCCGACAAGCACTGTATCTGTATTTTGACTGTCCACCACACCCGCAAGCAGCCCGCCGGTGACAGCTTCGAAATGATCTCCGGTACAACAGGATTGCTCGGTTGCGCAGACGGATCGTTGCTCATGCAGAAGAAAAAGCGCACGGCATTGGAAGCAACTATCGACGTGGTGGGACGTGACCAGCAGGATCAAATTCTCTATCTGAAAAAGGATGCCGACACACAGATTTGGAATCTTGAAAAGGTGGAGAACGAGCTGCACAAAGAGCCGCCTGATCATGTTCTGGAAGTAGTCGCTGGTCTGGTGTCAGTGAAACAGCCAGTATGGACAGGCTCGCCCTCTGAGCTTGCCGATGCCGTTCACGTCGGCATGGCGGCAAATGCGCTGAGCAAGTATCTGAATGTGAAGTCTGGCAGGCTGTTGGATGAATACCACGTCCGCTATGAGAACAAGGTTCGGCACGAGGGGCGGCGTATCACGCTGACCTTTGTAGCCGCAAGTGAATAAGCTGCGCGACGGCTGCGACGGTTGCAACGGTGAAGATGATACCGTCCAAACAACCGTCGCAATCGTTGCGACCGTCGCGGAAAGGAGCGAAACAAAATGAAAACCGTTCAAATCCCCTATGATCTGTTTCTCGACCTCGCCATGTACCATCTGCGGGGTGAGGATGAATACGAAGAAGAAATCCGTCAGGGCTTGGAGCAGAAGCTCGACGCCATATTGAACCGGCAGATCTATTCCCGGTACAAAACGGCACCCACTGAGGAAGAACGCGAACAGGCGCGGCAGGAATACCTTGACCGGCGCGGCGTTCCGCAGAGCTATCGCTGGACTGTTCCTCCGTGGGAGCTGTGACAGGAGCGTGCCACGCTCCTGTGGCTTGCAGACAAGGCAGTGCATTGGCGGCTATCCCCGCGCATCCCCCGTCCCCATCGAAAAATCCGCAGAGTTTGAGATGGATGTGGGTAGAAGATTATGCGCAGGAGACACCTGCAAATAAGTTGCTGCCCACACCGGTTTTTGCGGTTTGTATAGAC
>DCKB01000014.1:0-12001 GCA_002320595.1 Christensenella sp. UBA1685
CCCTTATACGCCGACAATACTTGGCTGGCGACGGCCCGGAAACATAGGTACCTGCCGGATACCACAGAAACGAAACACCCTACGTCGTAGGGTGTTTCGTTTCTGTGGTGCAATGCAACTCCCGCTCTTTTCGAGCCATGTCGCCGGCTATGGCTTGGGACTGAAGCTGTGCACAGGGGACGATACAGGGATGCATTTCTATCGGCAGCATGGATTGACATGCATATATTATCGGTTTGATCTATTGGATGGAACGTTGGATTTGTTCTATAATTTAAAATACTTATGAGATAGGGGACATATCCCAATATCCCGGCCTTGCATGTTTGTGCTTTTGGAAGGTAAAATGTTTTGAAATGGGCGCCCTTTAGGGACGAGCTTTTGTATGGAGAACCGCAGAATGGCATGAACCGCATTTGGAAATGATGGAGAAGTGAGAAAACTTTGCAGGAGGTGCTTAGCGTATGAAGACAATAACGGTGAACGCTATCGGCGACCCGTGTCCTATTCCCGTGATAAAGGCGACAAAAGCATTCAATGAAATGCAGGAAGCGGGCATTCTCGAAGTGCATGTGGACAATGAGGTCGCGGTACAAAACTTGAATCGGCTTGCGAACAGCAAGGGGGTAAAGGTTGCGAGTGAAAAGACCGGCGAAAAGGAATTTGTTGTAACCATGACCCTTGAAGGCCCTGTAACTGCAAGCGATGCACCTGCCGTATGCATCCCTGATGCAAGAGGCGACGTTGTTGTAGCGGTTGGCTCCAATGTGATGGGAAACGGCGATGATGCGCTGGGTGCAACGCTCATGAAGGGCTTCCTATATGCCATATCCCAACTTGAGGTGCTGCCTAAGGCGATCCTTTTCTATAACGGCGGCGCAAAACTCACTGTTGAGGGCGCGGTATCCGTAGAAGACCTCAAGAGCATGGAAGCGCAGGGGGTCGAAATCCTCACCTGTGGCACCTGCCTGAATTTCTATGGCCTTACCGACAAGCTCGCTGTGGGCAGCGTAACAAACATGTACGCCATCGTTGAAAAGCTCAACGGCGCGACAAAGGTCATCCGCCCGTGATTTACCTCGACAACGCCGCGACTACCCTGCACAAACCCCGGCAGGTGATAAAGGCCGTAGCGCAAGCCATGGACAGCATGGGCAACAGCGCGCGGGGAACGCATGCAGGCGCGCTTTGCGCTGCACGCACGGTTTACGGCGCCAGGGTTAAGCTCGCGCTGCTGTTTGGCTGCGAAGCGGATCATGTTGTGTTCGCTTCGAATTCTACGGAGGCGCTGAATATCGCGATCGCAGGGATCATCCGCCCGGGAGACCACGTTATATCCACCGACTTGGAACACAATTCCGTGCTGCGTCCGTTGTATCGCCTTGAGGCAGAAAGCGACGTACAGCTTAGCTTCGTTCCTTTGGATAAGCGCAGCGGGGTTGATTATGCGGACTTTAAGCGGCTGGTAAGGCCAAACACGCGGGCAATCGTTTGCACGCATGCATCCAACCTTACGGGTGATATGCTGGATGTTGCCCGCATAGGCGCGTTTGCGCATGAACATGGCATACCGTTTATCGTCGACGCATCGCAGACGGCGGGATGTTTCCCGATCAACATGCGGGAAATGGGCATAGATGTGCTGTGCTTTACGGGGCACAAGGGGCTGATGGGCCCGCAGGGCACGGGCGGCCTGTGCATAGCAGAGGGGATAGAAATCCGCCCCTTTCGGGTCGGCGGCTCGGGGGTGCAGTCCTACAGCAAGACCCAGCCGGAAGCGTATCCGACGAGGCTTGAGGCCGGCACGCTCAACGGCCATGGAATCGCGGGCCTGAGTGCGGCGGTAGATTGCATCAACGAGATCGGGATAGAGAACATACATGCGCACACGCATGCGCTGATGCGCCGTTTTTACGATGGCGTAAAGAATATCCGCGGCGTTGCGGTATACGGAGATTTCTCAAAGGACAGGAGTCCGATCGTCGCCCTGAACATAGGGGAGCATGACGCAGGCGCGGTGTCCGATGAGCTTTCGGAACGCTACGGTATTGCAACGCGCCCCGGCGCGCACTGCGCCCCGCGGATGCACCGTGCGCTCGGCACGGAAGAGCAGGGCGCCGTGCGCTTCAGCTTTGGATACTTTAATACCGAGGCCGAGATTGATGCGGCGATCGCCGCCGTAAGGAGGATCGCGGAATGAGAGAGAAGCGGCTCCGCCTGATCATCACCTTCCATACGACCGCGGCAGCCATGGCGTCGGAACGCCTTTGCGGGGAAAAGGGGCTTCCCGGAAGGCTCATTCCCGTGCCAAGAGAGATAAGCGCGGGGTGCGGCATGGCTTGGATGGCAGACGTAGAGGCAAAGGAACGAATCCGGGAAGCGCTTGAAGCCGCGCACATCGCTGCTGCTGGGTATTACGAGCTGATCCTTTAAAACCGCCGGGCCAACCCGCAGGCCCTTCGGAGGCAGGGGGGATGTTCCCCCAATCAAAAGCTGCCCGGCTGTTCCGCCAGCCCGAGCAGCTTCTTGCTTTGCGCTGCTTTTATGCGCGCAGGTTTTCGACGATGCGCGTTACGGCGGTTTCCACCAGCGCGCGGGAGGTCGCAAGATTCATGCGCACACAGGAGCCGAAGCGTTCGCCGCCGAACCAGTCGCCGTAATCGAAGGCAAGGCGGCATTTTCCCTGCATAAACGCTTTCATTTCATCAGGCGCAAGGTATGCGCTTAGGTCAACCCAAAGCAGATAGGTGCCCTGCAGCGGCGCAACCTCCGCCCGGGGCAGGCGCTGCGCCAGCGTCTCCTTCACAAAGCGGTAATTCCCTTCGATGATCGAGAGCACTTCCGTCAGCCAGGGCAGGCCGTGGGTGTAAGCGGCTTCGGCGGCGATATAGCCGAAGGGATTGCCGGACTGCATGCATAAGCGGGAGGTGTACGCATCAAACCGCTTGCGGATGCCTGCATCCGGAATGATGACAATTGAATTCTGGCACGCCGCAAGGTTGAAGGTTTTGCTTGGCGCGGTCAGCGTGACAAGGTTTGCATCATAATCGCCCACAGTGGCGCTTGGAATGTGCTTTGCGGGCGCGAACACGATATCATGGTGGATTTCATCGGAAATCACGAACACGCCATGCGCGCGGCAGATATCGAGCATGCCTTTGAGCTCTTCTTCCGTCCATACCCGGCCGACGGGGTTATGCGGGGAAGAAAGGATGAACGCGCGCACATTGTTTTCCACGATGTCGCGCCGAAATTTGTCGAGATCCACGGTGTAAAGGCCGTCGCGCTTGACAAGGTCGCACATCACAAGCGTTCGGCCGTTGCCTTTTACCGCGTTGAGGAAGGGATAATACACGGGAGTGAGCACGATGATGGCATCGCCCGGGTCGGTCATGATTTGAATGAACCAGTTGAAGGCGGCCACCACGCCCGGAGAAAAGCGGATGTGCTCCCGCGCGACCGCGTAGCCGTGGCGCGCCTTTTCCCAGGCAATAAACGCGTCATAATAGCGTTCGGGCACTTTATAATATCCCTGTGCGCCCATGTTAAGGTAATTCCGCTGCGCTTCAAGCACGCAGGCGGGAACCTTGAAATCCATGTCCGCAACCCACATGGCCTGCAAATCCGCCTCGCCGAACATGGCTTTCAGGTTGTCCCACTTTGCGCAATCGGTATTGCGCCTGTCAACAAAGACGATCGGTTCGCTCATACTTCCACTCTCCTGTTGTGTTATACCGATGGTATCACCAGTATAATACAGTTTAAGCGAAATTGCGAGATGCGCAGATGCAAAAGGAAGGCGATGAGCCGCGCTCACCGCCTTCTGTTGAGGCTACCAAAAAGTTTCGTATTCAAGAACCTTTGCTTGTTAATTGCCCGTTTGTTTCGTTTTATTTACTCAGATAGCAACGGATACACCTGTGATTCGTTCACAAAAACCTACTGAAAAAATGGCCCAATGGAAACACCCCTTTCCAATACGTCCGAAAAAGATCGCTCATGAACCGAATGGTGCGACAAGTTGGGTACGAATAATCCTGAATGGGGAATGTGGATCCACGCCTTTGTTATGTTATTATCATAACACGCGCTAAGCCGATTGTAAAGAGGATTTCCGGAAAATTCAGGAAATAAGTTTTTCCCCGAGCTGCGCTTCGAGAAACTCCACAAGCGCCGGAAATCCCCCGCGCGGATAACGGGAGATGTCCACGCCCGTTTCGTTTTCAAGATAATCCGTCAGCAAAAAGCCCGAGAGGCCGAGCTGCAATGCGGACATATCGTCCACCGGGTTGTTGCCGATCATCAGGCATTCGCCGGGCGCTTTGTCGATGGCCGCAAGCGTTTCCCGGTAATACCCTAAGCTGGGCTTGCAGAAACGCGCTGTTTCGTAGGTGGTGACATGCGAGAAATCCGAGAAGGAAAGCCCGACCCAGGAAAGGCGCGTTTCCACCGCTACACGCGGGAAGACGGGGTTTGTTGCAAGGCAGAGCGTAAGGCCGCGTGCGCGCAGGGCGTCAAGCAGCGCCCGCACGGGTTGCACTTTCCCTACCACGGTGCGCGCGACGTTGAATTCGTTTCCATAAAAGCCGACCAGAGCAGCTTCGAGCGAGCGAGCCTCTTCCCCCCAAACGGATGCAAACGCATCCCAGAACGCTTCCCGGTTGGTGCGCGTACCATCGTTTTGAAGCATTGCGCCCGTGCCTTTCCACATGGAAGCAAGGAAGGGCTCCCGCGCAAAGCCAAGCGGCGCAACTTTCCGGGCCAAAGCGCCGAAATAGGTATGGATAAACGCATTCTGATCCATGGGCAGAAGCGTACCGTCCAAATCAAAAAGAACCGCCGTAACCACGGGCTGATGATCCATAAAAAATCCTCGTTTCAGATGCAATATGCAACATCATACCATGTTTGGGCATGAAACGCAAAGGATCACGGGAGCGGAAGGGCCAAATCAAGCGGTGCATCCTGATGCAGAAGGAAGGTAACGACCCCCGCTGCAACGGCAGCGATGCGCTCTGCGGAAAGCCGGTCAGGCGTATCCTCCGGCATGTGGCAATACGCTCCAGAGTCCGGATATTCCAGCAGCGTAATGGAAAGGATGCCGCGTTCGCTGAATGAAAGATGATCGGAGCTGATCGTGGAATCGGTCCAGTACGGCGGGTAGCCCACATGCTGAAGATAGGGCCAGAGCGCCTTTGCAAACGCGTTGGATTCAGTCAGGAAAGCAAAGGAAAAAGGCTCTGCTCCGGCATATCCAAGGCAATCGAGATTTATGAGATTCATTGCGTCATACCGGGCAAGCAACTGCTCGGCCAGCGCAGCTCGGCGTCGGGCGCTTCACAAAGGGCGGCGATTTCCGGCGTAACGTACAGGTGAAGGCGGCGCTCCTTCGCACGCACATGCTTTTGGACGGTGAGCGGATCGCTTTCTATGACGGCATAAGGCACGGAAGGAGAACGATTCTCCGTCAGCAGGAAGGCGCTGCCGTCCGCCGCTGCTGCAGCGTCAAGCACGAGGGGAAGCGCAAGCGAAACATCTTCCCATGGGAGGCGTAGCACAGGCGGAAAGCAGAAGCAGAGCGATGCAGAAGAAAACGAGGAGGCGTTTCATGGCGCAAATTCCCTTTCCGGATTTGAAAGATGGAGAAGCGGGAAACCTTATTTTTCAGACAGCAAAGGGGCGCATGCGCGCCCCTTCATCCGTTTCTTTTATTCCTCTACGCGTGCACCGCACTCGGCGCAAAACCGCGCGGCAGGATCAAGCTTGGCGCCGCATTCCGCGCAGAACGCGGCTCTCGGCGGCTTTGGAGCTTCCGGCGCAGGAGCAGCCGAAGCTTCGGGCTTCTTGGCGCCGCATTCCGGGCAGAAGCGCATTGCAACGGGGTTCACCGCGCCGCAGGCGCACGTCCACTCCGTGGGCTCGGGCTTGGGTTCGGGCTTTTTCGCGCCGCACTCGGGGCAGAACTTCATGTTCTCCGGGTTCTGCATGCCGCAGGCGCACGTCCAGCCGCCGGCCTTCGCTTCCGGCTTGGGCTCGGGTTTGGGCTCGGGTTTTTTCGCGCCGCACTCGCCGCAGAACTTCATGCTGGCCGAATTTTTGGTGCCGCAGGCGCATACCCAGGCAGGCAGCGCTTCCTCCTGCGGAGCCGCAGCGCGCTGCTGTTGCTGCTGATACATCTGCTGCTGGTTGGCCTGCGAAAATGCGCCCGCCATGCCCGCGCCCGCGTTCATGCCCATGCCAACGCCCATAAACGCCTGCGCCGCGCCCGCGCTGTTGCTGCCCGCAGCCTCCACGCCGCGCGCCATTGCGCCCTGCACATAGCCTTCGCGCACGGAAGGGTCGGAAAGCATTGCGCCCTGATTGCGCATGTTGATGAGCTTCTGGGATTCCTCGTCATAGGAGATACTGGCGATGCCGACGGCCTGAATCTCCATGCCGCGCATCTGATGCCAATCCTCATCCAGCGTGGTGGACATATACTTGGAAAGCTCACGGCCCTTGGAAGGCAGGAAGCTGATGCGCTCGCCATCCGCGGAAAGCTGGTTGATGGCCGCCTGCAGCGCCTCAAGGAATTCGTTGAGGTACTGCTCGTTGATGTCTGTGATGTCCACATGCGTCGCGTTGCGCGGAACCGCTTCCGTGTAGAACTTCAGCGGGTCGGTGATTTTGATGGAATAGCTGCCGTGCGCGCGCAGGAACAGCTCGGAATTATAGAAATTGTCATAATATTGCAGCGGGCTGCGCGTGCCGAATTTGATGCCCTTGATCTCCTGCAGATTGATGAAGAACACCTTCTGCTTGCCGGAGGGCACGCCGCCGTATTTCACGCGGGAGAACGTTTCCTTCACGGAGGCGCCGAGCTCTCCGTTAAAGAGCGAGGGCATGCTGGATTGATCGACCTTGTAGTAACCGGGCTCGGCCGTGTAATCCACGACCTTGCCGCCGTCCACAAGCAGCATGCACTGGTTGTCATACACGTGAATGATGGAGCCGTTGGAGACGGTATCTTCGGTTCCCTTTGTGTTGGAGCTGCGCTTGTCGCCTTGGCGAACCTTTACGCCCGTGGTGAATACGGTTGCGTCGTTCATGGAATCGGACTCGTATACCTCGAGCCACGAATCGGCCAAGCCGCCGCCGATTGCGCCTACAACTGCTTTGATGATGCCCATATGCTTTACCTCCGTGTTATATTTGATGAAAACATTTCGGTTTGCGGATAAGATTCCTTTTTATTGTAAACCAAAAATCCCCGTCCTTCAATCCATAATTCGGCCAAAGGGGCGGGGAATTGTTACTTTTTGTGGGGGACAGCCGGAGGGGACTGCGCTTCACGTTGCAGGGACGCATGGAGCATAACCGCATCCGGCACATAATTTATCATGCCGCAATGCGGGCACATCACGTGCTTAAGGCCGAGCGCAACAGTCAGCGGCGCCTGGCAGGCCGTACAGGCCGCCTGAAGGAACGGCCCGGGGTACGTGGGCATCATGGAAAATCCCCCCAAGATCCGAAAGTTAACATAAGGGCATGCGAGCGGTGCACCCTAACACAAAAGAGGTATTTCAATTTATAATACAACGTTTGATGTATTTTGTCAACAACGTATGTTGTATTGTGCGAAAATAGCTTCAGCCGGATGGGCTTGCGAAAAAGGAGAGGGAGGTGTGCAATGCGGTATTATCCTAGACTGCGCGATTTGCGCGAGGATGCGGACTTAACGCAGGACGAGCTGATAAAGCTGCTGCATATGCACAAGACCACATATACCAACTATGAACAGGGAAAGCGCGAGCCGCCATTTGAGCTCATTATCCGCCTGGCGGAGCTTTACAATGTTTCAATTGATTACATCGCGGGGATTATTTCGGATCCGAAGCCCCCGCAGCGATAACGCGAAAAAATAAGCGGCCCTGAGCGCAGGCAGCTCCGGGCCGCGTTTTGTTTGATGGGGCTCGGATGCGCGTGCGTGTTTATGCAGCGGGCTGCATATACTTTTTGCGGTATTCCGCTTCATCGCCATAGACCGTGCCGATATAGCAAGGAACATCGCCCACCTTTTCAAGCAGAATGGGCCTATTCCCGTCGAGTGCAGGCAGCAGGATGCGGAAGGAGCCATCCTCCCGCGGTTCCGCGAAAAAGATGCGCGGCGTGCCGTCTGCCCAGGCCCCGGTGAGCGTGAAGGTGCCGTCGCCGTTGGCCACATAGGTCCCTTCTTCCACCATGCGGCTATCAAGATACAGCGTATACTTGCCCACGCCGGCTGCGTCCGGCCAACCGGCGGAAAGCTGAACGGTGACATTCGGGCGGCTCAGCGTAATGACGGCGCTCTCGCTCCCTTCATCCCAAGTGACCGTTTCTTCCGGCCGGGGGCTGATGTATGTTCCGCGCAGCACGGCGGGCTGCTTTGCCCGGAAGAACAGCAGCGGGACGGCAATTAAAATCAGGATGCCGAGCGCGACTGCGAATGCGATGCGATCCTCCCGGCGCTTTCTGCGGCTTTGGGCGTTGGATTCCGTAAGCACGCCCGAAAGCAGCGCCTCACATTCCTGCGGAAGCGGCTCTGCCGCGCGTTCGCCTGCGAACAGTTCGCCAATGGTCAAACCAAGCGCTGCCGCAAGCGGTTCCACGAGCGAAACATCCGGGAAGCCGATGCCGCGCTCCCATTTTGAAACCGTAGTATCCGAAACATGCAGCGTCACTGCAAGCTCTTTTTGCGTGAGCCCTTTTTCTTTGCGGACGGAAGCGATGAGCGCGCCCGTTTTTTCATACTGCTTCATGGTACCCTCCGTTTCTTGTCGGCCGGACATCCGGCCCGGTGCGATTCACCTTGCGCCAAGCATACGCGCAAATGCGCTCTTTGGCAACCGACGCTGCGTCGAGTTGCGCAAAACAGCCCGGAATCCGGGGAAAACCGGCATGTGAGCCGCAGGCGGAGGCGTGCCGGAAGCCGCCTACTTTCCTTTTTTTCCGGCGATGCGGTTGAGCAGGGCAACGAAGCCCCAGATGACGATGATGACAGCGAAAATGCCGACCATGCCCTTGAGCATGATGGGCAGCGTGACGGCGAGGGTTTCAGGATTCCACGAAAGCATATGCGTACCTCCTTACAGCAGGTTTTCGATGAGGGTAATGATCAGGCCGCCCGCGATGACGGAAGCGATTTGGCCTGAAACGTTTGCGCCCGCGGCGTGCATCAGAAGGAAATTGTCCGGATCTTCCGCACGGCCCATCTTGTGAACCACGCGCGAGGCCATCGGGAAGGCGGAAATGCCGGCCGCGCCGATCATCGGGTTCACCTTATTCTTGCTGAACAGGTTCAGGAATTTTGCAAACAGCACGCCGCCCACGGTGTCGAACACGAACGCGACGAGACCGAGCGCGATGATGAGGAGCGTTTCAGGCGTAACAAACAGTTCGGCCTTCATTTTAAACGCAACGGAAATGCCAAGCAGCAGCGTGATGAGGTTTGCAAGCTCCTTCTGCGCGCTTGCCGAAAGGCTGTCAAGCACGCCGCATTCCCGCACAAGGTTGCCGAACATGAGGAAGCCGATCAGCTCTGCGGATTTGGGTGCAATGGTGCCCGCGACGATGGTGACAAAGATTGGGAAAATGATCTTTGTGCCCTTTGAGACAGAGCTTGGCTGATAGGGCATGCGGATCATGCGCTCCTTTTTCGTGGTAATGGCACGAATGACCGGCGGCTGCACAATGGGCACAAGCGCCATGTAGGAATAGGCGGCGACCATGATCGGTCCCTGATAGTTGGACTTGAAGTAATTGGCCACATAGATGGAGGTTGGGCCGTCTGCCGCGCCGATGATGGAGATGGAAGCCGCATCCTTCAGATCAAACCCGAAGAGCATGGCGAGGCACAGCGTGAAGAAGATGCCGAATTGCGCCGCTGCGCCAAAGAGGAACATCTTGGGGTTGGAGAGCAGGGGGCCGAAATCAATCATCGCACCGATGCCGATGAAGAGCAGCAACGGGAACAGCTCGCTTGCAATGCCCGCGTTGAACAGCGTTTCGATCGCCTCCGTATTCACGAACGGAAGGTTTACAAGCACCGCGCCAAAGCCCATGGGAAGCAGGAGCGCGGGCTCCATGTCATGCTTAATCGCAAGGTAAATCAGCACGAAGCCGATGAGCACCATCAGCCCCTGCTGCCATGTGAAATTGAGCACGTTGCCGAAAAGCTCGCCGAAGAGTTCCAAAGCGCAATCCTCCTGAAATATAAAAATACGGGTGCGTTTTGCGGAAAAATGCGGCTATCCGTAAAGAACCACATCCTCCCCCTTTTAACAGATTTATCTTACCAAAAGCAAGCGCCCTGCGCAAGGAAAAAGAGAGAAAAGAAAAAGCCCTGCAAGAAGCCTTTGCAGGGCGCTGGAAAATCATACGTGCCGCGTCACTTCTGCGGGCGGGTTTCTTCCGCGTTTGCAAGGCGGTTCTTCAGCAACCCGAGAACAACACGCCAAAGCAACAGAAGAAGGGCGGGCGGAAGAATGCAGAGCAGGGCGAGCACATAGTCCGCATAGCGGTAAATGGGGTCGAACGCTCCGAAGGGAATGGTACAGGCAACTGCGCCTACCCCGTAAACTAGCGCAGCGTAAAGGCATTTGGGGACGGAAGGCAGGCGCTTCAAATCCTTGAGCAGAACCGAAAGGATCAGGCAGCCAACCACCGAAACAGTTTGCGCAATGCCCACAAGCGCATCCCGTACGTCAAGCAGCGCAAAGCGGGTTCTGATGATCTGTTCCATGGATGGATCCGTTGCCGGAATAAAACCGTCCGCCGGAGCGGGGAGGCAGGTGTTCATAAACAAAAGCAGAGTGGAAGAGGAGAAAAGAAGCAGCAGCACAGCGCCGAAGACGGCGGCTGCAATGCCCCGCACGGTATGCAGTTTCCTCTGCGCGTGGCTGCTCCCATACAGAATGTCGGAAACATCCGCCTGATACAGTCCGGCAAGCTTGATGAGCATGTCAAGATCCGGCTCGGTTCTGCCCGTTTCCCTTAATTAAAGATATTGTTGAGTAAAAAAGAAAGGTCAGTCGATTTTGCCGATGAAGCGGTAGTAGATTTCTACTTCCTGCTCACGGCTTCCGTCCTCGCCCTTGACAGCTTCGTGGACGGTTATTTTTTCAATTAGAGTGTTCAGAAGTTCGGCGGTCAGCTCCACAGGGTTGACATACTGTTTCATCAGGGCAATCCACTTTTCAGCATCCGCTGCGGTCTGTACGGCGGCTTCCATCGTTTCGTGAAGCTGTCTTATTTTCGTTTCAAGCTCCTTTTGCTCGTTCTGGTACTTCTCGGACAGCATATTGAAGTTATACTCGGTTATGCGTCCGGCAGACCAGTCCTCATACATTTTAGCAAACAGCCCGTCAACCTCGGCTTTACGCTTCTCTGCCTTTTTCAGCTCCGCAGCCTGCTTTTTCTTCGCAGAGTTTCTTTCCCTGTCGCTGGCATTGAGCAGCCGTTTCAGCAGCTTGTCCTCGTCTTTCTGTACCATCATAGACCAGTATTGCAGTCTTGCAAGCACATAGGCATACAGTACATCATAGCGGATATAGTGCATGGAACACTGGCGTAATCCCTGTCCGTACTTACTGCAATGGTAGTGTGCATAGGGATTTTTGTTCTGGCTGTTTACACCATAAGCCAATGACCATCCGCAGTCCGCACATTTTACCAGCCCGGAAAATATCTGCGTTGTGCCATTCTTCTGTCGTCTGCGTCTGCTTGCAATCAGCTCCTGAACTTTTTGGAACACTTCTTCGGAAATAATGGCTTCGTGGGTATTTTCCACACGATACCATTCTTCCTGCGGCTTCCGCACCTTTTTCTTGTTCTTGAATGAAATGTTGCTCTGCTTGTTGTGAACGCTGTGACCGATGTAGGTTTCCTCTTTCAAAATGCTCTTGACCTGTGCAATCGTCCACGCATAGGCTTTTTCTGCGGGCGCACCGGCGTAGATATTGGCGAAAGTCCCGTATCTTTCATA
>DCKB01000014.1:12053-28430 GCA_002320595.1 Christensenella sp. UBA1685
CCACGCCCGTGTACGGCAAGGTCAAAAATCTTCTCTACAATCCAGCGTGTTTCCGGGTCGATCAGAAGATGACCTTTTTTGTCCGGGTCTTTTACATAGCCCAGCGGTGCATAGGCTCCATAGTGTGCGCCATTGGCAAATCTTGTGTGCATGGCAGCCTTGACCTTTTTGCTGGTCTGTCGGGCGTGCATTTCATTCAGGATGTTTAAGAACGGGGCAAGCTCGCTTTCTCCGTTGATGGTGTCCACATTGTCATTGATGGCAATGTAGCGTACTCCCTTGCTGGGGAAATAGATTTCCGTGTACTGACCGGTCAGGATATAGTTTCTTCCCAGACGAGATAAGTCCTTTGTGACAACGCAGTTGATTTTCCCGTCCTCGATGTCATCAATCATCCTTTGGAAACTTGGACGCTCGAAATTTGTCCCACTCCATCCGTCGTCAATGTACTCGTCTACAACGGTCAGCCCATGCTCTGCGGCATACTGCCTAAGCATCATGCGCTGGGTCTGGATACTGCCGCTTTCCCCCTGTAATTCATCGTCACGGCTCAATCTCAAATATAGTGCAGTGTTATAAATCGTTGTATTGTATGGTTGTTTCACGGTTAAAAATCCTCCTTCTAAAAGAAACAACCCACGCTTATACAATACTCGCTGGTACAAGTATATCATAAGCGTGGGCTGATTGACAGTCGTTATTCCGTATTTTTTCAGGAAGCGGCGGCAGCGTGCTGGATCACATCTTCCAGCAGACTGTCAAGCGGCTTCCCATCCTGTGCGAAATGCTCCGATACCTTGATACGGACTTTCCCCATGACAAAATACTGGGTGCCGTCTTTTTCGGTAAGCAGGGTGCCGCTGTTTTTGTTATTGCTCTCGTTTTTGCTTTTTGCCATAGGCAGTTACCTCCATAAATGAAATATGCCCGACAAGGGAATGTCAGGCAGGTGTACAGCCGCAGGCTGTCTCCGTGTCAACCAAACCGTGTCAACCGGCAGAAAAGACTTTGAAAACAATCCATAGGCGCTCTATTATTACTTTTTACTTTTTCTTTGATTTCTTGGTTGACATGGTTGACAAAAGAGAGAAATGCCCCAAATATCAGGCTTTTCCCTGTCAACCGGCTGTCAACCAAAGCGTCAACCAAACTGTCAACCGGTGGCTTTTCAGAATGGCAGTTCCATTTGCCGGGCTTCTTCTTCCGTGATTTCTCGAAAACCTTCCCCCTCCGGCGGAGCTTGGTTGACACGCTCCCAGCCTTTTTGAGAACCGTATTTCTTATACCGCTTCGGGCTTTTGTAGGCTGCCCAGCCCTGTATGATGCCGCCCGCAATGCCGGTATTCATAATCTCACAGATTGCCCGTGTCTCCCAGTCTGCCGGGGAATTTAAGTTCCCCAGTGCTTCCTCATAAAGCTGCTTGGAACATACCCTGTCGCCGGTGTAGTCCTCCAAATAGGCGTAGATCATGCCAGCCTGTGTGTCTTCCTGCATAAAGTCCTGCTGGTGGGCGTTCAGGTATCGGTTCATTTCTATGCTGAATGACAGCTTATACTTCCCACTGCGGTAAACCGTCATGGCTTCCGCCCACATCTGTTCGATATACGCCCTCGCCGCCGCTTCATCGTCCAGTATGTGAACCTCCGCCCGTTCCGGGTACACCGTCACGGGGAGAAAGCGCCGGTTGCCGGTGCGGTCACGGGGCAAAAAGTCCTGCCGGTTGGTCGTCCCTCCAAATACACATTGCCGCAGCCGGTCTGCCGGATGTGTCTCATACGGCACTTTGTAGGTTTCTTTCTGGCGGCTTAAGAATGACTTGATTTCCTCAATACTCTTGGCGTTGGCTGTGGCAATCATCTCCGACATCTCGATAATCCAATGCCCTTGCAGCTTGCGGTACACATTTTCATCGTCCAGCTTCTTCAAATCGTCTGAAAACCATTCGTCCCTGCCTGCCAGCAGCCGGAAAAAGGTAGATTTCCCGGCTCCCTGACCACCAACCAGACAGAGCATGACCTCAAACTTGCTCCCCGGTCTGAATACCCGCCGGATGGCTCCCATCAGGAACAGTTTCAAGGCTTCATAGGTGTATTCGTCCGTATCGGCTCCCAGAAAGTGATGCAGGGCGTAACGGATGCGCTCTGTGCCGTCCCATTGCAGGCTGTTCAGGTAATCCCTGACCGGATGGTAGCGGTTTTCATTGGCAACAATCTTGATGGCGCTCTGCACCTTTTTCTCGCTGGTAAGCCCGTAGTTTTCTTCCAGATACAAAAGCAGGTAGTTCATGTCCATGTCGGTCAGCGTGGTACTGGTGCGCTCCCAGCCCAGCGGCTTCACAATGTCAATCTGCTCCGTCAAAAGGTTCAGGCGCAGCGCCCCACGAAACAGCGGGTCACGCTGGAACACCGTCAGGCAGTTTCGGATGCTGTTCTTCACGCCGCCTTTCTGCGTCCCCTCTAACGTCTCCCGGATTTCTGCCGGTGTCTGCGCCGGTTCCATTGTATCCATCGTCCTTTTGACCGCTTCCTGCGTTTCCGGCGGCAAGCTCTGAAATTCGCTGTTCAAGCCGCAGCACCTCCTTTCCCTGTGCGGCGATCAATGCCGCTTTTTCTTCTATTTCTCCGTATAACAAAATATCCAAAAGGTATTCTGTGTAGCTTATCCTCTGCAACGCTTCCACAAAAAGAGGATGCCAGATGGCATCCTGCGGCTGTGGGGCGTATGCTGTTTTCCAATGCTTCAGCAGGCGCAGATAATCGCATAGCACCCGGAAACAATACCGTTCCGTTTCCTGAAATCTCTGCTCCGCTGATTTTTGTCGGGGCTGTGACCTGTTGTGACGCTTCCTATCTGGCGGCGCATTGCCGGATTTCTCATAGGAAACGCCGAAGTCCTCCGCAAGCCTGACCGCAGCTTCCCGTTTCCCCAATCCATGCAGCAAAGCGGCAAAGTCGATCACATCCCCGGAAGCCCCGCAGCCGAAGCAGTAAAAGCGGCTGTCCACTTTCATGCTGGGCGTGCGGTCATTGTGGAATGGACAGCAGACCATGCCGTTTCTTCCCACCCGGATTCCATAGAATGAAGCAGCCTGCCGGGTGGTAACAGACTGTTTCACCGCTTCAAATACATTCAAATGCTCCCTCCATAAAAATGCCGGTAACGGTAAAGCTGCCGGTTATGTCATAGCTCCATCTCGTGTTTCTTTCTCTGTACTTCCTGTGGCTGCTCTCTCCGGCGCAGTGCGGTATCTACGGCGTTCTGCACCTGCCGCAGCCGTATCACTTCCTCCCGGAGCGGCTTGTGCTGCGGAGACAGTTCGGCATACTCTGTTTTTAACTGTGCATATTCCTGTTTCCATGCTTTCAGGGCAATGGGTTTTCCGTCCAGTTTTTCTTTCAAAATACGGCGGGCGGCATAAAACAGCCGTAACTCCGCATCGTGTGATGTTTCAAATTTCTCCCTCTGTTTCTTAAACTTGATATTGTTCAATTCCGTATGGACAGGTTTTAGCCGCTGGTAATTCTCGCCCTCCCGTATCAATTCCTGCAATTCCTTTATCCGGGCAGATTTCTTTTTCATGGAGCCGCTTAATGCTTCAAATTCTTCACTGACAGAGGAAAGACGCTCCTGCAAATCCTCTAATGTGAGCAGCTTGTTTTCCGTCAGATAATTGACGGCTTCGGCAAACTGTTTTAAGTTTCCGGTTCTGGCTTTATTGCTCCATGCCCCTGCGTTGCGCTGGTTGTAATAAGCGATCAGCAGGTCGGCAAGGCTCGGTGTCTGGGGTTTGGAAAGTTCTTCTTTTACCTCTGCCATCCAGACAAACAGGGCTTTGATCTTCTTCCTCACATCCTGCATGAACCGGTTGGTAGCTTTAATCCAGCGGTTCAGTTCCCCTTTCTCGGTGCGGATGCCCTTTGCTTCCATCTGCCGGACATTAGCTCCCTCGTGGACAGTAGGTATCAGGTCAAGCCCCTGCCGCACATAGGAACGGTGGTCGATACGCACATCCAGCCCTTTTTCCTCAAATTTTGTATTAACGGCAGCCGCCCACTGCTCCCGCCAGTGTTCCAGTGTTTCCGGCTCGTGCCAGTCTGTTGTATGGACAGCGTTAAACATATAATCGCCGTTTTTATCCCGGATTCGGTTTCCATCTTCATCAAGAAGATATTCCCGCCGCTGTTTTTGTCCCCATGTGCCATCCGGGTTCAAAGGGCGCATTGTTGTCATCACATGGAAATGCGGGTTTGGGATACCGCCGTCCTCTTTCTCCGGGCTGTGAAAAGCGAGGTCAGCAATCATGCCTTTTGCCACAAACTGCTCCTGCACGAACTTCCTCGCCAGTTCCATGTTTTCTTCCAGCGTCAATTCATTCTGCATGGCAATATCAAAGGAATAGGCAAGCTGTGCTTTTGGATGTTTCTCGCAGCTCTCCACAGCATTCCAGAGGGTCGCCCGGTCAAGATATATTTCCGGCGCATGGGGCGGCAGCATGATTTCCGAAGCGATCACGCCGCCCTTTTTGGTGTAGTCGCTGACTTCTCCATAGTAGCTGCTGTAAAGGCGCTCCCCGGCTCGGTAGGCTGCGCTGGCAATGGCGCTCTGACCGGCGCTGCGCTTTATCTGTGCGATTGAAAAATGATAAAGTGCTATCCTTAGTCACCGCCTTTCTCCTGCCCGGAAATACGGGCGTGGTTCTCTGTGGCAGACCGGATGAAATGCTCCGCCTGCGGCAGATTCAAAATGTTTTCCATGAGGGAATAAAATTCCGCTTCGGATAGCTCCTTTGTCTGTGGTGCAATGCTCTCAACGGCTGCCCCACGGGTAATCAGCCGGTGCGTCCTCTGTTTCCGGGAACCGCTTTCCAGATACGCCTGCCGGTTTTTCAAACGCTGCATTTTCCGTTTTTCCCGTTCCAGCAGGACAGTGGTTTTTTCATATTCCTGCTTTAACTGTTCCAAAGATTTTTCCATGTTCTCACATCCTTTACTGATAAGATAAAGAAAGACCATCCGCAGACAGTCTGTGTGTCAGTGCTTCTATAAAACCCGATGAAAAGGGAAAACCGCAGAGCGGATTTCTCTTTGCGGCGGGTACACAGGGGATAGCCGCTTTAGCGGCGCAAGGGGGTGTAGCCACCTTGTCGGAGCGAAGCGAACGCAGACCTCGGATTGCTGATTTTATCAGCGGCAGAGGTAAGCTCCGCAGGACGCACGATACATGGTCTTTAGACTATGTATAGAAGTGCGCCCTTAGTTCCTAAGGGATTTTGCCGTTTCCGGCAGTTTTGTCCTTTTTCTTGGAACGCTTGGAAAGATACTTCGGGCAGTCAACCACAACCGCCCGGAAGCTCTGTTTACATTCGTGCTGGCATTTCCGGCACAGTTCGTTGTAAGTGATACGGCTGCGGTCATTTAAGAAGAAAGACCATTCCAGCCGTCGCTTGTTGCTCATTCTTGCCATAACCGGCTCCTTTCTCCGTTTCTATCTGATGTACGCAGATAGGCTGTTTTGGTGTAGCGTTTCGGTATCATTTTTAAGGTTTTTTCCCTCTGTATGCCCCTTTGGAAAGTGCGGCAGTATTGCAGTCAGGGAATGATACCTCACGCTTTTTTGTCGCTTCTCGGTACGGTTTCGGAGCCTTTTGCCATCCATTCAAAGAAAGCAATTTTGCTGACTTTGATAAGCCTGCCCCTGCGGAACGCCGGAAAGCCGGGGGTGTGTACCAGCTCATAGGCGCTCGCTCTTGAAATTCCCATAATCCGCTGGATGTCCGCCACATCCAGAACCAGCGGTAAATCCTCGTAGCTGTTCAATCTCTTTTTATCGTTCATTCTGTTCCTCCCATAAATCAAATAGGTTAAAATGCTTCCTGCTGCCGTTCTCCCCAAAAGCCGTTTTCCTGCCCCATTCCTGCGGTGTTTCCCTGCATTGGTGCGCCGGATGCGTCACTTCTCCTGCCGGTCATATCCCTTTTGGACGGTCATTCACTTGTCAAGGTACTGTGTGGCACGCAATTACCAACTGCAATCATCATAGCGGACTATCCTTGACAAAACAATGCTTTTGCGATACCATGAGTGTAATGGATATAACTAAATTATATAATTACCATAAACAAAGGCAGGGGATAGGGATGGAGAATCAGTTTATACGGCATGAGCCATGTTTTGAGAGGATTTTGTTTGTCCTGACGCTGGACAGGAAGAAAATGAAAGAGCGGATTTTGATTGGGGAAGAACAGCAGATCCGCTTCCTGCTGAACGGGAGCCAAAACGCAGAGGTGCTTTGTGATATGACACGCCCGCTGGGAACTTTTTTGATAAACTTTGAGCGTGACACGGACAGGGACTGGAACTTATACGGGCTTTCTCCACTGCGGCAAGCCCTCCACTCCAACCGATGGAAACAGCCGGAGCTGGAGCAGGCGGCAAGCGAATTTCTTTGGGAGAAATATCTTAGCAACGACCCTCTGAAAATGTATGTGGCGTTCCGTATCTGGAACAGCTATCTGCTTGCCAGAGAACCCCGTGACCGTAACGCTGCCTGTGACCGCTTCATGGATAAAATGAGCAGCCTGACCGGGGTATTCCATAACGAACCCATGAGCTTTGACAGGGAGACAGGAAAACCGAAACATTTTCAAGCGGGCAGCCTTTATTTCAAAGGCGCACCGTCAGAAGATACCCGGCTTGACCTCTGGTTCCCGGACAACCGGCACACAGAAGAATGTGTGTCTGCCTATGCGTCCCTCTACCCGTTGATTACCTATTATCTGAACAGGCTGAATGACTGGGGGCTTTGCTTCCGGCAGTGCAAGGTCTGTGGGAAATATTTTCTGGCAAAGAGCCAGCGGTATGAGCTGTGCAGCGACAAGTGCCGCAAAGCACAGGCGCTTCAAAACAAGCGGGAATTTGACGAAAGGGCAAGAGAAAATAACTATGACCTGCTTTATAAAAATGAATGCCAGAACTGGCGCAATAAAATAAACCGGGTAAAAAATACCGCAGGCTTTCCGGCTGACCGTCTGGAAAAAATACAGGCTGCCTTTGCAGACTTTAAGAAAGAAGCATTGCAGAGAAAAAAGGCTGTAAAAACAGGAACAGCCAGCCCGAAAGAATTTACGGACTGGCTGTATCAGCAGAGTAATGTAATTGTGGAACTGACTGAATACTAATTTTTTCTCGTTGTGAGGTTTCTGTGACATTTTGCTGATACTATAAAAAGAAAAAGGATGTGATACTATGCGAATACTGGTTGTTGAAGATGACCAGCTTTTGAATAAGACATTAAGCTATAATCTGTCGGCTGTCGGATATTCCGTGGATGGAGCTATGTCAAAGGCTGTTGCCATAAGATTTCTTGAAAAACAGGACTATGATTTAATCATTTTGGATGTCAATCTGCCGGATGGGAACGGATTTGATATATGCCGCGAGGTAAAAGAACGCCGTCCCGATACCGCCGTGATTTTTCTAACCGCAAATGATATGGAAAGCGATATGCTGAAAGGATTTGAATTGGGCGCAGATGATTATGTAACAAAGCCCTTTCCTATCAGCGTGTTCCAAAAGAAAGTATCTGCTTTACTGAACCGCATTTCAGCACAATCCGGCGGAGATTTCTACGATGATGGGAATTTGTATATCAATTTTTCCGAATTATCAGCGTGTCTTGCAGGACAGCCGATTACCCTTACATCATTGGAATATCGTTTACTAAAAGTGCTGACAAGAAATTCTCAAACTGTCCTGACCCGGCAGGTATTGCTTGAAAAGCTGTGGGATGCAGATGAAAATTATGTGGATGAACACGCACTTACCACAACGATCAGCCGCATCCGCAGTAAAATTGAAACGAACCGGCATTCCTACATCAAAACCGTTTACGGTATGGGCTATATGTGGATTGGAGGAGCGCAAAAATGATTTCAAAAAAACTCTCCTTAAATAAAGTCTGCATAATACTGGCAACTACCATTTTACTTTTATCCGTGGTCATGTTTTCGGTTCTATATATCCTGACAAAAGAAATGTCTGTGGTATTTTGTAGCATGGCGTTCTGTCTGCTTTTTCTGCTTTGTGTTACTGTTTTTGTGATACTGATACGGCGAAAGCTGACTTTGTTTTCTGAAATACTTTGCTGCACCTTAGACGAAATGATGAATGGAAAAATAGATATATCACAGGTTGCCGAAGAAGAAAACCTATTTTACAAAATCAATCATCGGCTGGTGCGTCTTTATGAGGTTATGCAGGAAAGCAAAAACAGCGTTGCCAGTGAACGAGCTGACTTACAGGAATTGATTTCCGATATTTCTCATCAGGTAAAGACACCGATAGCAAACTTAAAAATGGTAAATGCCACCTTATTAGAACAAGAAGTGCCATCGGATAAACAGCGGGAATTTCTGCTTGCCAGTGGCACACAGCTTGATAAACTGGATTTCTTAATGCAGGCTATGATAAAAACATCCCGGCTTGAAACGGGTGTTATCTCACTTGAAAAGAAACAGCAACCCATCTATGATACTCTTGCTATGGCTCTGGGTGGTATCTTTCTGAACGCTGAAAGGAAGCACATACAAGTTGAAGTAAACTGCCCGGAAACATTGGTTGTTTCCCATGACCGCAAATGGACAGCAGAAGCCTTATTTAACATATTGGATAATGCAGTTAAGTACACGCCGGAGTACGGTTCTATTCGTGTTTGCGTTGAAAGCTGGGAAATGCACCTGAAAGTCAGCATTACCGATACCGGCAAAGGTATTCCCGAAAACCAGCAAGGAGCAATTTTTAGGCGTTTTTATCGGGAAGAAAATGTCCACGATATAGAGGGAATCGGCATTGGGCTGTATCTCGCAAGGGAAATTATTAGCTTACAGAACGGTTATATACAAGTAACTTCTCAAGTAGGAACAGGCTCAACATTCTCCGTTTTTCTTCCCCATGAATAACCTGTTTTTTTGAAATGTCACAGGATTGTGACATTTCAGGGCAATTTATTATGTCGGCTGTGACATTTCTGTGAGGATTGCCCTTTATAATGAAGCCATCACAAGAAAGGATGGTGTTCTCTATGAGCATTTTAGAAACAAAAAACTTGAAAAAATACTATGGCACCGAGCCGAATATCACAAAAGCTCTGGATGGTGTAACTCTCACTGTCGAACAGGGAGAATTTGTTGCCATTGTGGGAACTTCCGGCAGCGGAAAATCCACATTGCTCAATATGATGGGGGGCTTGGATGTTCCCACTTCCGGTAATGTAAAGGTCAAAGGAAAAGATTTGTCAGGGCTGAACGATGAACAGCTTACGATTTTCCGCAGACGCAATATCGGTTTTATTTTCCAGAACTATAACCTTGTTCCCGTTCTCAATGTATATGAAAACATTGTTTTGCCCGTAGAATTGGATGGCGATACAGTAGATAAAAATTTCATGGACGAAGTTGTGCAAATGCTGGCACTCGGCGATAAGCTGCAAAATATGCCGAACAACTTATCCGGCGGTCAGCAACAGCGTGTAGCGATTGCTCGCGCCCTTGTCTCAAAGCCTGCCATTATATTAGCCGATGAACCAACGGGCAACCTTGACAGTAAAACAAGCAGCGATGTATTGGGACTGTTGAAAGTAACAAGCCAGAAATTTCATCAAACGATTGTGATGATTACCCACAATAGCGAGATCGCCCAGCTTGCAGACCGTATTGTCCGCATTGAGGACGGGAAAATTGTAGAATAAGGGGGCAAAAACTATGAATGATATTTTATTTGGAAATAGCAATCGCCCTGTTATCAAAAAATTATCCAACCGTTATTTCAAAGCAGGAAAGAGTAGAAATATCATTGCAATTATTGCAATCGCTCTAACTACTATACTCTTTACAACCATTTTTACATTAGGCTCTGGTTTGATAGATACCGTTCACGACCAAAATATCAGAAAACAAGGTGGCGACGGTCAAGCGGTTTTGAATTATATAAGCGATGAGGTTTTTGATAATATAAAAGGCAATGAGATGATTGAACAGATTGCCTATACAAAGGCAGTGTCTTATCATATCAATAATCCCGGACTGGAAAAATGGCGTGCTGATATGTGGTTTATGGACGATACTGCTTTGAAGTTTGCACGGTATGAGCCAACAACGGGACACCGTCCTGAAGCAGAGAATGAAATTATGGCTGATACCAAAACGCTGGACGCACTTGGTATTCCTGCTGAAATCGGAGCAACCGTAACTTTGGACTATCAAATTAAAGGAATTTCATATTCAAAGAATTTTGTACTATGCGGATTTTGGGAAACAGACAGCCTAAGTAATATTGGACGACTTATTGTTTCTAAAGCCTTTGTTGACAATAATTCTGAACTTTTAACATACACCTACCCCGAAGATAATGACTATTCCGGCGTAGTCGCCGCTTATGTTATGTTTCATGGAAACGGAGCTATCGAATCAAAATTACATCAGCTTCTTGCTGAAACAGGCTATACTTGTGATACTATGGGCGGAAGTCCATCGGATGACAATTATGTGATCGCTCGTGTTAGTCCTGCATATCAAGGCAGTAACTTTTTAGAAAATCCAGCTTTATTGATTTCGGGGATTGTTGGCATACTTTTAATTATGATAACAGGGTATTTGATTATATATAATATTTTCCAAATCTCTGTCATTCAAGATATTCAATCCTACGGACAGCTTAAAACTTTAGGCACAACAAAACGACAAATAAAGAAACTTATCAGCAAACAGGCTATGTTACTTTCCTTTATCGGTATTCCATTCGGCTTACTAATTGGTTTCTTTGTTGGACGAGCATTAGTACCATTTTTAATGAACGGCACAGTTTATGCTTCGGACGCAGGAGTAAAAGTAACTGCCAATCCAATTATTTTTATCGGAGCTGCTTTATTTGCACTTGTTACAGTGATTATTAGCGTAAATAAGCCTGCCAAAATAGCAGGTTCAGTATCGCCTATTGAAGCAATCCGCTATACCGAAAATGACGCAACAGCATTTCAAGGCAAAAAGGCGTCTGATAAAAAGTCTATACATGGAGCCAAAATTCATCGAATGGCATTATCAAATCTTGGTCGGAACAAGAAACGTACAATTTTGGTTATTATTTCTATGACTTTGAGTTTGGTATTGTTTAATACGGTATTTACACTTGCAAGCGGCTTTGATGTGGAAAAATATGTAGAAAAATTTGTAAACAAGGATTTCATCATTTCTACTGCGGATTACTTCAATTTTAAGTTTGGGAATAGCGACAGCAAAAATGACCTTTCCACTTCTTTTATTGAAGCAGTTAAGCAAAATCCGGCATTTGATGAGGGTGGCGAGTTATATACCACAAAGATTTTGGAAGAAACATTTTCTGTCGAGAATGGAGTTACCTCAAATTACAACAAAGACGCTGAGGGAAATCCTTTGGTTCAATTATATGGAGCAGATGATTTTTTACTGAACTCAATGGATGTTATAGAGGGAACGATTGATTGGGAAGCATTAAAATCCGGGAACTATGTACTGTATGCTCTGACCGCAGATGACAATGGAAACATTATTGATGACCCTAATATTCATGTTGGAGATACACTTCACTTTAATCATGTGCAAATGGACGGACTTTCCAGTAGTATAGATAATAGTTTTGACTGCAAGGTTATGGCAAAGGTGCTAATCAATGAAAACACCGATACGATAAGAAGTACCGGATTTGCAAAATTTTATATGCCGACAGAGGTTTTCTTACCTCTTTGCGATCAACCTCATTTGGTGAGTTTCCCATTCAATGCAGTTGACGGTATGGAAGCTGATATGGAGGAATTTTTAAGCAGCTATGTTGAGGATATTGAGCCGAGTATGAATTACGACTCTAAACAAACATATATCAATTCCTTTAATGATTTAACTTCTCTGATTATTACCATAGGGGGAGCGTTAAGCATTATCATCGGCTTAATAGGAGTTACAAATTTTGTAAACTCTGTTCTTACCAGTATTATTACACGCAGAAAAGAACTTGCTATGCTTCAAAGTATTGGTATGACAGGAAAGCAGCTAAAGAAAATGCTATCATTTGAGGGCTTATACTATGCTGCGGGAACAGTTGTTGCGTCAATCGTATTTGGTTCTCTGGTATCGGTTATCATTGTAAGAGCAATTTCAAATAGCATTTGGTTTTTCACTTATAAATTTGTTATTTTCCCTATGTTTGTTATCTATCCATTTTTGATTGCGCTAACGGTTATTATTCCGGCAATCATATATCGAAAGATCGCAAAAACAAGTATAATAGAACGGCTTCATCAAAACTAAATAATATAGAAAAGCTGGAAGCAAAATTAAGTCTGCTTCCAGCTTTTTTGTATTTGCTATTGTATGTGGTTGACTAAGGAATATTGTTTAAGCGTGAGTTTGTGATATTGGGTGTGGTATCTTTAACTATGGGAAACTCCGGATTCATAGCTTGAAATTGCCTGCCTCGTCAGGCCGACCCGGCTTGCGACCTCCTCCTGCGTCATGCCTGAAATTTGGCGGAGATCCCGCAGGTTTTTGTTGATTGTCATTTCGCATCACCTCGAATGCAGGGTACCAACAGACGCAGCCCCCGTCAAGACACGATTTGTTGCGCGCCCGTTTGCGGGGGGGGGGGGGGGGGGGGGATTCAGGGTTCATGCAGCGCGGGGGACATGGCGGCACGGCGGAAAAAAGAACCCCGGGATACCTGATGTGCATCGGGCGTCCCGGGGTTGCGGGAAGGCTTAAGGTTTATTCCCAATCGATTGCATCGACCGAGGCAAGATACTCTTCCACGAAGTCGAGATAATCCTCCGCAAGGCGCATGCAGTACATCTTATACTGCGGATAGGCGGCCTGGAGGCGGGTGAAGATGAGCTCATATGCGTCATCGTCATCATAAATTTCGCCCTCGTTCGCACCGGAAGCGCGCATGTATTCCTCGTCGAAGCCGCGCATGGCATCCACGATGGCAGGCAGTTCGCCCTCCTTCAGAAAATCGAAATCCCCTTCCGCGGTGAACTTGTTGAGGATATAATCGCGCAGCGCGCTTTCGTCAATTCCTTCGTACATGGCCGGCTCCTTTCAGATTTCCTTGAGCAGCGCCTCGAGCTCGTCGAGCGAGGCCTGGAACACATCGAGCGCGGAAAGCACGGCTTCGGGCTTCGTGAGATCCACGCCTGCGACCTTGAGCTCCGCCAGAGGATAATCGCTGCCGCCGAGCGTGAGGAAACGCAGATAGTCCGAAGGATCGCCCGTTGTGAGAATGCGGTTTGCGATGGCTACGGCGCTGGAGAAGCCCGTTGCATACTGGTAGACGTAGAACGCATTGTAGAAATGCGGAATGCGCGCCCATTCGATCTCCATCAGATCGTTGACGACAGCGCCCTCATAATACAGCTCGTTCAAATCGCGGTACACCTTGTTGAGCGACTGCGCGGTGAGCGGTTCGCCCGCCTGTTCCATCTCATGCGCTTTGCGCTCGAATTCGGCGAAGAGCGTTTGCCGGAACACGGTGGTGCGGAACCCCTCGAGGAAGTGGTTGAGAATATACGCGCGGCGTTTTTTGTCCGTTTCGGTTTTCAGGAGATGCTTTGTGAGCAGCACCTCGTTCACCGTGGAGGCAANNCGAGGATGCGGTAATCATGGTTGGCATAATCCTGCGTTTCGCTGGATTTGTAGGAATGCATGGCATGCCCGAGCTCGTGCGCCATGGTGAAGGCATCGTCCAGCGTGTCGGTGAAGTTCAAAAGCACGTAGGGATGCACGCCATGTACGCCGCAGGAGAATGCGCCGGTGGTTTTGCCCTTGTTTTCGTAAACGTCCATCCAGTGTTCGGCATAGGCTTTATCAAGCAGCTTGCCATATTCTTCGCCGAGCGGCTTGAGCGCCTCCTTTACAAGCGCCTTGCTTTCTTCATACGTGACCTTGAATTCCACGCTTTCAAGCATCGGGTTGTACAGGTCGTACATATTGAGCGCATCAAGACCCAACACGCGTTNNCGAGGTATTGGCGCATGGTGCCGAGACGGGAGTGGATGGCCTCCACAAGGCTGTCGTACACGGAGACGGGCACATTGTTCGAGAACAGTGCGGCTTCACACGCGCTCTTATGGCCGCGCACGGAAGCGAAGAACGTGTCGAACTTCACGGAGCCTGCATACATGGCGGCGAAGGTGTTGATGTAGCGCTTGAACTCGCCGAAGTATTTTTCAAACGATTCGCGGCGCACGCGCTGGTCGGTGCTTTCACGGTATACGCCGAAGTTGCCGTGGGTGAGGGTGACTTCGTTGCCCGCTTCATCGGTGATGGCGGGGAAGGTCATATCCACGCTTTCAAGCATGGTGAAGCTGTTGTCCGGCGTCTGTGCGGCGTCCGAAAGCTGGGCGAGCATGCGCTCACGCGCGGCATCGAGCGTATACGCCCGGGCACGGCACATATCTTCCACCATGTGGCGGTAGGTCGCAAGGCCCTCCTCCTTCATGTAGGCGGCAAGCGTTTCCTCCGGGATGGAAAGGATCTCCGGGGTGAGGAAGGCGGTCGCCATCTGGAAGGAGACATATAGCGTGGTGCAGCGTGCGTCCATCGCCTGATATTCCGGGTCGCCGTTGTCGCCCGCCTTGTGCAGCATGGCGTAAAGATACACGCGCTCCAGCTTTTCGCCTGCGGCATTCACCGCATCAAGGCCCTTTTGCAGCGCGGCTGCGCTTTCGCCGAGTGTGCCCTCATAGGCGGCGAGGCCGGCCGTCATGGCCTCCGCTTCTTTATAAGCGGCTTCCCACGCTTCCTTCGTGGGGAACATGTGGGTGAAATCCCACATAAATTCGGGGTTCATATCCTTTCTGCTTTTCAGTTCCATGGGTTCCTCCCTTTATTATTATGGTGTTGTTTGATTGACTTTCAAACGGGCGCGGCCAAGGTTCCCTCCTGCTTGCGGGAGCGGGACAATCCCCGGCGCCTGGGGATCGCTCCTTTGCCAAAGGAGCCTTTGGGGGATGCACCGGCATGCGCGGCGAAGGGCGCACGCTATGCTTCCGGAGAATCGTTTTCCGGCTGCGGTGCGGGTTCCTGCACAGGTTCCTGCCAGGCGGCCGGTTCCGGCTGCTGCGGCTGTGCGGATGGCTGCTGCGGCTCACCGAGCCAGGCAGTGCCTTCCATCCGGGTACGGGTATCGAAATACAGCACCGTTACAAGCGCGGCCTCGTAAGGGCTCAGAAAGAGCAGCATAACAAGGTAAAGCAGCACGGCGAGGCAGATCAGCACAATGCCCGCTACGCCGGAAAGCGTTATCGCGAAAAACATGCAGGCGGCGAAGATCAGCGCGAAGACAAGCGCGATGCCGGAGAGGATGAGCAGGCAGCCGAACACGCGGCCGAAACGCTTCCACACAAGCTGGAAACTGCGTTTGACGGCGGCGAAGTTCCTTATGGGTTCATTTACCGCAACGGGGTAAACGAACAGCAAAAAGGAGGTGCCGGCAAGCTCTGCAACGAACACGAGAAGAAAGACAAGAACGAGCGGCACAATGAGGCCTGCGCCGGCATGGAACACGCCTCCGTTGAGAAGGGACGGAATTGACCCAAGCGTTGCAAAGAGCGTGGCGAAGGCCGTGAATATGCTGACGAAAATGTTCAGCACAAAGGCGATGGCGAACGCGGCGAGCAGATAACACAGCGTAGTCGTAAAGAAACGCTTCAGGCTGAACTTGCTGCGGCGAAGCATGAGGCCGACGGAGCTTGCGCTGCCGTAAATACGGGCGGACAGTTCGCCGTACAGCGTGCCGCAATAGATCGGCTGGATGAGAAGCGAAAGCAGCAGGGAGCCGAGGAGGGCGAGGATCACCGTCATGAGCGAGCCGCCGACGATGCGCAGCGCTTCAGCATTGGACGTTTGGTAATCCGGCAGCGAAAACAGGGGCTGCAGCATGGGCAGCATGGCGATGCCCACAATCAGGAGCAGGACAACAAGATACAGGCAGTTATAGCCGATGAGCGCGCCAAGGCGGCGGCCAAAGACCTTTCCTGTGATCCCGAACACGCCGCGCAGCGTGAGCGGGCGGATGCGGATTGGTTCATATTCATGCATAGAAAAGTACCTCCAGTCAATCGGGTGCGGCATGGAAAAACGCCTTTGAAATTCCAAGCTTAGTATATCACGGATCGGGCGCAATGACCACAGGCAAGAGCGTCCGTTTGATATACAATGCACAATATTTGCCGGAAACATGCCGTTGAATACGCACAAATGTTCTGGTAAAATGCAGACAGTGGAACCTTGGGCAAATGCCCCGGCCACATGCGACGCGCGGGAACGGCGCGCCGCTTTTATTGGCGCTTAAGCG
>DCKB01000017.1 GCA_002320595.1 Christensenella sp. UBA1685
GCGCAACTTATTGTACCTTATCTCACCTGCAATCCGGTTTTTGATTTTCATCGAAAGATCATATGCATTGATGGAGGAAACGGCGTTAAGCGGTCCGGGCAGCTTAATGCGCTGATTCGTGAAAACGGCATGTTTTCTACTGCATGGGCAGACGAGCTTCCGCAGGCGGTCGTGCTGCATGCACAGGAGGCATCTCCCGAACCGGCCTCAATCGCATGGCAGCACAAAGAAATTGAACTTCTGGCAGCAGGCAATTCGGAAAGCCTTTGCCGCTGCCTGTATACTGGGCGCACGCTTCTGATTCCAAATGAAAAGCTCTTTTTATGCAATGGAAGGCAATGCTCTTATGATCATACGGATTACTGGTTGCCGCTTTCAGCGGGAGATATCGTTTCTATCGTTGAAGAAGGGCAGAAAAAATGCTTTGTCAAGCATAACGGTGTGCTTGGTTGGTGCTCCAAAGAGAGTTTACACTTCGTTTGAAATATTGTGGCCACTGATGTGGTATAATGCAGCTGTCGGGTTTTGATCCGGCAGCATGTTCAATTTTGGGAGGATGATATGATGAAAAAAACGATTGCAGCCGTGCTTACGCTCCTGCTTTGCTTCATGATCCTGCCGTCCGCAGCGTTTGCGGACGAGGAAGGAGACGCAGTTTTGACGCCGGCAGACAGCGGCGAAGTCCGCGTCACCATAGGGGCAAATTTGGATGAAGCGCAGGTTGTGCAGATTTACAAAGATTTTGGGATTGAACGCGGCTCTGTTACGGAAATCACTGTGACAAACGCAGATGAACGGGCCTATCTTGAAGGAATCGCCCCGGAACGCAAGATCGGCAGCGTAGCGCTTTCCTGCATCTACATTAAAACGCTTGAGGAAGGCAAAGGCTTAAAGATCAGCACCAATCACATTAACTGGTGCACGAGCGAAATGTATATGAATGCGCTCATTACTGCCGGAATTACCGATGCCGAGGTTAAGGTCAGCGCACCGTTTGACGTTTCCGGTACGGCGGCGCTCACCGGCATTTATAAGGCGTACGAGGACATCACCGGCACGACGCTTTCTGAGATTGCAAAGACCATTGGCGTGGAAGAACTGGTTACAACGGGTGAACTTGCCGAATACATCGGAAGCAATGAAGCGACGCAGATCGTCAATGAGCTAAAAAAGATTCTGGATCAAACGCAGAATATGACGGACGATGAGGTGCGCGCTGAAATTAAGGGCATTGCGGAGGCATACAACGTTTCGATTACAGACGCGCAGGTGGATCAGCTGCTTAAGCTCTGCCGCAGTTTGGAAAAGCTCGATGTAGCGCAGTTGCAGGAGAAGCTGGTTTCACTCACAAAGACGCTCGAAGGTGCGAAGCAGGTTGAATCCAAATTGAGTGAATTTGCAGCTGGTGTGAAGAACTTTTTTGGCAAGGTTGCGGACTTTTTCTCGCGCCTCTTCGGCAAAGGAAACTGAATTTTAACCGTTTGAAAGCGAAGAATGGGAGCGGTGCTTGCGCACAGCTCCTTTTTCTGTTATCTTATTTGCATGAAAAAAATTTTGATTACGGCTTTTGAACCGTTTGGCGGAGAAAGGATAAACCCCGCGCAGGCTGTGTTGGAGCGGCTGCCGGAGGCGATATCCGGCGCAGCGCTGTACAGATCAGTGCTTCCTGTGAGCTATCGAAAGAGTGCTGTGCTATTGTTGGAGCAGATCGAAAGGGTAAGGCCGGATGCTGTAGTAATGCTCGGCCAGGCTGGTGGCCGGGCAAAAATTACTCCGGAGCGAATTGCTGTAAATCTGGATCATTGCGAGGCACGCGATAATGACGGTGAGCAGCGCATCGATTCTGTAATCGATCCGGAAGGGCCGGCTGCGTATTTTTCAACCCTGCCGGTTCATGCAATGCTGCAGGAAATGCGCAAGTGCGAAGTGGGATGCGCAATGTCCGCTTCCGCAGGCGCATTCGTCTGTAACCATGTTTCATACGAAGCACTGCATTACATCAGCCGCATGGGGTATGGCATTCCTGCAGGGTTCATCCATCTGCCATATCTTCCAGAACAAGCAGAAGGCAAGCCCGGCGCTGCGTCTATGCCGCTTTCCGCAATGGTGCATGCCGTACAAGCTGCGCTTGCAGCGATAGCGGATTCATTTTAGAGAAAAGGATGGGGAAGCGGTGAAACTTCGTACTGTCACAAAACAGCAGGCAGCGCGCTTTCTGCTGTTGCGCCATGGCCTTATCGACCATTACCGTTATTGCGGGAAGAACGGAGTGCTTGCGTTTATACGCAGCGTCGGATGTATACAATATGACCCAATCGATGTGTGCGGACGCAATGCGGAATTGGTGCTTCAAGCACGTGTAAAAGGCTTCCGCAAGGAGATGCTGCAGGAGCTTCTGTACGAGGATCGCAGCCTGATAGACTATTGGGATAAATGCATGGCCATTTTTCCTGTTGAGGATTGGCCGTACTTTGCGCGAACGCGCATGCAAAACACTTACAATGCGGAAGCAGTCCGCCCCGCGCTTGCGCTTGCAAGGGAAACGGTGGCTTCGCAGGGCTCTTGTTGCTCGGATGATATTCCGGATGGCCGGGAAAAGGTACGCTGGCCTTGGGGCTATGCGCCAATTGGCCGTGCCGCGCTGGAAACGCTGTATTTTCAGGGAGAGCTCGTCATACACAACAAACAGGGTACGCGGAAATACTATGACTTTGCTGCGCGCCACCTGCCACCGGAGCTTCTTAGCGCGCCTGACCCAAACCAAACGCAGGCCGAGTATTACCGTTGGGCGGTGGCCCGGCGAATCGGCAGCGTAGGATTGCTGTGGAATCGACCTTCGGATGCCTGGCTGGAAATCCGAGGATTAGATATGAAGGCCAGAACTGCAGCAATTGAGGATTTATGCGCATTGGGCACGATTGTTGCAATTGGGGTGGAAGATATTCGGCAGCCACTTTATTTTCTCAAACAGGATCTGCCGCTCCTTGAAACGGCATGCGGAACGGAGAAATTAGCGCCGCGCTGTGAATTTATCGCGCCGCTGGACAATCTTCTTTGGGATCGCAAGCTGATTGAAGCGGTTTTCGGTTTTTCCTATCGTTGGGAAATCTATACGCCGCCCGCGAAGCGTCAGTACGGCTACTATACGCTTCCGGTCCTGTATGGTGAGGGGTTTGCTGGACGGATTGAACTGGTATGTGATCGGAAAGAAAACAGGCTTATCCTAAAAAACCTATGGTTGGAGCCTGGCAAGCGCCTGCCCCGCAGCGCTTTGCAGAGAGCGCTCACGCGCTTTGCACGCTTTCATCAGTGCAGCGCTCCGGAGATCGAAAGCTAGGATAACCGTTTTGTTTCCGCAGCGACACATGCCCGACAAAAAGTCGTGGTATACCTGATGTAGTTTTTAGAAAGGCGCAGAACTGATGTTTGGATATATCGTGCCGCTGAAACAGGAACTCCGCATGCGGGAGCTGGCACAATACAACGCATACTATTGCGGGCTCTGTGCCTCCATCGGTGCAAGATTCGGTCAGGCGGCGCGGCTGACGCTTAATTATGACAGCACTTTTCTTGCAATGCTGCTCACCGGGCTTTCAGGTGGAGCGGCGCAGCCCTGTATCCCGCGTTCCTGCGGGTATAAGCCGTTTCAAAAAAAGCGGCTCTTTGCACCCGATTCCGATGCGTTGCGTTTTTCCGCAGATTTTAATGTTGCGCTTGCGTGGTATAAGCTGCGCGATGATTGGCAAGATGAAAAGAAAGCATCTGCACTTGCAGGAAAAGGCTTATTAAGGCGGGCGGCAAAACAAGTTTTAGCCGATCGGCCGAAGATGGTGAGCGCGGTTGAAGCCGGCATCCGGGAACTCTCTGTGCTGGAGCGGGAAAGGTGTAACATACTTGACGCGCCGGCAGATTGTTTCGCACTGTTGATGCGCGCCGCTGGAAAGGAAGCGCCGCTTGCGGACGTGCGCATGAAGCCTGCTTTTGAGGCACTGCTGTATAATATCGGGAAGTGGGTGTATCTAGCCGATGCATGGGAGGACCGGGAGCGCGATGCGCGCACGGGCGCCTATAACGTTTTTAACGTTACGGGGGCAGACGCGGAACGCGCGGGATTTCTGATGCACTATTCGATTCATGAGGCAATCAAAGCATATGAGCTATTGGATATTGCCGTGAATCGGGAGATATTGGATAATATTCTGTATGATGGCTGTGCTGCACGAACGCAGAAGCTGTTGGGAGGAAAGCATGAACAATCCGTATAAAGTCCTTGGCGTAAGTGAGGGCGCATCGCAGGAAGAGATTCGCGCAGCGTATCTGAAGCTTGTGAAAAAATACCACCCTGATAAATACACGGATACGGACTTAAAAGAGCTCGCCAACGAAAAACTCGTTGAAATTAATGAAGCGTATGAAGCACTGACCAAGAAGAACGGCTCTACGCAAGCCTCCGGATCCGGTGCCGGGGCCTATTCAAACTATGGTTACAGTGGGCAAGGTTCCACATATTCAGGCCCCAATGCAGCTGACTTTGCGCGGGCGCGCGCGTTCATTAACCAGAACAACCTTCAGGCAGCCAAGCAGGTGCTGGATACGATTTCTGTGCGGAACGCCGAATGGTATTATCTTTACGGAATAATTTATCTTCGGCAAGGCTGGTATGATAAGGCAAACGATTATATCAGCCGCGCTTATCATCAGGAACCCGGGAATGCCGAATATGCAAACGCATATAAAACCTTGCGCACTACGGGGAATCCCTATACCCGACAGGCGTCGGGCTATGATTCTTCCTGCTCCGGATGCGATGTTTGTTCAGGTTTGCTCTGTGCAGACTGTTGCTGCGAATGCATGGGCGGCGACCTGATCCGCTGCTGCTGATGTTGAGGTGTGCCAATGCTGAAGCTTTCTCCTGCAAAACAAATTACGCTCAGTGCCATGTGCATTGCGCTTACAGTGCTTTCGTTATATGCTGCGGCCGTGCTGCCAACGATGCGGATCGCCTGCTATTTTCTATCCTCGGTTTTTGTGTACATCCTGTGCGCAGAACAAGCTTATTTAAGTGCGTTTCTAGTCTATGCAGCATCTGTGGCTCTTGGACTGTTGCTGTTGCCATCCAAGGCTGCGCTTATTCCATATGCGCTCCTTCTTGGGCATTATGGAATCTTTAAAACGTTTTTGGATGAGCATATTGGTGACCGCTTGGTTGGATCGGTTCTGAAGCTGCTTTACTGTGACTTGTTTTTTGCGCTCGCGGTTCTTCTCGCCATGTTTACGCTTAGTTTTGACCTTTCATCGGTAGCGCTGCCCATCCCGCTTTGGGCGGTTGTGCCGCTTCTGCAAGTTGCATTCTTTGTATATGACCTTCTTTATTTTACCTGCCAAAAAATTTATTTGACGCGCATCCGAAACGCTGTGATTCCGCGCCGCTGAACTTTATAAGACCGTACTATTGCGCCCCATATCGGGCAATACTGATATGGGGAGGCGATTCCATGCGTTCTGATAAACCAAGAAAAAAGAAGAATTCCCTGTTTTTTACCGTTTTGAAAGCGGTTTTGCTGGCGTTCGCTCTTGCGGCAACCTGTTTCGTGCTGTTTTTTGCCGTAAGCTTGCTGAAGCTGGATGCCTGGAAAGAATTTGACCCGGAAAACATTTTGGGCGCGCCCGAAACGCTGATTCTATACGATAAAGACGACAATGAGGCCCTCAGGCTTCATGCGGCGGAAGACCGGGTTTCCGTTTCCATTTCAGAGGTTCCAAAGCATGTGCGTATGGCGTTTATTTCTGCGGAAGACGCACGGTTTTATGAACATCCCGGGGTGGATTTAATCCGTATTGCAGGGGCTGCATGGCAGGACATTAAGGCAGGCAGTTATGTGCAAGGCGCGTCTACAATTACGCAGCAGCTCATCAAGCTTAGCCATTTAAGCGCGGATAAAACGATCAGCCGCAAATTGGAAGAAGCCGTGCTGGCTTACCAGATGGAAAAGAAATACAGCAAGGATGAAATCCTTGAAATGTATTTGAACTATGTATACTTTGGGCGTGGGTATTATGGAGTGGAATCGGCAGCGCTGGGATACTTTGGCACGCATGCGTCCGAATTGGGCATCGCTCAGGCAGCAACGCTTGCGGGCATACTGAAATCCCCAACCAATTACGCACCGCATCTTAAGCCGGATGATTGCCTGCGCAGACGCAATAATATCATTTCGCTGATGCACGAATATGGTTACATCTCGCAAGAAGAATGTGATGCCGCCTCGGCAGAACCCCTCGAGATCCAAAACGTCACGGAACCATCGCGCGGGTATTATGTTGATACTGCGCTGAGCACCGCATCAGATATTCTTGGTATAAGCATGGATGAGTTACTCACAGGCGGGTACCGCATCTACACGGCTATGGATCCTGCTTTGCAGGCGCACTGTGAGGAGATTTTTGCAGAGGATTCATTCTTTCCGGCAGCGGATTGCGAGGGCGCAATTGTAATCCAACAAGCGGGTACGGGACATGTTGCAGCGCTTGTTGGGGGGAGAGATTCCAATGTGGCCATGGCTTTTAACCGTGCAACGCGCATCCGCAGGCAACCTGGCTCCGTGATAAAACCCGTCATAGCATATGCGCCTGCGTTGGAGCTTTGCGGGTATACAGCAGCGTCTATGCTGCTTGACGAGCCTACAACCTTTGCGGATTATGCGCCAAGGAATTTCAACAACAAGTACTATGGATGGGTAACGCTGCGCGAAGCAGTGCAGCGCTCCCTTAATGTTCCTGCCGTGAAAGTGCTCAACGAAGTTGGGTTAGGGCAGGGAAAGGCGTTTGCCGAATCGCTTGGCGTTTCATTTGATAAAACAGATACAAGCCTTACGCTTGCGCTCGGGGGATTTACCTATGGCGTCTCGCCATGGCAGCTTGCAGGCGCCTATGCAGCGTTTGCGTCTGAAGGCGTATACGATACGCCTACTGTAATCCGGTACATTACGGATGCCGCAGGCAGGGTGTTATATGAATATGAGCCCGAAAGCAACCGTGTAATGAGCAAAGAGAACGCTTATATTCTTACCAGCATGCTTGAAAGTGCAATTGAAGAAGGAACCGGCCGCCGCTTGGGTGAGCTGGAGCTCCCGATTGCGGGGAAGACCGGAACCGTTGGTACGGGGGAAGGAAACCGGGATGCATGGATGGCGGCGTATAATCCTGAATACGCTGCATGCGTGTGGATGGGATACGACAATACGGAGGACGGAATGCTTCCCGCCGATGCCACAGGGGGAAAGTATCCCGCATTGGTGCTCCGTGAAGTTTTCAAGTTTTTATACGAAGGTAAAACTTCACCTGATTTCATTATGCCGGATGGCGTGGCAGAGTATGCTTTGGATAAGCGCACGCTCACAGTGGAGCATACTGCGGTTCTGTCCAATTCATTTACACCGCAAAGCAGCGTGTTGCGCGAAGTGTTCCGCACCGGCACCGAGCCCACAATTACCACACAGTATTGGGGGGTCCCGGCACCGGTACGGGATCTTGCTGTGACCCTTTCGGCAACACAAATCCCAACGGTTTCCTTTACGGCTCGCCAGTCCTTTATACGGTATAGGCTATACCGGGAGGACGCTTATGGAAGCGATCGCATGCTCATAAAGGAATGGATCGGTCAGACAGGAAAGGTTGAATTTGAAGATAACATGGTCAGCAGCGGAGCTTCTTACCGATATTCCGTGGTTCCCGAACATCCGGAACTTTCCGTCAACGGAAAACAAGTATGCGGGCCTGTTAAAAAGACGGCGCTAGTTCAAGTGGGAAAAGCTGAAATCATCCTGAACGACATCGAGTTTTCAGGGGATGATTGAAAGACACAGTCCGTGATTCGCACACATTTGAATTAATTCCTTGACGAATGGCAGGGAAAAAGTATAAGATAGAGCTGTAATCTCTGAGAATTCAGCAAGCATATATCTTTTTACAATTTCAAAGAAGGTGTGTGATTAAAATGGAATTAAAAAAAATTGCGGAGGAGATGCAGCCCAAAACAATGGCTGCGCGTGATTGGGTGTTTCAGGTAATTCGTATGGCAATCGTCCGGGGTATACTTCCGGGTGGAATGCCGCTCAGGCAGGATGAAATATCTTCCGCGCTGAATGTGAGCCACATTCCAGTACGCGAGGCATTTCGCCAGTTGGAAGCACAGGGGCTAGTACGGATTTACCCGAACCGTGGTGCGGTCGTAACAAGGCTGACGCGGCATGAACTGGAGAATGTAATGGATACGCGTATCATGCTCGAAATGGGCGCGTTTAAAACGGCAATCCCGCTTATGGATGAAAGCGATTTGTCGTATGCGCAGGAATTGTTGGATGCCTTCCACGCGGAGCGTAACCCACAGCGATATGACACTTTAAACCTTCAGTTCCATTTGGCGCTCTATGCTCCCTGCAACAACGATGTTGCGCTTTCGATGATTGACCAACTGCATGCGAATTCGGATCGCTACTTGCGCCCTTACTATCCAAAGGAAGACGATAGCGCCTTCAAGTCGATTGAGGAGCATCAGGCGTTGATTGATGCCTGCCACAGCAAAGACGCCGAACTGGCTTGCGCAGTGCTTCGCACGCATTTGGAAAGCACAAAAACATTGCTGCTTGGATCCCCACTACTTAACTGAGACTGCCCATTGATTACGGCCTGCAGAAGCTTCTGCAGGCCGTTTCGGTATGCTGGTCATGGAATTTGGAAGAGCTGCTTTCCGTTTCGAAGCGTCGCCTGCATGAGCTCTTCGGCATCCATGCCGCGCGCTTGTGCTACCGCCTGCGCGATGAAAGGAATAAAAGAAGGATCGTTTCGCTCGCCGCGATGGGGAACAGGGGTCATGTAGGGACAATCCGTTTCGAGCAGCAGTCGGTCAAGCGGCACATATGCCGCCGCTTCAATTGGCTTGTGCGCATTTTTGAACGTAACAGCGCCGCCAAAAGCAACATACAGGCCCAGGTCCACGCATTCGCGCGCAATCTCTGCGCTTCCGGAAAAGCAGTGCATCACGCCGCAAAGACCATTTCTATATGCCCTGAGGATGTCCATGCAATCGCCGAATGCTTCTCGGATATGCAGTACAACAGGGAAGCCAAGCGACTGCGCGAGCGCAAGCTGCTCCGCAAACACGCGGCGCTGCGTTTCGCGCGGCGCAAAATCGTAATGGTAATCAAGCCCAATCTCACCAAGCGCTTTGGCTTTGGGGTACCTGAGTGCAGAGGAGACCTCCTCCAGGTACCCGTCCGGCGCTTCGGCGGCATAATGCGGATGCACGCCGTATGCACCGTAAATCCAAGGGTAGGCCTGTGTCAGTGCAAGCGTTTTGGGGAAATCCCCAAGCGCGCAGGCAACGTCAAGCGCAAGCGCGAGGCCGTGATGCGGCAGGGAGGAGAGCAATGCATCGCGATCCGCATCAAAGCGTTCGTCCGTCAGGTGCGTGTGCGTGTCAAAGTACATCATCTCGGTCTCAGCAGAGCTTGGCTCCGGCAGGGATGGCGCTGTCAATTATGATAAGGTTAAGCCGTTCATCCCCGCGTTCCTTGTGGACGGCGGAGATAAGCATCCCGCGGCTTTCAAAGCCCATCATCTTCCTGGGGGGCAAGTTTACAATGGCTACAAGCGTTTTGCCTATGAGCTCCTCCGGCTGGTAATACTTTGCAATGCCCGAAAGAATCTGCCGATCTTCTCCTGTGCCGTCATCCAAAGTGAAGCGCAGCAGTTTATCGGACTTTTTTACCCGTTGGCAATCCTTAACCTTCACTGCGCGGAAATCGCTGCGGCAGAAGGTATCAAAGTCAACATTTTCGGTAAGCTGTGGTTCTACTTCTACAGCAGGAAGAGCAGCCTTGGCCTTTGCCTCTTGCCATGCCTCCAACTCCGCGAGCTTTTGCTCGCGGTCAATGCGGCCGAAAAGAATTTCTGCCTGACCCACCGTGCCGCCAACAGGCATTCCGCCAAAGCGGGACAGGGACGCTACGCCGCCGTTTTTAACGCCAAGCTGGTGCAGCATCCGTGCGGAGGTTTCCGGCAGGTAAGGTTCTAACAGAATGGCGGAGAAGCGGATTGCCTCCAGCAGATTGTAGAGCACAGTGCCCAAACGATCCCGCTTTTCCGCGTCTTTGGCCAAAGCCCAGGGAGCGGTCTCATCAATATACTTGTTTGCACGGCGCAGCAGGGCAAATATTTCATCCATTGCATCGGCCACCTTGAGCTCATTCATCCGTGCTTCCACCCGGGCGGGTAGGGCAAGGGCGATTGCCTTGAGTTCCTCATCCACGGGTTCGGAGGCGACGGGAGCCATGATCTGCCCACCAAAATACTTTTGGTCCATAGCAATGGTGCGGTTAACCAGATTGCCCAGAATATTGGCCAACTCCGTGTTTACCCGCTCAATGATAAGCTCATAGGTCATCGCCCCATCGTTTGCGAAGGGGATTTCGTGGAGAACGAAGTAACGGATTGCATCCACTCCGAATTGTTCCACCAAGTCGTCGGCGTAGACCACGTTGCCTGCGGATTTGCTCATCTTGCCGCTGCCCACCAAAAGCCACGGATGGCCAAACACCTGCTTGGGCAGGGGTTCGCCCAAAGCCATGAGGAAAATGGGCCAGTAAATGGTATGGAAACGGACGATGTCCTTACCGATCAGGTGGAGGTCCGCAGGCCAAAAGTCCTTATAATGCTGGTCGTGATTGCCGTCCGGGTCATAGCCGCAGAATGTGATGTAGTTGGTCAGGGCATCCAGCCATACATAAACCACATGCTTGGAGTCGAAGTCTACCGGAATTCCCCAAGTGAAGGAAGTGCGGGAAACGCACAGGTCCTGCAGGCCGGGTTTGAGGAAATTGTTAACCATCTCATTTTTCCGGGACTCCGGCTGAATGAACTCCGAATGATCCTGAATATATGCAAGAAGCAGGTCGGCATATTTGCTCATGCGGAAAAAGTATGCTTCTTCTTCCGCATCCTGAACTTCCCGTCCACAATCCGGGCATTTCCCATCCTTAAGCTGGCTTTCGGTCCAAAAGCTCTCACAGGGGGTGCAATATTTACCGTGGTAGGTGCCCTTGTAAATATCCCCCTGATCATAGAGCCGCTTAAAGATTTTCTGTACCTTTGCCACATGCTCCGGATCCGAGGTGCGAACAAATTTGTCGTAGGTCGTGTTCATCAAATCCCAGATGCGGCGAATCTCTCCGGCCACGCCATCTACATATTCCTGCGGCGTTACACCGGCGGCTTCCGCCTTTTCCTGAATTTTCTGGCCGTGCTCGTCGGTGCCGGTCTGGAAGTATACACGGTAGCCGGTCATGCGCTTATATCGGGCGATGGCATCGGCGAGCACGATCTCATAGGTGTTGCCGATGTGGGGTTTGGCCGAAGTATATGCAATGGCCGTTGAAATGTAATAATTTTTTGTTTCGCTCATGTTGTTCCTCCCGTCATAAAAAAAACATCCCTCTGCGCGCTCGCACAAAGGGACGATGTTTTTTCGTGGTACCACCCTTCTTCCTGCCCGGAGGGCAGCTTAAAGACGTGCGCTGTATCGGGCGCGTCCGCTTCGGCTTAAGGCAAACTGCGTTCGGCCGGAGCCGCTTGGGAGCCATGTTCAGTGGCGCTGCACCGCCGGGCTTTCACCTGACCCCGGCTCTCTTTGGGCACGCATTCCACTTACTCTTTCCGTCACTGCGGCGTATTCGTAATTTGATTTAGTTTACTTGTTTCCTGTATTTTTGTCAAGATGATTTTCCATGATTCAGGCGAAACCTGGGAACATGGATATTCATGATTGACAAGCGGCGTGTTTCCTACCAAAATGATACTATACTTGCGATACGGGAGAAGGGCATATGGCAGAGGTTTGGGAAGACCTGCAATGTGCGGGGCTTGGCATTTATCGGGATACGGAGGGCTTTTCCTACGGACATGACGCCGTGCTGCTCGCAAACTTCGTGCGCGCCAACAGGAATGATCATGTGCTTGATCTGGGTGCAGGAACCGGCATTGTCTCCTTTCTGGTGCATGCAAAGACGGGGGCCGGCATCTGCGCTGCGGACATTTCAGAGCGCTGCTGCAGGCTGATGGAAAAAAGCGTTGCAAAAAACGGTCTGTCAAAAGCAATCAAGGTATATGAGGCCGATTTGCGCCTGCTGCCGGATGCCCGCCTGCCTTGGGAAAGTTTTGACTGCATTTGCTGCAACCCGCCGTACTTTTCCGGTGGAACCGAAAGCCCAAACCCTGTACGCCAGCAAAGCGCACATCAAACAAGCTGCACGATCAGCGAAGTTGCCGCTTGTGCGCGGCGAATGCTCAAAAACGGCGGCAGGCTGTTTGCCTGTTATCCTGTTTTTGGGCTCTCGCGGTTCTGCGCTGCGCTTGAAGCCGAAATGCTTGCCGTGAAGCGCATCTGTTTCGTCCGCTCGAAATGCGGAAAAGCGCCGTACCTTTTCCTTGCAGAGGCAAAAAAGGGAGGGAAAAGCGGGCTTGTTTTTGAAGCTGATATCATTTTGGAGGAATCTTGATGGAAGAAAAAAGGCGGAATGCGCTTGAACCCATGCTTTATCTTTGCGCGACACCTATCGGCAATCTGGAGGATATTACCCTTCGCGTAGTGCGCGTGCTTGAAAGCGTAAGCCGCATTTATTGTGAGGACACGCGCCATACCGCCGCTCTGTTAAACCGGCTTGAAATCAAAAAGCCGCTTGTTTCCTGCCACGAGCATAATGAAAAGGAACGCGCGGAGGAAATCATTCGTTCTGTGCATGCGGGCGAGGCGGTTGCCTTTGTGAGCGATGCGGGCATGCCGGGGATTTCCGACCCGGGGGAACGGCTTGTTGCGGCATGCATCCGCGAAAACGTTCCGTTTACCGTTCTGCCCGGCGCCTCCGCCGCGCTTACGGCGCTGGTCCTTTCCGGCTTTCCAAGCCGGGGTGCCTGCTTTTACGGATTTCTTCCGCGTGAAACGAAGGAGCGGCGTGAGGCGGTCGCAGGCCTTGCTGCGCACCGCGGTACACTGATTTTTTATGAGAGCCCGCTGCGGGTCGCCGCAACCTGCGCAGAACTCGCTTTGTCGCTTGGCGACCGCCCGGCAACGCTCGTACGGGAACTGACCAAGGTGTACGAAGAGGCGGTGCGAGAGCCGCTCTCCGCTCTTGCAGCGCGCTATGCCGAAGCGCCGCCGCGTGGAGAATGTGTGTTGCTCATCGGTGGCGCGCCGGATGCACCTGCAGCTACGGAAGCGGATGTGCGGGCGATGTTGGAGTCGCTTTTCGCACGCGGTGTGCGCGCAAAGGATGCGGCAAAGGAGGTTTCCGCCTTGCTCGGCACGCCGCGCAACGAGGCGTACAGCCTTGCAATGGAAATCAAAAACGAAGGAGAAGGCAAATGAGAACCGTTGCGCTCAAACAGGAATTTTCTATTAATACGGACTATGCTTTAACCAAGGCTGCCTGCTTTGAACGCGCGCTTTCGGCCCTTTCTGCAGCGGAATATGAGGTTGAGCGGTGAGTGCGTATGCGGCGGCATCGTCTCTGATGCGGTATGTGTTCCTTGCGCTGCTTGCTTACTTTATAGCCGTGCTGATCGTCCGCTCCGTTTCAGAATACCGCTGCCTGCGCGCAGCACAGCGCATCTTGAAGCTTTCAATTCATTGGATTGAGGTATTGGAACCCGCCCGCTATCGGGGCAGGTGGTTTCCGCTTGCGGAAGATAACGAGATAGGCAGCGGCGCGGATTGTGAAATAACGCTTCCTAAAAGTAAAATGAAGACACGCCATGCGCGCATTATTCTCAGAAAGGGTGAGTACCGTTTTTCTACGAAGCAGAAGCGCTACTGCGAAATTAACGGCCAGCCTTTGATTCGGAGAGAAACGCCACTTGCGGACGGCGATGTGGTGTGGGTGCAGGACGTATGTTTTGTCTGCCACAAAATGCGTGCAGAGGAGGGGGACCATGCATAGACTGCGCCATGCACGCTGCGCCGCTGCGCTTCGTGCAGTTTTGTTTTTCACTGCTGCGGCTTTTCTTCTGCTTTCCTTCTGTACCGAATCGTTTGACGCCGGGGCTCTGCTGCTTGGGGCAATAGTTTCGGGTGTAATTCTTCTTTCCTGTTGTTTGCTTTCCTGGCTGGCCCCGCACGCGGACAAGCTCCTGATTCTAACAATATTCTTTCTTTGTGCGCTTGGCATGGTGGTTCAATACCGCATCGAACCGGAAACAGCAGCGCGCCAACTGATGATGCTCGGCATAGGGCTTGCGGCAATGCTGCTGATGATGGCATTGATGCGGCGGCCTCGTATTTTTCGCGTGCTCAGCATCCCGATGGCGCTTTTGAGTTTGGGTATCCTCGGCGCGCTGATTTTTGTTGGAAAGGAATCCGGCGGAGCAAAAAACTGGATCAGCGTGGGCGGCATATTGTTTCAGCCCTCCGAATTTGTAAAAGTTGCGCTTGTGTTCGTGCTTGCAGATGCGATGACGGAACGCACGCACGTGCGGGATCTGGTTCCGTTGTTTCTGTTTGTGGGTGCAGTTGCGGCGCTTCTTGTGCTGCAGCGGGATTTGGGCGCCGCAATGTTGATGGCCGGCACGTTCCTGATGGTCTTTATCGTTGCGACGAGCAATATCGGGGCGACGCTCGCAGCGCTGCTTACTGGCGGCGCAGGCGCGTATGCGAGTTATTTGCTGTTTGACCATGTACGCGCGCGCATCGCCATTTGGCAGGATCCATGGGCGACCTATTCCACGAGCGGGTACCAGATTGCGCAGGGACTCATGGCAATCGCTTCGGGGGGATTGTGGGGGTTGGGGCTCGGGCAAGGTTCGCCAAAGATGATCCCGGCCTATCATACGGATTATATTTTTGCCGTCATCTGCGAGGAATTCGGCATCGTGTTTGGCGTGGGCGTTATTGCGCTGTATCTGCTTATTGTGGTGCGCGGAGTTTTAATTGCACTCCATGCGGAAGACCGGTTCAGCATGCTCGCAGCATTTGGAGCAACGGCAATGCTGGCGGTGCAAACATTCGTGATTATCGGCGGCGTAATCAAACTGATTCCACTCACGGGGATCACCATGCCATTCGTAAGCTATGGCGGCAGCTCTATGATCGCCTGCATGCTGTTCGCCGGAATTTTGGAAGGGGTCGCGGCAAAAAGCGGTGCCTCACTGGAGGATGCGCTTGCCCGGGAGACGCAGCCCTCAAACGGTAAAGAAGATGGGGCAGACTATGAAGCGGATGAGGAGGAACGCGCATGAATACCAGGCGGAACATTAAGGGTATGCTGGCCGTGTTCGTTGCGCTGTTTTTGCTGCTTGCAGGATATCTTGTTTACATCGTCGGCGCGTATGGTGCCTATTGGTTTGCCAGCCCTTACAATACACGCGTAACAAAACAGAAGAATACCGTGTTGGCCGGCACGATATTTGACCGCCGTGGCCTTGCGCTTGCCACCACAAATGAAGCGGGGGAGCGGAACTACGCTGCGGATGAGAGCATGCGGCTTGCTACCGCACATGTAATCGGCGACACGGCTGGGCAGACGCTTGGAGCAGAAGCGTTGTTTGCAAAATATCTGCTTGGATTTGATCAGGATCTTGGCGAACAGCTTTCTTATTTGGTTTCAGGGAAACAGCGTACGGGAGCCGATATTATGCTCACGGTTGATGCAGCGCTCTCGGAATATGCCTATTCTCTTTTAGAAGGATACAACGGTGCAATTTTGCTGATGAATTACAAAACAGGGGAAGTGCTTGCCTGCACCGCGCGCCCCGGATTCGATCCGGCACGCATGAAGGACTATGCCACAGGAGGATACACGCTTGCAGAGGGCAGCATGGTCAACCGCGCAACGATGGGACGCTATACTCCGGGATCGACGTTTAAAATCGTTACGACGATTGCAGCGCTGCGATATCTGCCGAATGTGCAGAGCCGCACGTTTTTGTGCAGCGGGCCGCTTGTGTTTGAAAAGGAAAGCGGAACGCTGGTGAATGACGGTGTGAACCCTTATGATGAAACGGGGGCATTGCGCGAGGAATATATTCTTCTTCGGGATCATGAGGACGCCCGGCATGGTCAGCTGACGTTGGAGGAAGCCTTCATCCACTCCTGTAATCATGTCTTTGCACAGCTTGCGCTTGAAATCGGCGAAACGAATCTGCGCAAAACGGCTGAGTCGCTTGGATTCAACGGGGAGTTCCTGTTTGACGAACTGGTGGCATATCCGGGAACCTACGGCGATGCGGAAACGGATTTCGAGCTCGCTTGGAGCGGGGTTGGCCAACATACAGACATTATTACGCCTGTGCATCTCTGCCTGATTACATGTGCCGTTGCAAATGGAGGCGCCGCCATGGAACCAAAGCTTTTAAAAGGCGTGAGCGGTATGGCGGGCATAGAATACAAAAGCCTCGCGCCAGAGGTATATGAAGCGTTCCTCAAAGGCAACGAAGCGGAATTCCTTGCGGCCTGCATGCGCGGCGTGGTGCAACGCGGCACGGGCACGCGCGCAGCCGTGGATGGTTATACCGTCTGCGGAAAGACAGGCACGGCAGAGGTTTCCTCTGCAAAAAACGCACGTGCGCATGCCTGGTTCACCGGCTATATCGATAGTGATGCGCATCCCTATGCGATCACCGTAATCGTGGAGCAGGCGGGGGGAGGCGGAACGGTTGCCGCGCCCATTGCGGCAAAAGTGCTGGAACGGGCCGTGAAAACCAAAGCGCAATAGCAGATCAATTCCCGGCAGCAAAGTAGGCAAGAATGAGGTCGACCATCATGCCGTAGCTTTTTACTCCATCTTCCTGCTGGTTAAACTTCAGGTAATTGTCATTGAGCGTTGTGGCGGCTTCTTCGACCGGGCCTTCAAACGAATCCCAATACGCATTATTGCTCCGGATATCGCGCACCACCCCCTCGTTGTAGGTTGCGTAAAGGGCGGAGTATTTTTCCTTGTCTGCGGCATAAAGCTTGTTTCCGCAATGGATCAGGGCAAGCATTGTGCCAGAATACGAAATGGAAGGATCCTGCGAATGCGTGCAGGCAAGGTAGCTGGCGAAGTTTGCCTCGTCCTCGCGCGCAATGCCAAGGTAGTGGGCAGTTTCGTGTGCTGCAGCGGAAAGCATCAGGAGCGCAGGCTGATCGACATTTACGTTCGCTTCCCCTGTATGCGGGATGAAGATGCCGGAGATCCCGGCATAGGAAAGACCGACGGAACTCGCGACACCCTTTGCGGCATAGGTGCGCCGGGAAAAAAGAGGAAGTTCACAGCCTAACGCTGCGTATGCGGCCGGAATTTGGTCAAAGTAGGCCTCGTATCCTTCTTCGAGTGTGAATACGCCTTCCTCATTTTCACGCACCTTGCCCCGTAATGCGTTTGCCTCTTCCGCAAGGCGTAAGCATGCTGCCTCCAGTTCGTCCGTGCTGCGTTCTTCCACTGGAAGCGTAAGAAGCGTATAAAGTGAAGGCCGGAAATAATTGAAGCCCCACATCACATAAAACAGGTTGAGCAACACGCCTCCCGCGATGCACAGCGAAAGCAGATAGCCAACAAAGGCGGAAAAGCGGATTCGCCGAAACAACAGGCGGTAAAGATACGCAAGCGTTAATACGGCAACCGTGATTACAAGCGCAAACAGAATGCACTCAGCCAATGAAGCGCGGGTGAAGGAATTGAGCTTTCCCATCCATGCGCTGATAAAAGGGTAGATTTTCTCGGAGTAGTATGCTTCAATCCAATCCGGGTGCTGTGCGGCAAGGCGCGGGACGAAAATTCCAAGCGGGATCAGTAAAAGCCACGGCAGCTTCCTGAACTGCCGCTTCCATTCGGCACGGGAAATCGATTTGCTTCTTTCGTTCGACATGCTGTTATTATACCATGCGCCAACGGCAAAAGCAGCATCCGAAGTGTTAAAATATCATGGCATGTAAGAATCAAGAAGGCGCTTTACCCACTCTTCGGCAGGGGATTCTATCATCGAAATCACCTCAATGCCGTCCTCATTCCCTTCCGGAAAAAGATACAGCGTTGGCCCATTGCGCATGCGGTCTGGGTACACATGCGCATGGAACAGCGCAAAAGGCAGGTAGCCTTCCGCATAAACAAAAATTGTGGTTTCCCCATAATCGCAGGGAACTTTTGCCAACGCCCCTTCCCGCGCCTGCACCGGAACACCGTAAAGATATGCCATCCCATTTTGGTCGGAGGTTGCGGAAAGGCCGGCTTCCGGGAGGATGATTCTCGCGTTTGCAACGGCGCGCAGGGAATATGCGTCAATCACCGTGAGTTTCATATGTCCGGATACGCGTGCGGAACAAGCCGCAGTCAGAAGAACAATGCCGGAGGCCGCACAGGCGGCAAAAGAAATAATCCATAGCCATTTCCTCTTTTTCATTTTAAGTCTCCCTGAATTACCGGTAGTATAATTTATGCGGACAGTGGCACACGATATGTGATATAATCCTATCAAAATAAAGATGCAAAACCATTTGCAATAGATTTAGGAGGCAACGAAGCATATGAAGCGATTTGAAAACAGAGAATGGCGTGATTCCATGCGGCTTCGGGTGGATTACAACAACATGATGCAGGAATTTGTGGGGATGCGCGGTATTGGCGCGGCCATGCTTGCAGAGCAGAGGCCGCAGTATGAGGCGGCAGCACTGCGTATGGAAGAAAAGCGCGGCGAAATGAAGTGGCGCCAGCTTCCCTTTAGCCAGAGCGAAGTGGTTCACCAAATTCTTGAAACCGCCGCATGGGTGCGAAGGAACTGCGATGCTTTTGTTGTGCTTGGCATCGGAGGCAGCGCGCTTGGCCCCATCGCAGTGCAGCAGGCGCTTTCCCATTTGCGCTACAATGACCTGCCTGCCGCAAAGCGTAGTGGCCCCAAGCTTTATGTTGAGGATAACATTGATCCGGAACGGATGGCGTCTTTGATGGATGTAATCGACCCTGCCCGCACGGTGTTTAATGTTATTACGAAATCAGGTAGTACCTCCGAAACGATGTCGCAGCTGCTTTGGGCAACAGACTTTCTGAAAAATGCCGTTGGCGACGCATGGCGGGAGCATGTTATCGCTACAACGGACGCGGAGAAAGGGAACCTGATCAAAATCGCAAAGGAAAACGATCTTAGAACGTTCTTCGTGCCGGATGGCGTGGGTGGCCGCTTCAGCGAACTCTGTCCGGTCGGCCTGCTTGCTGCGGCCGTATGTGGGATTGACATCGAAGAACTTCTTGCCGGGGCGGCATATATGGACGCGCTTTGTTCTGAGCAAGATGCATTGAAAAATCCGGCGTACATTCTCGCGGCGCTTGAGGTTCTTGCAATGAAGCAGGGCTGTAATATCAGCGTCCTGATGCCATATGTGGATTCGCTTCGCTTTATGTCCGATTGGTATGCGCAGCTTTGGGCGGAATCGCTCGGCAAACGGTACGCGTGCTCTGGCCGGGAAATCTATGCCGGCCAAACGCCTGTAAAGGCACTCGGCGTAACGGATCAGCATTCCCAAGTGCAGCTGTACACAGAAGGTCCGTTTGATAAGGTGATCACGTTCCTCGGGGTAGACCGGTATCGTGTGGAAGTTCCAATCCCCCATGCATATGACCATATCCCGGACGTAGCGTTTTTGAGCGGCCATACGTTCAATGAACTCATTAAGGCGGAGCAAGCAGCCACTGAATATGCTGTGTGCAAGTCGGGCCACATGAGCAAAACCATCACCTTGCCGGAGGTAAACGCGTTTACAATTGGCGAACTGATCTGCCTGTTTGAGCTTCAAACAGCGTTCGCGGGTGAATTGCTCGGTCTGAACGCGTTTGACCAACCAGGCGTTGAGGAAGGGAAGAAGGCAACTTACGCACTGCTCGGCAAACCCGGATTTGCGGCAAAAAAAGCAGAGCTTGACGCAAGGCCTGCGCGGGATATGCGCTATCAGGTTTAAATGAAATCCGGCGTATAATTTTATGGCCCTTTTGTTAATTTCCCCCGATTGGCTGACAGACCGGGGGAAATGCTGTACAATAAGCTTAGCGCTTTAATTCGGAGGAACTGCATGAAACGAAAAATCGCGTTTCTGCTTGCAGCTGCGTTGCTTTTTGCGTGCAGCGGCTGCGCAAAAAAAATGGAGGAGGCATCGTTGCCATCCAGCACCAATTCCCCTGCGGAACCGGAAACGCCCGGGCAGCTGAATGCGGGCGTGCCTGCCACAGCAGCCGGAAAAGGCTTTGACTTAATTGGCCTTGTGATAGATGACGATGGTTCTGACCGAGCCTACATGACCATGTACGGCTTCCTGCATACCGCAGAAAACCTTTCCTATGCGGCGAAAATATACCGTGCAACCGCAGGAGAAGGGATGCTTTCTGCCGTAGACGAAGCGATTGCGGACGATGTGAATGCACTTCTTGTGTTCGATCCAACCTGCGGAAGCGATGCCGCAATCGGGCGCGCTGCAGAAAATGGGATAAAGGTTGTTGTGCCGTATTACGAAAGCTCTGCCGCGGGGATTGATGCAAACATCATAGCGGATACCTCGGAATATTATGATGAGCTTGCCCGTGGCCTTGCCGAGCGCATGACGGAGCGAAGCCTGAAGTCTGGCCGCATTCTGATTTATGGGGCGGATACGGCAGCATGCTATGCAGCATTTTCGGCATCTATTGCGTCTGCCTATCCGCAGTTCCGCGTGGACGCATTCGACCGCACGGCAGTCGATGAGCAGGGGGCCATCGACGAACTTGCAACCTACCTGCTCTATAACCGGGACATAAAGGGTATGTATGTAGTGGATAGCGAGGCGGCCTCCATTGCGATTCAGGCGCGTTCAAAAGCGCAGAAAACGTTCCGCGCGGAAGGCGCTCCAAGCCCGACGCCGGAACCCACCCCTGCACCCGGTATGACGCCGGAGCCAACACCGAACCCAGGTCTGCTTACACAGATCACCATTACGGTGTTTTGCAATGGTTTGAGCGACGACAATTATGGTTTGTTCAGCGACAACGACATCTATGCACTCTGCATCGAGCCTTATTATGAGGCTGCGGCAGAGGCAACCATGGCGCTTGATGAGCTTTTGCGCGGCGATACAGTGCCTCCGGTTTCCTGCGTAAACAGGCCTATCATTTACAACGACACAGCCGACAAGTACAAAGCCATTTTTGAACAAATGAAAGCTTTGTTCAACATTACCTGACCGAAGGAAACCGCTTTATGCTCGACAGAAAGCTGCTTAAACAAATTGATTGGGTCACCATCATCCTCGTTTTGGCGTTGGTTGCAATTGGTCTTATTAGCATTGCTAGCATCATGGCTTCTCCCTTTGATGGAGACGAGGCTTCTGTAAGCGATTACTTGGCAAAGCTAAACCTCAATTATGTGCAGCGTCAGGGCGTGAACTTTCTTGTCGGCATAGCGGCATTTTTGATTGTAATTGTGTTTGATTACAGCTTTTTCAAGCTGCTGATCAAATATGCTTATATTGGAAATGTGGCGCTTCTGCTCATTTTATTTACAGTAGAAAAAACACGTGGTATTGCGGGTTGGTTTGTCTTTGAAGCAATCGACCGTGCAATTCAACCAGCTGAGCTATGCAAGGTGTGCATCATTATTTTCCTTGCAAAAATTGTTTCAGAGGGGATGGACCAGGATCATGGGAGGCTGCGTTCTTTCAAGTCCATCCTGTTTGCGCTTGCAGTCTGCGGCCTTCCAACGGTGCTGGTCATGCTTCAGCCGGACTTTGGCACTGCGTTTGTTTACATCTGCATTCTGGTTTTTATTTTGTTCATTGCGCGCATTGGTTGGGGGTATATTGTTGCCGCCGCCGGCGCGCTCGCAGCCGGACTGCCGCTTGCATATTTTTTTGTGATGAACGATGACCAGCGTTTCCGCATTGATGTTTTTCTGGACCCAAGTCTCGATCTTTCCAACAGCGGATATAACGTATATCAATCCAAGATTGCCATTGGCTCAGGGCAACTCTATGGGAAAGGGTATTTTAGCTCAGGCACGCTGGCACAGCTTCGCTTTGTGCCGGAACGCCATACCGATTTTATCTTTGCGGGAATTGTAGAAGGTTTGGGCTTTATCGGTGGCACATTGATTATCCTTCTTTATTTCATGTTGGTATTTCGATGGCTTTGGATCTCGTTCAAAGCGAAGGACAATTTTGGAACATGCCTTGTTGCCGGCGTGATTGGCATGCTGCTCGCCCACGTATTCGAGAATATCGGCATGACGATGGGTCTTATGCCCGTCACCGGAATTCCTCTTCCCTTTTTAAGTTATGGGGGCTCGAATCTTCTCACAAACATGATTGCGGTCGGTATCGTTGAAAACGTGTGCATGCGCCGGCCGGTCAAAAAATAACTCAAACCGTTGTTGAAACACCGCTCCTGCGCATATACTCTACCGCGCGGGAGGTGTTGTTATGGAAGAAAAACGCAATAAAGTGGAACTTTCAGGCTTTATATCCGAAGAAACGAATATGATGCTGCGTTTGCCGCGCGTGCGTTCCGGGCGAAGCGCGGAACCGCGCCGCAGCATGCGGGAGGCAAGACGGGGAAGGCCCTCCCAATCGCAGCCGTTTGATGCGACTTCTATGCTCGTAAAATGCGGCATTTGCGCTGCTGCATGTGCGCTTGTGCTGCTGCTGAAATGGATTGGCACACCCGCTACGGACAGTGCGCTGCAAACGGTCAAAGAAGCCGTGAATGAAGAAAGCGAACTTGACGATATGCTTGGAAAACTGAAATTTGTTGAATTGCCGGGCATTTTGGAGGTTTTCTCCATCAGCGGGAAGCTGCAGCCGCCGATTGAGGCAAGCGAAAGCGAGTCGCTCCGCGACAGTACCCTGCTTGTGCTGACGGCAGGCCAGGAGCAAAACGTATCTGCTTGCCTGGATGGCAATGTAAAGGAGACGGGAGCGGATAAAGATCTTGGGAATTATGTACGCATTGTCGCTTCGGACGATAAGGAGCTTTTCCTTTACGGGCTTTCCAGCATAAGCGTAGAAGTGGGGCAGCCCCTTCTAAAAAGCGATTATGTCGGTTCGATTGAAGCGGGGGGAAAACTCTATGTTGGGCTTTTAATTCAGGGACAGCCGGAAAATCCCGCCGCATACTTTATTTTGAAGACTGGAAATGTTTGATGCGGCTAGGCAAGCTACGAAACACGGAAATTGAATGCAGTCCATTTGTGTTGCTGCCGATTCTTTACGCGCTGCTTGCGGGACGCCCCGGAACAATGCTACTAAATCTATTGGCTCTGTTTCTGCATGAGCTTTGTCATGCTTTTGTCGCACGCGCAATGGGGTACCGGATCAAGCGCATCGAGCTCCAGCCTTTTGGTTTCGTGGCCCGCATTGAAAAACGCATCGGAAACCGATGGGATGAACTTGCCATCGCTTCTGCGGGGCCGTTGTTCAGCCTGGTTTCCGCGGCTGCCTGCGGAGCGCTATGGGCAAGCGAAAGCCTGCATCTGCCCGGGCGCACGCTCATTGCGCAGTTTGGGCGCATCAACGCATTGCTGGGCATTATCAACCTTGTTCCAGCGCTGCCGCTGGATGGCGGCCGCATGGCGGAATCCTTGCTGCGCATGGTGCTCCCGCCACGCCAAGCCTCGCAGCTTCTCCTTTTTCTTGGGAGCATCACCGGAGCTGCCGCAATTGTCGGCGGCATTTTTGTTCCCACTGAAGTTGATACGCAAACAATGCTTTTCATTATGGGGGCTTTTTTGCTGCTTGCTGTCTGGCGGGAAAGCAGGCAAACCAAAGAAGCGCGCATCGATGGAGTCCTGCGCCGTTTTGAAACAATACGTGCCGGCGATTGCCTCCGCGTGCGCTTTATTGCCTTGCATCAATCTGTGCGCGGTGAGGATGCGCTGCGTTTTACAGACCCACGCAATATCACATATATCCTCGTTGTAAACGATGCGATGGAAGAGATTGGACGCCTCAGCGAATCGCGTCTGCTCGATGGCATAGCGCGCCTCGGTATGGGGGCAACGCTCCATGCAATCTTATTGTTACATTGACCTTATGCAAATTCAGTGATAAACTGAAGATGGCAAAAATACCATCTGGAGGGCGTTTTGGATTCACAACTGATCGATCGCATTCTATCGTCCGTAGAAAAGCCTGCACGCTATATGGGCGGAGAGCTGAATATGACACAGAAAACCGATGCTGAACTACGCTTTGCGCTTGCGTTCCCCGATGTTTATGAGATCGGCATGTCGCACCTTGGTTCACGCATCCTGTACCACATTTTAAACGCGCGGGAGAACACAATTTGCGAGCGCGTTTTTGCGCCTTGGCCTGACATGGAACGTGCGTTGCGCGAAAATGGAGTGCCCCTGTTTACACTTGAAACAAAGTGTCCGCTTGCAGATTGCGATGTAATTGGATTCTCTTTGCTTTATGAGATGTGTTATACAAACATCCTCACAATGCTTGAGCTTTCTGGCTTGCCATTTCGTTCAAAAGAGCGAGACGGCAGCATGCCGCTTATCGTTTGCGGTGGGCCCTGTGCCTGCAATCCGGAACCATTGGCCCCGTTTGTGGATGCTTTCCTGATCGGAGACGGTGAAGAGCTGATTGAAGAGTTTGCAGACGCCGTTCTTAAGGCAAAACAGCAGGGATGGGACAAGCTGACTCTGCTGCGATCGATCGCTCAAATACCGGGCATTTACGTTCCATCATTTTATGAGCCTGTCTACGATGAGACGGGCCGCTTCCAACGCATGGCTGTGATAGAGCCAGATGTGCCGCATCGCATTACGCGGCGTGTGGTCAAAGATTTGGAGCATGCGCCGTATATCGGGAAACCAATTGTGCCCTACATGTCCATTGTGCATGATCGTATCGCGCTTGAATTATTCCGCGGTTGTACGCGCGGGTGCCGGTTCTGCCAGGCAGGTTTTATCTATCGTCCCATTCGGGAGCGCAATCGTGAAACAGTGATGGAGCAGGCGCGTGAACTGATAGCCTGTACAGGCTATGATGAGGTTTCTCTCTTCTCCCTGAGTTCGGGGGATTATTCAGAAATCCACACACTCGTACCGGAAATCATGGACGAATTTGAAAAGAAGCGCGTTTCAATTTCATTTCCGTCCCTTCGCATTGACGCATTCATGAAGGATGATCTGGAACGCATGCAGTCTGTGCGCAAGGCAGGGCTGACGTTTGCACCTGAAGCAGGAACCCAGCGCCTGCGTGATGTCATCAATAAAGGGGTGCAGGAGGAGGATCTGCTGCGCTCTGCACAGGATGCTTTTGAGGCGGGCTGGAACAGCGTGAAGCTCTATTTTATGATCGGCTTTCCTACAGAAACGGAGGAAGATCTCCTCGGCATTGCCGACCTTGCCCGAAAAGTATCTGCGCTGTTTTACAGCATGCCAAAGGAAAAGCGTGGGAAAGGCCTGCGCCTCAGCGTAAGCGCTTCCTCCTTTGTGCCGAAGCCATTTACCCCGTTTCAGTGGGAACCGCAGGACACAAAGGAAACGCTTATGGAAAAGCAAAAGTTCCTGCGCGCGGCCATGAAGGGGATTCGGGGCGCAGAGTTTTCATATCATGCACCGGACGTCAGCGTTCTGGAAGCGGTCTTTGCGCGCGGCGATCGCCGCCTTGCGGACGTGATGGAGGCCGCGTATCGCTATGGCGCACGGTTCGATTCCTGGGACGAGCATTTTAAGCCCGAAGCTTGGAGCGCTGCCTTTGTCGAAACCGGCGTGCTGCCTTCCGATTATGCCCATAGGCGGCGTGAGCCCGGGGAACCGTTGCCTTGGGGGCACATCGACATGTTGGTGACAGAGGCGTATCTTATGCGCGAGCTTGCCCGTGCGAACGGGGCGCTCACAACAAGGGATTGCCGCGGTGGATGCAATGGGTGTTTTGGAGAAAAGTATGCGGATTATTGCAAGGTTTGAAAAGGGGGAAGCGGTGCGCTTCGTTTCCCATCTCGATATTCAGCGCACGTTTCAACGCGCCTTCCGCCGCGCGGATATCCCCCTCGCCTATTCGCAGGGGTTTAACCCACACCCGCAGCTTTCGTTTGCAACGGCGCTTTCCCTGGGTTATACAAGCGAAGCGGAATGGTTTGACGTAAGGCTTGCGCAGGATATGTGCCCCGACGCGTTTCGGGATGCGGTAAATGCGGCGCTTCCCGGCGGCTTTCGCCTTCTGGAGGCGGCGGCCGCAGCCGAAGGTCTGCCAGCTTTAACGGCGCTCATGGCGGCGGCATCCTATACGATTCGGTTCTTTCCTGCGGCTGCTTCTGTTGCGGAAGGGATAGAACAGGCGTTTTACAGCATGGTACAGGCTCCCGTTTACGTTGAAAAGCGGACAAAGGGAGGAACAAAAACGGTGGATATCCGCCCGTTGTTGCTGGATTTCAAGTTCAGCCGTCCAGCCGATGACGATTCCTTGTCCCTTTCCCTTTTTGGCGTTGCGGATGCAAAGGGAAGTTTAAATGTAGATCTTCTGCTTGGAGCGCTTGCTTCCCGCTGCTCCTGCGCTTTTTCTTATCGTGTGCACCGAACCGCCATTTATTCAGCAGATGGCATCGTTATGCCCGCCTTGCCACAGGATATGAAAGACTTCAGGAAAAGCTGATGCCAAATCGGCACACCATGAATTTTCAATTAGGAGCGAATATCGTGGAAAAGGAAATCATTGTTGATATTAACCCATATCAAACCAGGGTGGTTTTGCTTGAGGACGGTTCCCCGAGCGAAATTTATATCGAACGCAGAGGGCGCGAGCGTCTTGTCGGCAATATTTATAAAGGCCGGGTACAGAACGTTTTGCCGGGGATGCAGGCTGCTTTTGTCGATATTGGTTTGGAACGCAACGCTTTCCTTTATGCGGGAGACATCCAAATCGACCGCTCCGATTTTACGTTTCATGGGCAGCAGAGCGAGCTCAAGTCCGCTCCATTGAACATCAAAGATATCGTTAAACCGGGGCAGGAAGTTCTGGTGCAGATTGTAAAAGAGCCTGTTGGCACAAAGGGCGCCCGTGTTACTACAAATATTACCCTCCCCGGGCGAACGCTCGTTCTGATGCCAAGCGTGAACTACGTTGGCGTTTCTCGCCGCATTGAGGATGAGTGTGAACGGACACGTTTGAAGAACCTGCTCGAAGGCCTTACCGCCGAACAGAAAATGGGAGTGATTGTCCGCACGGCTGCGGAAGGGAAAGGGGAGGAGGAATTCCAAGCGGATTTACACTTCCTGATTCGCCTCTGGGAACGTATTCAACAAAAGAGCAGGCTTGTCAGCGCACCGCGATTGATTCATGCAGAGGAACCGCTCGTGTTCCGCACAATTCGTGATCTGTTCACGCCGGACATTAAGCGCCTTGTGATCAATGACCGCGAGTTCTGCGAAAAAATCCAGCTCGTTGCAGGGATTATTTCACCAACATTGCGCGACCGGGTAGAGCTTTATGAAGATGTGCCTGATATGTTTGATCTTTTGGGGCTGGAGAGCGCAATTGACAAAGCGCTTGCCCGCAAGGTATGGATGAAAAACGGCGGCTACATTATCATTGACCAAACAGAGGCGCTTACCACCATTGACGTTAACACGGGAAAATACGTTGGAACGGATAATCTTCAAGAAACGATTACCGTTACCAATTGCGAGGCCGCAAAGGAGATCGCACGCCAACTTCGGTTAAGGGACATCAGCGGCATTATTATTGTAGATTTTATTGATATGGATGAAATTGCAGACAAAGAGCGCGTACTTACCACGCTGCGCACCGAGTTGCAAAAGGACAGGACGAAATCTAACGTGCTTGGCATTACACAGCTTGGCCTTGTGGAGATGACGCGAAAAAAAACGCGGCAATGCATTTCCCATACCCTTCAATCGCCTTGCCCTTACTGCGGGGGGGATGGCAAAGTGCTCTCGCATGAAACCGTGGTGTTAAAGGCGCGCAAGCAGCTCATGCGCATGATCAGCATGGACGCATCCTGCGATTATTTGCTGCGGGTGCATCCGCATATCGCCGAAATCATTGCAGATCACTCTTTGCCGCAGGCGCCAATCTTGCCCATAACGAATGGAAGAACAATTTATGTGCAGGGTGACGGACATATGCGTGTTGACGAGTTTGAAGTTACGCGCCTGAGTTCTCAGGAAGATGTCCGTCACGCCCAGACGGTGGCAAGGGCTTATCCCGGAACATGAACCCGGACAAAAATTTTTTAAAAAACTAGTGACAGAACAAGATTTGTCTGTTATAATAAGAAACCGTTGGTGCACGTTGTGCATGGCGCGCCAATGTAGCTCAGTTGGTAGAGCGGCGCACTCGTAATGCGCAGGTCTGGGGTCCGAGTCCCCACATTGGCTCCAGTCTCGGGGCGTAGCGCAGTTTGGTAGCGCGTTTGGTTCGGGACCAAAAGGTCGCATGTTCAAATCATGTCGCCCCGACCAAGTTAAAGTCAGGACAAAGTCCTGACTTTAACTTTATTGGCGCTTTAGCGACAATAAACCACCAGCTATGCTGGTGAGAATAGAAAGTTTCAAGCAGTAGACCTCCGATGTTAGAATGATGAAGGTTCGCCAACCGCATCAAGAAACAAAGGAGGTCTAAGTCATGCAAGATGACATAAAAAGCTTATCATACAGCAAATGGAGATGCCAATACC
>DCKB01000024.1 GCA_002320595.1 Christensenella sp. UBA1685
CCAACATGTTTGACAATCCTACACATATTTCCCGGTTTTCTATTCATATCATACCAAATTGCTAAGGCAGCGTTACAGCAAATGCAGGAACAACCGTGCCGTCAAAAAACCGATCAGCCCGCAGCCGGGGAATGTGCACAGCCAGGCGAAAAGCATTTCACGGGCAGTGTGCCAATGGACATGGCTTTCCGGGCTTGCTGCGCCCACGCCGAGGATTGCCGCAGTCTTGGTGTGCGTTGTGCTTACCGGAACGCCAAAAACCGTTGGCAGCAGCAGGCAGAGCGAAGCCGCAAGGTCCGTTGCAAAGCCCTGCCGGGGGGAAAGGCGCACCAGACCGTATCCCATTTTGCGGATGATGCGCCGCCCGCCCATCGCCGTGCCAAGCCCCATCGCCGCGCCCGAAAGCAGCATCAGCCAAAGCGGCGGCCGAACGGACGTCACGCCGGTTTGCCCCATGGCAAAGGCGCGGCCCAGCAGCAAAACCCCAATGAACTTTTGCCCATCCTGCGCGCCATGCAAAAACGCGGCGCCCGCCGCGGCAGCCCGCTGTGCCTGCCGAAAAAAGCCCTGCGGCGCATGGTGCAGAAGCAGCTTTGTCAGCCACTGTGCAGCTGCGCCCAACGCGAAGCCCAACACTCCGGAGATGAAAAGCCCCCATACCACCTTCTGCCATTGCGCACCGTCCACACCGGAAAAATCCCCCATAAGCGCTACGGCCGCTCCCGTTATTCCAGCAATGAGTGCGTGGCTTTCGCTCGTTGGGATGCCGAAACGCCATGCCCCTACCGCCCAGGTTACGATTGAAAACAGCGCCGCGCACAATGCGATGGCCGCAGCGCGCGCATCCGTACCGAACTCCGCCATATTGCAGATGGAGGCTGTGACTGCGGGGCACAGGCGCGCCATCGCCAACACGCCCGCAAGGTTGCAAACGGCTGCCATTCCGATGGCTGCATTCATTTCCATCGCGCCCGTAGCGATGCAGGTAGCAATGGCATTCGGCGCATCCGTCCACCCGTTTACGAAAATCACCGCAAGCGTCAGCGCAGCCGTGACTGCAAACACGGGGTTCGTGGCCATCTGGTTCAAAAAATCAGAAAAAGTAAGCATACCGGCGCCCTCCTGTGTTTCCATACATAGGAAGGCGCGCGCGCATTTATGCCTGTTGTGCGCCATCGCCCGATTTTCCTGTGCAGCCTGCGGGAACAAAACCGCCCCGCGCATCAGGCGCGGGGTGGCAGCCGGCGTATGACAGGTTACAGGTCGTCGCCCGTAAAATCAGGATCCGGGGGCGGCACGGTAATGTCTTCCCCGTCTCCACCGGATGACGTCGGTTCCGGCGTTGGTTCCGGCTTCGGCGTGGATGGTGCAGGCGTTTCCGGACGCGGTGTGGATGGCCTCGGCGTGGATGGTACAGGCGTTTCCGGACGCGGCGTGGATGGCCTCGGCGTGGATGGCGCAGGCGTTTGCGGACGCGGCGTCGGTTTCACCGTGGGTTTGGCCGTGGGCTTCGCTGTCGGTTTAGTCGTTGGCTTTGCAGTGGGTTTGGCTGTTGGTTTCGCTGTTTCCTTCGGTTTTTCCGTGGGCTTCGGCGTCTCCTCCGGCTGCGGGGTTTCCGAAGACGCAGGCGTTCCGGAAGCCGCGGGGGTCTCAGCCGGCGCGGGCGTAGTCGTGGGCGTAAGTTCCGGCGTGGGCTCCGGCAGCGCGGCAAACAGTGCTTCCAATGAAGCGAGCGGCAGCCATGCGCCGCCTTCCGCCTCATATTCCACCATGCCCGCGTTGAAACGCACGGGCGGCAGGGCGTCGTTCGGATCGTCGTACACCGTGAGCTCAGCCGGCGTGTTGCCCGCCCCGGCGCCGCGCGTGCGCAGCGCAAAAATCAGCGCAACGATCAAAAGCGCAATCACGATTCCCATCACAAGTATAATCTGGTTATAGGTTTTCCGTTTTCTGATCATATTCCCATCCTTCCGATGCTTCATCCCTGTCCGTTTTCCACAAGGCTGATGATGCGGTTCAGGAACATTCCCTCCTCCGAATCAGCCGTATAGTCTCCCCGGCCCATAATGTTCTTCGCTACGCGGTAAATGCTGCGCCGCATGGGCGGGCCGTACAGCGTGAGCGTATCCGACCCGTTTGAAAGGAGAATGTAAGCGCGGAAGGGAAACTCCTCCGCCAGCCGGTCATCCGGAATGTCGGTCAGCACAGAGGCAAACCGCAGCCTTTCATCCACAATTTCAATCACCCGGTCGTTCAGCACGTCGTTTTCCGTCCAGTAAGCGCGGCCGGAAACGGTCAGCCCGCTGCCGCGCACAAACGGATAATACGGCTCCCGGGCCGCATCCGTAAACACAAGCGTGCCGTATTCCACAAGCTTGTATCCCGCGATGCCTTCGTTCAACAGCGCCTTGCGCGTTGCCTTTGCAATGCCGCTCTTAAAACGGATGCCGCTGTTTCCGCGGATGCGCACGGAGAAGCCATGGTAGGAAAGCAGGTCGTCAAAGCCGCCGATGCGTTCTGCCACATATGCGCCCTCCGCCTCCGCAAGCGTGAGCCTCCATACCGCCATGCCCACGGGGACGGTTCCGTCATACCGATAGAGCACCGCATTGGTTGCCGCTTTGGTATATGCTTTCGCAACCAGCATGCCGTCGCGCAGCGTTCCGCTGTGCTGCACGCCGTCGATCCACAACGTTGTATCGGCATAGCCCTCCGGCACCGGCACGCGCACGCTGTATGCCGGGAGCGCCGCTTCCTCTCCGGCGGCAGCAGGCGTAAGCAGCCGTGCATATTTGCAGAATACGTAGCCGGGCTGCCCGTTATACATGATTTTATGCCAGCCGGTCTTTTCATTTGCCTGCACGAGCGGGTAAACCTCGTTGAGGTATGCCCGTCCAAGGCTATCGTATTGTGTCCCCGGCCCTTTGCGCACCTGGCAATAGTTGTTCAGATTGATGATGTGCACCTTGGTGTAAGCGGGCGCTTCGCATGCTGCATTCTTAATGTAGCCCGCATCTTCGCCGTAGGCGATCTTTGTAAACGTATCGTTTGCCGCAAGCACCTCCACGCATTCCCCTGCACGGAGTACGCCGCGCACGATGGAGGTTTCATTTGCGCGCGCGTAAACATAAGCGTCATGCGACAGCACGCAGTAATTCCTGGCGCATGCGCTCGCTGCAGGCAGCTCGGCCAGTGTGTCCGGCGCGGTAATGCCGCTATGCTCCATCAGTTGACAGCCTTTAAAATAAAACCCAAGGATCGCGTTGCACGCCCAATTGTGGGTTTTCGCCATTTCGATCGCGCCGACCTGGCTCAGGCCAACGCCGTGGCCGTAACGCGCATGGCGGATGATGTAGTTTGCCCCGGTTGCATCCTCCAGCAGCCAGTATTTCCCCAGTTCGCTGTTTTTGAAAAAGCCGTAGGGCTTGCCGCTTGCCGGGTTAACGTACAGGTCGGTATCCGCAATGTGTGCCGTCTCCTCAAAGGGCACATCCGCCGGACGGTCTGTCCCGTTTGCAAGCACCGTGCCGGTAAAGGTTACATCGATGCCGCAGAAGTGGGAGCATAAGGGCTCCTGCTGATGGTGCCGCCTGCACGCATCGCTTGCGCAAATGTTGTTCACAGCCATTTTGATGCCGGAAACGCGAAGCTCCGCCGCCGTTAAGGCCGGGTACTCCGTAAGCGCAGGCAGCAGCGCGTTGTTCACAAGCGCCTGCACCGCCGCTTCCTCCCCCGCGGGCTGTTTGGGGATTGTTACCGTTTCAAGATAAGGGTTTCTGCCGGAATTGTAAGAATGCGTGCTCGCGTAAGCGAGGTCGTACGGGTCTATCTTCACGGTGTCAGGGCCGGAATCGTTCTCGTTCGTCCACTGGTTGTTGGCGGCTTCCGTATAGCCGCCGTTGCTGGCGGAAAAATATGCCTTAATGGGCGAACCGTTGTAAAAAAGCACCTGTCCTGCCGTCGCCTGCACCGCTTGCGGGGTGTTTGGCGCGTTGGAGGGGATGCCGCGGTAAACCTGGCTGCGGCTCGTATCGTAAACGTCGAAGATGTTTGTGGAGCGGATGCTGCGCACAGCGTAGTTGCGCGCAACGATCGCCTGCGCCTTGAGCGCTTCCTCCGGCGCATCGTCGCCGATTTCAAAGGGCAGTACGCCGACGAGATAATCCTCAATGTAGACGCGGTTTACAAGGAAAAGTCCCGTTGCAGCCCGTTCAATACCATCCTCCGCTTCCGCATACCAGCAGTTGAGTTCGCCGAGGTAGCAGTTATCCGTTCCGTTTACATCATAAACCTTGAAGTAGTTTTTCCCTTCGCCTTCAGCCGGGGCATATTCTTTGAAATAGAACGCCGCCGCGCTGTAAAGCAGCTCGCCCCCGGCGCTTCGCACCTCAAGCATACCCTCCGCCGTGTTGGCGCTCAGGAAATAGTCCGTTTCAGGCGCAATGCGGAAGATTGGGTTGTCCGCGGCATCACACAGGGCATAGCTCCCGTGGAAGTTGACCGCGGCAGCAGAATGATCCGTTGTGAGCATCACGCGGACATAGCGATAATCCAGCCCGCGACGCAGTGAAAATGGCGAAATAGCGTATGCCGTATCCTCCGAATAGCGGTGCGCCTCCTCCGGCCGCACACCATCTTCTCCTAAGTGCGCAAACGGATCATAAACGGCATCGTCTCCCCCATCCTCAGCCTGCGTCCCCCACTTGGCAAATGTGGCTGCGGGGCTTGCCCATGCCGACAAAACCAACAGGCAGATCAGGAATGCGCAAATATATCGTTTCATATCGTAAGAGTATTATATGTTTCTTATAATTACAAGACTTTTCCACTGAAAAAAATATCGTTTACACTTTGTTAACTTTTTGGCACCGTCGGTTGACGGGGGAACGCACGGGAATTTGATGTCCCGCAGCAGGCCACTTTCCGCACGGTGCCCATGGCAACCCGGCCAAATTCCGGAAAAAGCAAGCACAACGGCGCCCTCCTGTGTTTCCATGCATAGGAAGGCGCGCGCATTCGTTACCCCGCAAGCACGCCGGTAAAGCGGCGGATCGCAGTTAAATCCATGTATTTCAGTTCCGTAATTTTCACACGGTCGCCCGGCTTTGGGGAATGGATAAATTTCCCACCGCCCAGATAAATGCCAACATGGCTTACCGGTGAATTGAAGCATACGAGGTCGCCGGGGCGCAACTGGCTATACGGAACTGCCACGCCCGCACTGGCCTGGTCGCGGCTCACGCGCGGGATACTGATCCCCGCCCGGGCGAATACATATTGCGTAAACCCCGAACAGTCAAACCCCGTTTGCGGAGAGGTTCCGCCCGACTGGTAGGCAAGCCCCAAATACGACTTTGCCGTATCCAGAATTTGATTGAGCAGCAGCACTTCCTTTGTGAGTTTCGCCCGCGTTTGTGCGCCTACGATACCATCCGCAGCAAGGCCGTTTCGGCTCTGATAACGGCGTACCGCGGCCTCCGTTTTCGCGCCGAAGATGCCGTCCGCCACATCGTTTAAATAACCAAGATAAATCAGGTTGCCCTGCAATTGTTTCACATCCGCGCCGCGGCTGCCGCGCCGGAGAAGCGGCGATGCAGCATATGCCGTACCCATAAGCAGGGTCAACGCAAGTGCAAGGCACAGAAGCGTCAAAGCGCGTTTTGTTCGTTTCATTCGTGTTTCTCCTTTCAAGCGTTTTCGGCATTATAGCACAAGCTCCGGGCTTTTGCGTCAATTTCTTTTGTTTATTTACGCATTCGTTACATCATTGGAAATGTTTTCTTACTTCAAGTTCGCATGGTTTTTCAAGCTTGCATGTGAAAGGGCCGGAATGTTCCGGGCCTTTCACCTTTTCAGCATTCAAACCTGAGAAATCAGCCAATGTTATGTTGCGGGGGCTTGCTGTGCCGGGCGCTTCTGCGCTTCCACTCCGGGGCCTTCGCCGTTTCCGGCAAAGCCGCCCTGCCCGCGTCCGCCGCCATTCTGCCCACCCCATTGGCTGCCCATGTCGCTCATGGAAAGGCTTTCTGCACCGACGAGCGCATCAGGCTGCGCCGCCTGCCCCTCCTCCGTTGCGGGAATGCTGCCGTCAAGCTGGCCGCGCAGGCTCTCGCCGCGCAGCGCCACAAAGGTTTCTAGCGCCTCAACTGCTGCTGCAAATTCGTCAAAGGTATAAAATGCGGTGGCGTCTTCCTGCACATAAGGCGCAATCAAAGCAGCGACATCCTCAATGGTCTTCATGAGAATGCCCGGCTCAAGCCATTCTCCCACGATCTGCGCAATGTAGCTGTGGTAGAGTGCAAGGCCTTCGTCATCCGCAAGGAGCGCGCCGATCATCGGCCGGTCTTCAAGCGCAGTGCCGGAAACCGGTGTGTCAATCGGGAAATTCACAGCGCTTTCCGCATCGTTTGGCCCAAACCCGCCGAAGGCCAGGTTGTAATCCCAGGGAAGCATGGAAAGGATGCCGTCCTTCTCCAGCAGATAGTAGTTGTGCTTAAAGGAACCCGTGTAATGGTCAAGGTTCACCAGCACGGTGTTGACCGCAAAATACCGGGCGACTTCGTCCATGTCGATGGCTTCCTCCAGCTTGCCTTCCTGAAGGTTTTTCAGCGCCGCCACAACACGCCTGTGCGCTGCGTTGCTTTCATCCCCAAGCACCTGTGCGTCAAAGATGTCCGGATAGCTTTCGAGCGCATCATCCGCATAAACAAGGTCGCTGCCGCCGCCCGTTGTGCTCATGCCGCCCGGGATTTCTCCCGCGCCTGCGCCCGGCGCCTGCTGCATACCGCCGGGTTTGTCGGGCCGTTCGGCCGCGCCGCCGTTCTCAGCCCCGGAAGCTCCAAAGTTGCCGGACGCCTGCATGCCGTCCGGGCCTCCTCCCTGCGTTCCCGCACCATCCGGCGTCTCCATCCCTTCCGGCAGCTCCATTTCTTCCGGCAGCTCCGCATTTCCGCCAAACCGCTCCGCAGCACCGCTGAAGTCAAAGCCGCCCATGCCGCCCCCAAAGTTGCCGCCGCGGCCCATATCATCGCCCTCGGGCTTATATAAATTTACATTCGTCACGCCATAATTGCGCAGCGCAAAGCTTTCTTCAATGCACTCCACCGCAAGGTACAGCCCCCAGGGCTCGCCGTTTACGGTGATATTTGCGAATGCACAAAGCGGCGTTGCAATGCCGAGGGAGCGGAACATTTCGTAAGAAAGGTATTCCTTCATGTAGGTTGCATCCGCATAGCAATCGTTCAGAGCGAGTTTATCAAGGCCATACAGCGAGCGCGAGGAATCGTAGTGATCAAATTCCACCTTGAAGCTGTAACGCTCCGAATCGCTGGAAAACACGGAAGAAAGGCTAGAATTCCCCTTGCAGCGGATTCCCGCCGTGGAAACGGTGTAACCATCCACAGTAACATCACAGGCGAAATACTCCTCCGCAGTGGCGTTGGCAAGCATGGTTTCCCAATCGCTTTCTTTCACGGAGATCTCAACTGAAAGTACGCCTCCCGTGCCAAATACCTTTTCTTCATACGCTTCCGCGACGGCGCTGCTTTGGCCGCCGAGCAGCTGCGGAAACGCCATCAGGCACGCGGTGAGCGCCACGGCGGCTACAAGCGCCGCCGCAACCGCTGCATTGAATGCCTTTGATGATTTCATGCAGTGTAATCCCCGTTATAGCTGACAAGCGAAGCGCTTTCAACGCCTTCAATGGAATTGAGCGCATTCACGAACGAAGTTGCCGCGCTGCTCAGGGCGACTTCAAGCGTAAGCTCAATGCCCGCGTCCGTTACGGTTTTGGATTTCACCGCGCTGCGTTTTACCTGCCCCGCCAAAGCTGCGGCGGCAGCCTGCTCGGCCGCCTCATTCCGGCAGCGCAGCACAAGAAGATACGGCGCATCCGCCCCCCTGCGCTTTGCAAAAAGCAGCAGCATACCGCCTATCACAATGGAACCGAATACGGCAAGCGGGATCAGCCCCGCGCCAAGCACGATGCCCACCGCAATGCTCCAAAAAAGAAACGCGATGTCGAGCGGTTCCTTGATTGCCGTGCGGAAGCGCACGATGGACAGCGCGCCCACCATGCCAAGGGAAAGCACAACGTTGCTCGTAACGGCGAGGATCACAAGCGTTGTAATCATCGTGAGCGCCATAAGCGCCACGCCAAAGGTTTTGCTGAACATTACGCCGCGGAAAGTTTTTCGATAAATAAAATTGATGAACAGTCCCATCGCAAATGCAAGCGCAAGCGCAATTACCATATCGAGGATGCTGAAGGAAGCGATTTCCTCCAAAAAGCTGGATTTGAAGATGTCGTTGAAGGTCATGGTCTCATTCCTTTCCTGTTTGTTTTGTACCGTCAGCCGTAGATACGGCATGCTGCGTATTTGGAAAACGCCCCTGCCATGCGCCCGGAAAGCTGAACCGCCCCCGCCACATGCGCGGGCAGGAACGCATCGTACTTGACTTCCAGCACGCAAAGCGGGCTCACAGCAAGCGTCGGCGCCGCCGGATCGAAGAAATCCCGGTTGTAAACGCCGCTTCGGATGCCCGTATCAAGCGTGACGCGCACATTGCCAAGCGGTTCAACAAAGGCTCGCCGTTGATAATCCACGAGCGTTTTCGGGCGGAGCAGCTCGCTGCGCTGCTTGCAGTAAAACTCCTGCAAAAGCGGGCGCTCCGCCGCATCCCGCATCCATGCCGTATCCCCGGCGAGGATCCGTTCCGCCTCCGCGCGGGAAAGCTCTGCCTGAAGCTTTCTGCAAAGCCCGTTTTGTTTCATCTTCTTTTCCATACGGATCAGCGCATCCTCCCCATTGTAGCATCGGATGCGGAATTTTTCGCGGCCATCCACGCCGTCGAGCTTTTCATTGAGCGCCTTATCATACAGGTTGTCGAAATACAGGCTGCGGATCGCATACGTGCCGCCGTTGTGGCAGTCCCGCGCCATGCATGCGCTGAGGCGGGAACAGAGCGTCAGGACGTCGCCCGCATTGATGGTAAACTTGAGCTCATGCCGAAAATTTTCGGCCATAGGCACCCCTCCTTGCAGGATTTAACCTGGTTTTTACATGTGCTATTCTATCCACATTTTTTGGGGGATTTGTGATGGAAATCCATCAAAAGCAGAACGGATTGCGGCAAAAACATGGCAAGCGGCCGTTTTGCCGCAAAAACATAAATTCCCCTTCCCGAAACGGGAAGGGGAACCCTGCTTTCACAATCCGTTTTAGATGCGCGCAACGCCGCTCCTGCGCGCAGCTTCCGCCACAGCCTCCGCCACAGCCTTGCCCACGCGCGGGTCAAACGCCGCAGGCAGAATGTACTCCTCGTTCAGTTCATCCTCGCCAATCAGCCCCGCAATGGCATAGGCTGCCGCGCGCTTCATCTCATCGTTGATGTCGCTTGCCCGCACATCAAACGTGCCGCGGAAGATGCCGGGGAACGCAAGCACGTTGTTCACCTGGTTCGGGAAATCGCTCCGCCCGGTGGCAATCACGCGCGCGCCGCCCGCCTTTGCTTCCTCCGGGAAAATTTCCGGCGTGGGGTTCGCACAGGCAAACAGGACCGCATCCCTCGCCATGGTTTTTACCATTTCCGTTGTGACGGCGCCCGGCGCGCTCACGCCGATGAACACGTCCGCACCGCAAAGCACATCCGCGAGCGTGCCTTTCTGCTTTGCGCGGTTTGTGACGCGTGCCATTTCTTCTTTAAACGGGTTCATGCCTTCTGCACGGCCTTCATAGATCGCGCCCTTCCGGTCGCACAGGGTGATGTTTTTAAAGCCATCGTCCAGCAGCAGCCGGGTGATGGAGATCGCCGCCGCGCCCGCGCCGTTCACTACGATCTTCACTTCTTCTTTCTTTTTTCCCACAAGGCGCAGCGCGTTCACAAGCCCCGCCAACGTGATGACAGCCGTGCCGTGCTGGTCGTCATGGAAAATCGGGATGTCGCACTTTTCCTTCAGCTTGCGCTCAATCTCAAAGCAACGGGGCGCTGCGATATCCTCCAGATTCACGCCCCCAAAGGAGCCGGAGATCATGTAAATCGTGTTCACGATCTCATCCACATCCTTGCTCTTAACGCAAAGCGGGAACGCATCCACATCCCCAAACGCCTTGAAGAGCACGCATTTGCCCTCCATTACGGGCATGCCGGCTTCAGGGCCGATGTCGCCAAGGCCCAGCACCGCCGTGCCGTCCGTCACCACGAGGCACATATTGTGCCTGCGGGTCAGTTCGTAGCTTTTGTTCACATCCTTTTGAATTTCAAGGCAAGGCTGCGCCACACCGGGCGTATAGGCCAGAGAAAGGTCTTCCTTGGTCTCGACCGGCACGGTGGCGATCACCTCGATTTTGCCGCCCCATTCCTCATGCAGGCGCAGGGATTCCTTTGCGTAGTCCATCGGTTTTTCGCTCCCTTAAAATGATAGTAAATTTGCAAATGCAGCAGCATCAAATACGAAATACAGTATACGTTTTTTTCCATCGCAGCGCAAGCGTTCGCAGCATGCTTTCAAGATTCCCTTTTCCTCTTTTATGAAATTCATGTTATACTGATTAAAAACAGCTTTTCCTGTTTCAGCATCAAACGGGAAAAGCTATCTTTCTGCTTCGGGAGCGTTCTATTTTGATGAAAAAACGGCTGTTTTACACGGAACTCGCCTATCTCTTCGGCATCCTTGCCATCGCGCTTGGCACCGCCTTTATGGAACGGGCGGATTTCGGCATGTCCATGGTGGTAGCGCCCGCCTACGTACTTTATTTGAAGCTTTCCGCAACTTGGGAATTCGTGACGTTCGGCATGATGGAATACACGCTGCAGGCCATCGTCCTTCTCCTTATGGCCGCCCTGCTCCGGCGCTTCCGCCTTTCTTACCTGTTCTCGTTTTTCACGGCCGTGCTTTACGGCTTCGCGCTGGATGGCTGCATGGCGCTTGTGGGCCTGTTCTCGCCGGCAACGATTCCTTGGCGCATCGGCTTCTTTGTTGCCGGCGCACTGCTCTGCTCCCTCGGCGTAGCGCTTATGTTCCATACCTATCTTGCGCCGGAGGCCTACGAACTTTTCGTGAAAGAAGTTTCCGCGCGGTTTTGCATCGACATCCACAAATTCAAAACCCTGTACGATTGCGTGAGCTGTCTGCTTGGCGTTGTGCTCTCCTTTGTGTTCTTCGGCCTTTGGAAATTTGAAGGCGTGAAATGGGGAACGATCCTTTGCGCGCTCTGCAACGGCGCGTTGATTGGCCTGCTCGGAAAGCGGATGGAAGCGCGCTGGGAATTCGCGGACGCGCTCCCCTTCCGCCGTTATTTTGAGGTTCCGCAGCAGGCAGCCGGACGCTGAATTGCTACAGCGCGGCGAAGCGGCGCGCGCCTTTGCCGCAAAGGCTTCTCCAAAGCAGAAGCGAGCCTGCGATGCAAAGCGCGAGGAACAGATATGCCACAAGGGCCGCGTCCACCGCACCCGTCAGCGTAAGCACGAGCGGTACGCCCGCAAACAGCATGGAGCCAAACACAGTAACAAACATGGGCAGCCCCTGTTTCACGACCTCCGTTTCGCTCTTCCAGTCAAACTTCGGGTGCAGAAGGTTAAGCCAAAGCCCCGCAAGGCCCGCAAACACAGCAAATGCGGCAGGTAGAGCATAGAGCAGCACAGCTTCGGAGAAGGCCGGCCGGAGCGCTACGGTAAACAGCGTGGCCGCGACCGCCTGCGCAGGCAGCGTAAGGGCAAGGTGCAGGGAGAGCTTTGCGCGGAAAACGGACGTTGCGGAAACGGGCAGCACTTTGAGTTGGTCAATCCCCTTCCCTTCGAGCGAGATGGAGGATGCCGTCGTCGTGCTCATGCCAAGCATCCACGCTGCAAGATACGGCACCATAGGGGCGAGTGCCGGGATGGGAACACCCATTTCCTGCGTAATGCTTCCCAAATCCACAAACAGGAGCGCCACGCCCGCGGCAAGCAACAGCAGCGGCCCTACTGCCGTGTTTGTAACATAGATCGTTGAGGCCAGGTACCGCCGCACCTCCCGCAGGAACAGCGCATGGCGCATGGATGCAACGCGAACCGCCCCCGCTTCGCGTTTTTGTGTTGTGCCTGCCGTCAGAACCGCATGCAGCGGGCGCATATAGCGTGCTGCAAGCCACGCAAACAGCGCGAACGGCAGGATGCTCGCCAAGGTGAACAGCACAAACGTGCTTCCATCGCCCAAAGCCGCCTCCGCAAACCAGCGTGCCAGCGGGTACGCCTTATAAAGGCTTTCCGCAAGCTGCACGCCAATGTCTTCAAACCCTTCGATGATGGGCTGCATGTTGAAGGAAAGCGCCATCGCCGCAAGCACCAGCGCAAGGGACAGCGCAATGCGCACGCCGTTCGTGCGGCGGAACGCCGACCCGATCTTGGCCACGAGCGTCCCCAGCGCGGCGGCGATGGTGATGGGCAAAAGCGGAGAGAGCAACGCCAGCAGAATGCAGCGCAGCACAAAAGCAGCCCCCACATCCGCATGCAGGCCATATGCAACCGCCGCCGGCACGAGCACCGCGCCCTGGAATAGCAGGTTGCGCAGCATGAGTTTCAGCAGCCTGCTGAGCGCGATCGTCCGCACCGGAATGGGCAGCGAAAACACCTGATCAAAATCCCGGAAGGTAAAGAGCACATTCGGAGCGCTCACAAAGCTCGTTATAACCGTCACCAGCGCGCCGGCGACGGCAGCGATGCCAAGGATCAGTTCGGGCACACCCAGCGCTGCAAACGCGCCCGCCATCATATAAAAATACAGGAACGCTGTCCCTCCAAGGCACACAGCCACAAAAGCAGCCAACACGAGTCCGCCCACAGCCTTGCGCTTTTGAGCGGGATCGCTGCCGTGGCGCAGACGGTTCACGCCCAACACGCCGAGCGCATCTACCCGGAGAAGGTACAAAAGCTTTTTCATGCGTCGATCAACTCCATAAACACATCCTCAAGGGAATGATCGCCCTTGACGGTTCCCGTTTCACCCGCTGCCACAAGGCGGCCGTTTTTGATGATCGCAATTTTATTGCAGAGCTTTTCCGCCACCTCCAGCACATGCGTAGAGAAGAAAATTGCCGCGCCCGCATCGCAAAGTTCCCGCATCATGCCCTTAAGCGTATGCGAAGCCTTCGGATCAAGGCCCACAAAAGGTTCATCCAAAATCAGCAGCTTCGGCGCATGCACAAGCGCCGCAATGAGCGCCGTTTTCTGCTTCATGCCGTGGGAATACGAGCCGATCAGCCCGCCCAGGCTTTCCTCCATCTCAAATGCCGCGGCATAGCGCGCAATACGCTGCTGCCGCTCAGCCTCCGCAACGCCGAACACGTCCGCAATGAAATTGATGTATTGCATGCCCGTCAGATAATCGTACAGCTCCGGATTGTCCGGGATGTAGGCTGTAATTGCTTTGCAGGCAACCGGCTCTTCCCGCACAGACATGCCGCCGATGCGGATTTCCCCTTCCTCAAAGCCCAATGCGCCGACTGCCGCGCGGATAGCGGTCGTCTTTCCCGCGCCGTTGTGGCCGATAAAACCGTAAATGTCCCCCGCATCAACGCTGAGGGAAAGCCTGTCTACTGCCCGTTTCCCACCGGGATAGGTTTTGGAAAAGTTTTCAAATGCAAGCATATGCCCTCCTTGGCCGCCGGTGCGGCACCTTATATTTTGCATTGTTTATTATAATGCAAATGATGCATCTTGGCAAGATGCTCTTTGAAAACCGCAGATGCATTTGGGTTCGGTTTATGGTAATATATTTTATTAAGTTACTATAATTTATGAACGGAAGTATATCATGAAATTACGCTCCCTGATTGGAACAAAAAGCTTTTACCGCGCTGTGCTTGCAATCGCTGTGCCGGTTATGATTCAAAACGGCATCACGCAATTTGTCGGCGTGCTTGATAACCTGATGGTCGGCCGCCTTGGTACGGAACAGATGTCGGGGGTGGCCATCGCCAACCAACTCATCTTTATTTTCAATCTGTGCATCTTTGGGGGCCTGTCGGGAGCAGGCATTTTCGGCGCACAATTTGCCGGGAAGCGGGATGTGGACGGCATCCGCAACGTATTTCGGTTTAAGCTGATCGTCTGTATCATCGTTTGCACCGTGTGCCTTTTTGCGCTCGGCTTCTGGAGCGAACCGCTTATCAGCCTGTTCCTGCATGAAGGAAGCGCGGAGGGCGACTTGGCGCTGACGCTCGCCTATGGCCTAGATTATACCCGGGTGATGCTGTGGGGCCTCGTGCCGTATGCCCTTTCTCAGGCATATGCCTCAACGCTGCGCGAAACGGGCGAAACCGTTCGTCCGATGGTCGCAAGCATCGCCGCGGTTGTAACAAACCTTGTGTTGAATTACCTGCTTATCTTCGGCAAGTTCGGCCTTCCGGCGCTGGGCGCTTCCGGTGCTGCCATCGCAACGGTGATTTCCCGCTTTGTAGAACTTGCGCTCATCGTCTTTTGGTCCCATGCACATCCGGAGCGCACCCCCTTCTTCCTGGGTGCATACCGCTCACTGCGCGTGCCGCGCGCACTCACTGTTCATATTGTGCAAAAAGGCATGCCGCTGCTGCTTAACGAGGCGCTTTGGTCCATGGGCATGTCGCTCCTGAACCAATGCTATTCCATGCGCGGCCTTGCCGCGATTGCCGCCGTGAACATTTGCAGCACGGTGTCCCAGTTGTTCAACGTGGTGTTTATGTCGCTCGGTTCCTCCATCGGCATCGTGGTGGGCAACCTGCTTGGCGCGGGCAAAGCGGAGGAAGCGCGCGATACCGACAGGAAGATGATCGCCTTCAGCGTTATGACCTGCTTCATGCTCGGCGGGCTGCTTGCCGCCGCCTCCGGCCTGATCCCTGAACTATACAACACCACGGCTGAAGTAAAAGCGCTTGCAGCTTCCTTCCTTGTCATCAGCGCATGCAGCATGCCGTTCCATGCCTTTTCCCATGCGTGCTATTTCACGCTGCGTTCCGGCGGCCAAACCAAGATCACCATGCTGTTTGACAGCGGCTATGTCTGGTGCATATGCATCCCCGTTGCGTTTGTGCTTTCCCGCTTCACAAGCATCCATATTGTGCCGATGTTTTTCATTTGTACCGCGTTGGAGATCGTCAAATGTATCGCCGGATATCTGTTCGTAAAAAGCGGCAAATGGATTCGCACCATTGTTCCTTCGCCCGCTTCGGACGGATAAGCAAAACGGATTCCACAGCCCGACCGTTCCGTCATTGTTTGGCGCGGAATGCGGAGCGCCGCAAGCAGCGGCAACGATGCTACGGGAAATGTCTGTCCTTAAAACCCGTATGTCCCCTTGCCGGTCGATAGAGGCTTCGGGGGTTTTCAGTATCTTTCGCTTATTTCATTTGATATACGATCTCCCCATTAATTATGGTACAGTAGGTTCTGAAATCCAGTTCCAGCGGATCGGTATCCCATATTACTATATCTGCATCCTTGCCCTGTTCCAAACTGCCTACACGATCATCTATCCCAACAATTTCTGCCGCATTGATGCTGATAGCGCGAAGGGCCTCTTCTCTTGTCATGCCTGCCTTCATTGCCAGCCCAGCAAACATGGGCAAATCGGATTCGGAAAACACAGGATGATCTGTCATGATCGCCACTTTGATCCCACTATGGCAAAGAATCGCTGCAGTTTCAAATGTTTTGTTGCGTAACTCCAATTTGGTTTTAAAACCAAAGCTTGGGCCAATGATAGCATGATAGCCAGCATTTTGGAGTTCCGCTACGATCAGATGGCCGTCCGTGCAATGGTCCAATGTCATTTTAAGCCCAAATTCCTTGGCGATACGGATCGCGGTAAAAATATCATCGCTGCGGTGCGCGTGTACTTTTATAGGCAGCTCCCCCCGCACCACAGGAATGAGTGCCTCATATTTTGAGTTATATGCTGGGCATTTCAGAAGGTCGTCTCCGGCAGCTTCCTTTCGCCACATATAATCTCTGGTCTCCGCCAATGCATCCCTCAGGATGCCGGCAATCCCCATACGGGTAATAGGAGCCATCCCCTTCTGGCTATAATATTTTTTGGGGTTTTCCCCCAAGGCACATTTCATAGCTACAGGGTTTTTGATCACCATATCATCCACGCAACGGCCGGCAGTTTTCATAGCTAGAAACTGTCCGCCTATCACATTGGTGCTGCCAGGTCCGGTTACAACGGAGGTGACACCGGCCTGACAGGCCTGTTGAAAGGGGGGATCAAGAGGGAATATCCCGTCAATAGCTCGGAGTTGGGGTGTCACTGGGTCAGTGAGCTCGTTACCATCAGCCCCTTCAAAGCCAATGCATTCTTCCCACATGCCGATATGGCTGTGTGCATCAACAAATCCAGGCAACACCAAACGGCCTTGGGCATCTATGATTTGAGTCCCCTGCGGAATGGGAATGTCTAAACCGATTTCAATGATTTTGCCATTGTCCATCAAAACAACACCGTCCGCATATTCAGTCCCGGTCATAGTGTGTATCATGCCATGTATAATTGCTTTCATATCAATAAACTACTCCTGACTAATCCAAATTTTCGCGTAGTAACCGCATGTAATTTTCCCCAGCAATTAGGGATTGTTCCTTTTCGTTAAAGCCCGCTCGATCCAATTCCTCAATCAGCAGCGGGAGTTCAGCATGGGTGTGCAGTACGTCCCCGCATTTGCGTGGAACAATATCCAACTCATCCTGAGGGATATATTTCAATATTTGATCATTGAGGTCAAATCCAAAGCCAACGCATTCTACTCCACCTATGGAAGCAATATGGGCAACATGCTTGGCCAAAGCAGCTGCGTTTTCCGGCATGCCTTCGGGGCTGGTAATGAAATTCATGGCGTTTACCCCTATGAACCCCTTTCGCTCCGCAATCAACCGGATCTGGTCATCGGAAAGATTCCGCTCCGTGTCCACAATAGCGCGTGCATTGCTATGAGAAGCGATCAGCGGCCCATCTGTATAGCGGAGCACATCAGCAAACCCGGCGGGGCTCAAATGGCTCACATCCAATAACATTCCCAATTCCCTACAGCGGCGCACAAGAGCGATGCCAAACCCCGTCAATCCTCCAGGGGTTCCCCATTCCTTGGGGCCAAGGCTTGACCCATCGCAGGCGAAATTTCGGCGGCTCCAGGATAACCCCATAAATCTCACCCCAAGTTCATAAAACAGCGGAAGAATGGATAAATCCTGATATAAAGGAATACAGTCCTCAAAACTGAGCATAACCGCAATTTTGCCCTGTCTGTTGGCTTCCTCCACATCTCTGTGCGTTACGCAGAAGGAGAAGTGATCCGCGCAATCCGCAATATCCGCTTTGAGTGCTGCAATCTGGCGGAGAGCCATACGAAGCGCCATTTCCGGCACAAAAAGATTCTCAACAAAAATCGAAGAGACTACCAGAGTCAGCCCACCCGCCTGAAAAAAGGGAAGATAGTCCCTATTGAGCACCGCGCGTTTCCCATAAGCACGCTGCTTTTCTAAATCAAAAGCCAGATCAAGATGCGCATCAGTAACCGGTGGCCGCATTCCACTCTCAGTTATGCTTTTTACTTTGTTCAAATTTTTTGGTTTCCTCTCTTCTTTTTAAAAATTCTATCATTTTTTCATTGTTTTGATAAACCGCTGCAGACATAAGCAAATTGATGAAAAACAGCGGCGCCATCAAGGAGTTTTTAAAAATGTCGGTTTGAGAATCACAGTAAAACGACAGATCTGTGTATTTTGCCAGAGGGCAGGTCACATAATCTGTTATAAGGGCCACAGTCATTCCTTTTTCTTTGGCATAAAGGATTGCATCCAAGCAGTAATCGCTGTAATCGGGAAAATCGAATACAATCAGCAAATCCTCCGGTGTAGCAAACATCAGCCGCTGCGGGAAAGCCGAACGGGATGCATCCAAATACTCAAAGGGGAAACCAAAGGTTTTCATCCGATAGCTAAGGATTTCTGCCAAAAAGGATGCCACATCAAAACCCGCGGTATATACCTGTTTGGCGCTTGTAATAGAACGAAGTAAACGGTCGAAGGAAGCGCCGCTAATGTTTGCAAAGCACTGGCGAATACTGTCGATCTCTTTGTACTCCATTTTTTCAGCATTGGATAGATATTTGTTATCCACAAGTCTACGGAACCGCTCCGCAGGAGTGAAACGCATCACTTCCTCCTCCTGCAACTTCTTACGGAATTCTATGTAACCGTCGAACCCCATGCGCTTGGCAAAGCGGATCAGAGAAGTTTTAGATACCTCAAGCTCATCCGCTACACTTCCAATGGTGGACAGAGTAAACTCAAGTACATTGTTGATAATATATGTTGCGATTTTTTTCTCCGTTTTTGTATATTCGTCCATATTGGAGGCTATGGTTTCAATCAACTTCATGAATGGTTCTCCCTTCGGATAGACAAAATTCAACAGCAAAGATGGCAGGCCGTCAAATGACCGCCGCCGATATCCTTCAGCGCAGGTGTTTCCTTGGCACAAAGATCCATAGCCTTGCTGCAACGGGGATGAAATTTGCAACCTGTCGGAGGTGAGGCGGGGCTTGGAATCTCTCCGGTGAGTAAAATTCTGCCCTGTGTTTTTGGCTCTTTTACGGACGGGGTTGCCTCCAGCAAAGCGGCGGTGTAGGGATGAGCGCAGTTTGTGAACAGCTGGGACGCATCCGCAATTTCCACAATAGACCCAAGATACATTACACATACACGGTTGCAAAAATGCTGCACAATGCCAAGATTGTGAGAAATAAACAAATACGACATGGAATGCTTCTCCCTCAGTTCCAACATTAGGTTCAGAACCTGAGATTGGATAGAAACATCCAGCGCAGCAGTGGGCTCATCGCAGATGATAAGCTTGGGCTCCAAAGATATGGCCCGGGCAATGCCAATGCGCTGCCGCTGGCCTCCGCTGAATTGGTGCGGATACTTTTGCAAGCAGGCTGCATCCAATCCGCATTCCGCCATAAGCTCTACGGCCTTTTTATGGATATCGGCTTTGGGGCAGGTTCTAAACTTTACTATCCCCTCTGTGATAATCCTTTCCACATTCATGCGCGGATCCAGTGATGCGTAAGGATCCTGAAAAACCATTTGCATACTTTGGCGGAGAAGCTCCAGTTCATCGCGCTTCATCTTCTTACCCGCTTCCACATCAAACAGAACTCTGTCCTCAAAACGTACAGAGCCACCAGTGGCCTCGATCAAGTTCAGAATGGTTTTTCCAACTGTTGTTTTTCCGCTTCCGCTTTCTCCTACAAGCCCAACAATCTCGCCGCGGTGAATGTCAAACGAAACATCATCAACCGCTTTTACATATTTCTGTGGTTGAAAATATCCTTCCTTCTTAACGGGGAAATACTTTTTCAAATTCCTAACTTGAAGCAAAGTATCCTGCATGTTACATGCCTCCTTTCCCGCCGAGTATGCAGCGCACAGTATGACCCGGCTGAATCTCCACTAATTCCGGAACAGCTCGCCCACATTCTGAACAGGCATAAGCACACCTAGGTGCAAAGCTACACCCCTGAGGCATATTTTGCGCACTGGGCTGCATGCCCGGAATAGAACGAAAGCCAAACTTTGGATCATAGTTTTCTGGGATAGCATCAATCAAGCCTCGTGTATAGGGATGCAGGGGCGATCGTAGCAACGTGGAGACTTCGGCTTCTTCCACGATGCGGCCAGCATACATCACGGCAACCCTGTCTGCAATCTCAGCAATCACACCCAAATCGTGCGTAATAAACATAATAGACATCTCACGCTTTTTCTGCAAATCTCTGAGAAGCTGTAGAATTTGTGCCTGAATGGTCACATCCAAAGCCGTGGTAGGTTCATCTGCAATCATTAGTTCCGGATCGCAGAGAATCGCCATAGCAATCATGACTCGTTGCCGCATGCCGCCTGATAATTCATGCGGATAGCGATCCAACATTTTTTTAGGGTCAGCAATACGTACAAGCTCCAGCATTTCCATGCACCTTCGGCGATTTTCTTTGCCTGAAATGCCTTGATGGAGCTTTAAAGCCTCTCCAAGCTGCTCCCCGATTTTAAACACCGGATTCAGCGAAGACATAGGCTCCTGAAAGATCATAGCGATTTTGTTCCCTCTGATCCTGCGCATCTCTTTTTCGCTTTTCCTCAGCAAATCTTCCCCATGGAAAAGGATTTGCCCTCCCTCTATATAGCCGTTCGGCTTGGGGATTAGCCGCATTACGGAAAGTGAGGTTACACTTTTCCCGCTGCCGGACTCTCCCACGATACCCAGCACCTTACCCCGTTCTACCTGAAAGCTTACGCCATCCGCTGCCCGAACCACGCTGGCATCGGATTTGAAACATACCCGAAGATCTTTTGTTTCCAGCAATATATTGCTCATCTTTTCACCACCTCAGATCTTCAGCTTGGGATCCAGCGCATCCCGTAGGCCGTCTCCCAGAAAGTTGATTGAGATTACCGTGATAAACACCAAAAAGCCTTGGGGAATCCACATCCACCACTCATATTGCAACACCCGCATACTTTGGGCGGCGGAGAGCATATTGCCCCAACTAGGTTGAGGAGGCCGCACGCCCAAACCCAAGAAACTCAAGGCTGCTTCGGTAAGAATGCCGTTGGCGATGGCAAGGGTTGCAAACACCATAATGGAAGCAAAGGTATTTGGCAAAACATGCTTGATAATAATCTCCATTTTACTAAGGCCCATGGAACGGGCTGCCTGGATGAAATCGCGTTCCTTGATGCTGAGTACCTCTGCCCGGACAATTCGGGCGATTTTGGTCCATTCCAATATGGCGATGATAAAAATCAAGTTCATCATGCTAGGTCCAATCATAGCCGCAAGTGCGATTGCTACCACGAAAAAAGGGAAGCACATAATCACATCGGTGATACGCATAATCAGGCTATCTACCTTACCGCCGTAAAACCCGGCAATTGCCCCAACGCTTACGCCAATGATAATCTCAAATACGCTTGCAAGCAACCCCACCGTAAGTGAAACTCTACCGCCATAGAGAAGCCTTGTGAGCACATCTCTCCCCAATTCATCTGTTCCCAAAAGATGGTCGGAATTAGGTGCTGCCTCAATGTTATAAAGGTCAATATCATCCCGACCGTAAGTGGTCAGCACTGGTGCGCAGACCGACATAAGAATCAAAAGCGCAATCACCACCACACCAAACATGGCCAACTTATTTTTGCGGAACCGCCGCCAGGCAATGGAGCCTAGGGATACCGTGCCATTATCCGTGTCTTTTTTCATTGTTGGCTCCTCCTTTCTTATTCATAGCGGATCCGTGGATCGATCACGGCATAAAGCAAATCCGCAATCAGATTCGACAGAAGAATAATCACCGTAGTCATCAGCAGCAACGCCATGATCAAGGGATAATCCCGATCCAAGATGGCCGTATAGCTTAATCTGCCGATACCTGGCCAGACAAAAATGGTTTCTGTAAGCACCGCACCCGAAAAAATGGTGGGAATTTGCATGGAAAGCACAGTGATGATAGGGATTAATGCATTTTTGAACGCATGTTTGTTTACCACCACCGCTTCGCTCAAGCCTTTTGCCCGGGCTGTGCGGATATAATCGTGATCGAATACCTCCAGCATGCTGGAGCGGGTATAACGCATCAACGTAGCGGTTTGCAGCAGTGCAAGAACCACGGTAGGCAACACAAGATGCCAAGCTACATCTTTTATAAAATCCCAGCCTTGATATCCGGCCCCAACTGTGACCATACCTGAAATGGGAAATATCTTCAAATCGAAAGAAAGCCACTTGATTAGCAGCAAACCGAAGAAGAACGCAGGAATGGAGATACCGATGAAGGAAAGTACCGTTCCCATATAATCGAAAACAGAGTTTCGTTTCGTTGCGGAGGTTTTTCCTGCTGGGATGGCGATGGCTGTGCTGAGAATGAGTGCACCTGCCCCCATAAGTACCGTGTTGGGCAGCCGCTCGCAGATCACATCCCAGACCGGCTTCTTATATTTGATGGAATACCCGAAATCTCCTCGGAATACATCCCGGATCCATTTAAAATATTTGATAGGGACAGGATCATAATAGCCCATTTTTTGCAGCATTTCCTCCCGCACTTCTGCAGAAACGGACGGGTCGAGCCTTTGGGTATAAGGGTCGCCCGGTGCGAGATTGATAAAGAGAAAAACGATCACCGTTACGCAAAACAGAATCAAAATGGATTGTGCCAGGCGTCGGATCAGATATCTGGTCATATTCTGCCTCCGTTTTTGATTGGAGGAAGCGCAGGGGCTACCTGCGCTTCCTTGTAGGCCACAGGGAGTTTTATTGATCGATATACCATTCGGTCATCTGATAGTAATCGTTAAAGGTAGAAGGATCATAGTTGTGCAGTTTGGAGCTATAAGCCTTAATGACCTCCGGCGCATAGAGCAACACTTCGGCGGCTTCCTCATTGACAAGGATGCAGAATTCTTTATAAAGCGCCTTGCGTTCTTCAACGTTGATGGTCTTGAGGGCGTCCTCCATAATCTTATCTGCCTCAGCATTGCGGAATCCCACAATGTTCCAACCAGAATTTCCCTTTTCGTCAGATGCGGCATCAGAGTGCCAAATCGGCTTGGGGTCGGGATCGGTATCCAAACTGCTGCCCATCAAATACATATCAAATTCATGGTTAGCCATCACCTGATCCAGCAATGCCGCGAATTCCATAATCTCAAGCTTTACATCAATACCGATCTGCTTGAGGTTCGCTTGTATGATAGGGGCGCTTTGCTCACGGATTTTATTGCCGATAGGATATTTCAAAGTGACTTTAAAAGGCTCACCCGCAGCATTTTCTACAATCCCATCGCCGTTGCGGTCTTCCCACCCAGCTTCAGCCAACAACGCCTTGGCCTTTTCAAGATCAACCGCGTAATCGTTAAGCACGCCCGCTTCCGGATAAGCCCAGGATGTAGGAAGTAATGGTGCATCAATGATTGTTGCACGGCCTTCCAACAGCTTTTCTACCATCAGCTTGCGGTCAATAGCATAGGTGATGGCCTGACGAACCCGCTTATCCTGAAAAATTTCTTCCCGCAGATTAAATCCCATATACTGACTGGTTACGCCAGTATAGCTAACGATGTTAATTCCATTGTCTTTCAGAGTTTGGATATCTTGAGATTTTAGCGAAGAGATATCTGCGATATCAATTTCGCCGCTGGTCAACTCTGCAATCACAGTATCCTGATTGGACACTTTAAAAATTATTTTCTGTGTTTTTGCTGCGCCGTCATAGTAGTCTTTAAACGCGTGAAGCTCCACATACTGGCCAGGGACAAAGGAGTTCAGCACGTAGGGACCACATCCAACAGGTTTATTCATCAATTCTGTTTGGTTGGCCCATTCGCCAATAGGTACTTCTCCCCAAATATGCTCCGGAATGATGGCACGGTCTGCGCCAATTTTGCTAAGTCCCGGAGCGTAGGGCCGCTCAAATTCAAATTTAATAGTGTAATCGTCAACAATTGTGATGCCCTCGATGTGGTCAGCTTCTCCATTATGGTAAGCAGTCGCACCTTTAAGGCCTTCTACATCGCCATACCGAGGGCCGGTATAGTTGGGATCTGCCATGGAGTTGAAGGTAAATGCTACGTCCGATGCAGTTACAGGTTGGCCGTCATGCCATTTGATATTTTGTCGGAGTTTGAATACCAATGTCAGTTGGTCTTCACTCATTTCATAGCTTTCAGCCATGTTGGGCACCAGATTCAGTTCTTTATCATATCTAAGCAATGTATCAAACGTGAATTTAAGGATGGCGCCGTCGTATTCGTCATCCACCAGCAAGGGGTTGAGTACGCCAGAGGGAGAATTCCACAGGGCGTAAACAATTGTGTCGTCCTGTATGGCAGGGGGCTGCTCACCCTGCCCGGCTGTGGCCTGAGGGGGCTGATTGTCCGTTGGATTGGAAGGCTGTTGGGGTGTTTCTGTTGCAACGCCGCCAGTGCAGCCTGCTGCAAAGGCTAGCGCCATAAGTACTGCCATCACAAGTGCGCCAATCTTCATCAGTTTCATGCTATACCTCCGCTTTTTAATTTGTCCGTTTTGTGCTCTAGTGTTTTGGGTATGATTGATCTGTGTTGTGTCAATAGTACCCCAAATAAATGTATCTGTCAATACAAAAATAATAATTTTTTGTACCAAACATACCTTTTTTCGGTATGATGTTATAAAAAGCGACACAGCCTGCCAAATAAATGATGCCATTTAATTCAGTAGTGTTTTTTATATTGGATGCAATCTACATTATTAACCCACGGTTTGAACAGGAATATGATGCGTGGGATGGCAAGAATGAAAATACGCGCTTCTTTGTGGGGAAAACCTCACAAACACTGCGCTATGTGGTGTGCAAAACAAAGAAATCGTATGGGATGCTTCTAAGATTATAAAGATTAAGCAGGGACATCCTTCCATGACGGATGCTACTATCATCAAGCAGGTACCATCCGTGATTGAGAACCCGATTATCATCATGGAATCGAAAACCGTTCCGGGCAGGATAACCATAGCCTATACGTGGCGGTGACTTTAAGCAAAATAAAAGATACGGTCTTCGCCCCGGGAAGTGCTTCAAATGAAACGTTTGCCGAAGCTGTTCGTATCTCTACCATCAGTCTACACGATTTATTCGCAAAAATTAACCCCTTAGACGGAGAATTCCTGAAATATGGTGCCGGAAGGGTTCCTGAACGATGCACAAAAGCAGGCAAAGCAGGATGCGCTCGCAAGGGAAAGCGGGAAGATAAGGAAACTTTCCTTCTCCCTCAAAGACGCATCTCCAACCGACATTTCGGCGCTGGAGGATGTAAGCGGCAAGCCAACTTGGATTCCTGCGGTACATGCCATTGACGCGATAACGCTGCACATGCTACGGCACACCTATGCCACAATGCTTTATGATGCGGGCATTGATGTAAAGAGTGCGTAGCGCTTCATGGGGCACAGTGATATTCAAACCACATTGCGCGTTTACACCCACCTTTCAGAGCAAAAAGAACAGGCAGCAGTGAATGCTTTGAACACACATTTGAGCAAAGAAAAAGCGTCTGAACCCCCCCTTGATTAAAATCTGATGGAGTAAAAATGCAGTAAGCGGCCTCTTTTCATGGGCCGAAAGCAGCGGAAACGCGATTGAAAAGCATATCAAAACATGCAAAAAACCGGCTGACTTAGGCGGTTTTCGTATTTTAGTGGGGATGGAGGGGCTCGAAAATCGGGCATCGCAGTTCCGCCTTGCTTGCGCTCCGCGCCGCGCGCGGCAGGCTTGCCACGATTTTCCGGGGCGGACAAACGCGTCACCGGCGCGTTTGCTTTTCCGCCCTTCGAGCCCCTTTGAATATCATAGCAAAGCAAAAACAGGCCCGTTGGCCTGTTTGATGCTTTGGTGGGGATGGAGGGGCTCGAACCCCCGACCTCTTCGATGTGAGCGAAGCGCTCTAACCTGCTGGGCTACATCCCCGCTGTGCGACGAAGTATATTGTACAACATCAAAACGGATTTTGCAATATCTAAATTTGCCCCGGTGCTCACTCAAATGCTTTTCTGTAATACTTGCCCGGTTCCAACGCAATCCCCTTTGCCGCAAACATCTCGCTGACCGTTACAAGCTGGTAGCCCTGCTCAATCAGTTCCGGCACAATCGTTTCCACGGCGGCGGCAGTCGGGTCGTAAAGATCATGCATCAGCACAATGCTTCCGTCTTTCACATCCTTGCGGATTGCCTCTAACGTGCTTTGTGTATCCCGCGTGCTCCAATCAAGCGTATCAATGGTCCACATAATCAGCGGATACGCCACATTGGCTTTCACCGTTTCATCCTTGATGCCGGCGCCATAGGGCGGCCGCACCAAAGCGGGCTCCTTGCCGGTGGCCTCCAACACGAGCCGGTTCACACCGTTGATCTGCTCCCGCATTTCATCCGGGGAAATCTTTGTCAGGTTCTTGTGGTTATAGGTGTGATTGCCGATCTCACAGCCCAAGTCGCTCGCGCGCTTCACAATCTCCGGAAATTTTTCGAGTTGGATGCCAACCACGAAAAACGTGGCGTGCGCCCCATACTGTTCCAGCACGTCCAAAATGCGTTCCGTCTTTTTGCTCGGGCCGTCATCAAACGTCAGCGCGACCATCGGTTTGCTCGGGTCCGGCGTTTCCTGCGGCGGCAGGCCAACGTTAGGGTCCGGCGTTGCAGCAGCAAGCGCATCCGTAACAGCCGGCTCCAGACTTGCAGTGGCCACAGGCGGCGTCTGCAGTGCAGGCGTGGGCTCCGGCGTGGAGGTAAGCTCCGGCGCAGGCGTAGGTACAATGTCAATGATCCCCATGGAAGGGTTCCCTGCCGGAAGCATGGTGCATCCTGTTCCTGTTATCAATAAGCATGCGGCAATCACTGCGGCCGCAAGCGGTTTCTTTCGCGTCATGATCTATCCCCGTTGTATTTATACATTCCGATCCATACAAAACACGCCGCGCGCTGCATCCATCTCCGGCGCGAAGCGGCATATTTCGCACTTGTATTTCTTTTTATGCTAGCTTTTTTGCGCGGGATAGTCAAGCGGATTTCGGCCAGTTCACAGATTATTATCAATCCGCGCCGCAACCTTCCCTCCGTGTTGCAAAGGAACCGTTTTTACAATATAATAGGCGGGTAACAGACAGCTGGGCTGTATCCGCAGCCCACAGCGCTATAAAAAGGAGCCGGCCGTTGAAAACAAGCGACTTTTATTATGATCTTCCACCGGAGTTGATCGCGCAAACGCCCGCAAAAGAACGCAGCGCCTCCCGCCTTTTGGTTTACGACAGAGGCACGCGCACCATTTCGGACGAAGTGTTTACCGACATTGTTCGCCACCTTCGCCCCGGCGATGTGCTCGTGCGCAATACCACGCGCGTCATTCCGGCGCGCATCTTTGGCCACCGCCCGGAAACGGGCGGCACGATGGAATTTCTGTTGCTCAAGCGGCTCGACGCGCACCATTGGGAATGTCTTGTGCGCCCCGGCCGCCGCGCAAAGCCCGGCCTCACCTATACGATCAGCGACGAGCTTTCCGCGACCATCTGCGAACCCACGGACGCGGGCGGCCGTGTAATCCGGCTCGATTATGACGGCGTGTTTGAAGAAATCCTTGACCGTGTGGGCGAAATGCCGCTGCCGCCGTACATCACCGAACGCCTCGCCGAGCGCGAGCGCTATCAGACCGTTTATGCGCGGGAAAACGGTTCCGCTGCCGCGCCCACCGCCGGGCTTCATTTTACCGAAGCGTTGCTTGACGCATTGCGCGCAAAGGGCGTGCTGATTGCGGATGTGCTGCTGCATGTCGGCCTCGGCACCTTCCGGCCGGTTTCCGCAGAGACCGTGGAAGAGCACCACATGCACTCGGAATATTTTGAAGTAACCGAGCGCTCCGCCGCGGCCATCAATGCGGCGCGCGCTGCGGGCGGGCGGATCGTGGCCGTGGGCACCACCTCCTGCCGCACGCTCGAAAGCGTAGCGGATGATGCGGGCATCGTGCACGCAAAAAGCGGGTGGACGGATATCTTCATCACGCCCGGCTACCGGTTCAAAGCCGTGGATGCGCTCATCACAAACTTCCATCTGCCGGAATCAACGCTTTTGATGCTCGTGAGCGCCCTTTGCTCGCGTGAAGAAATACTTTCCGTGTACGAGCATGCCGTGCGGGAGCGTTATCGCTTCTTCTCGTTCGGCGATGCAATGTTCCTCCAATAACGCCAAGGAGTTCCGATGCAGTATTTTAAGTATGAACTGATCCACGAATGCAAACAGTCCGGCGCTAGGCTCGGGCGCCTTCATACGCCCCATGGCGTCATCGAAACGCCGTGCTATATGCCCGTTGGCACACAGGCGACCGTGAAGGCCGTGCTCCCGCGCGATCTTGCGGAAATCGGCGCGCAAATCTGCCTTGCCAACACCTATCACCTGTTCGAGCGCCCCGGCCACAGGCTTGTGCGCGAAGCGGGTGGCCTGCATGCCTTCATGCGGTGGGATAAGCCGATTTTGACCGACAGCGGCGGGTTTCAGGTTTTCAGCCTTGCCGGCAGCAACAAAATCCGTGAAGACGGCGTGGAATTCCGTTCCCTTTTGGATGGGCGCAAGCATTTCTTCACGCCGGAAAGCGTGATGGAGATCGAACAGGCGCTCGGCGCGGACATTGCAATGGCCTTTGACGAGTGCGCCCCCTACCCGAGCGACGAAGCCTACACCCGCGCCGCGATGGAGCGCACACACCGCTGGGCGCGCCGCTGCAAGGCCGCGCACACGCGGGAGGATCAGGCGCTCTTTGGCATCGTGCAGGGCGGCATGTTCCGCGAAATGCGCATTGAAAGCGCAAAAACGCTTGCGGATCTGGATTTCATCGGCTATGGCATCGGCGGTCTTTCCGTGGGCGAACCGAAGCCGCTGATGTATGAGATGCTGGAAGAGATGATGCCCTTCATGCCCAAGGAAAAGCCGCGCTACCTGATGGGCGTGGGCAGCCCGGACTGCCTTGTGGAAGGCGTAATCCGCGGGATAGACATGTTCGATTGCGTTCTGCAAACGCGCATCGCGCGAAACGGCCTCGCCCTCACCGGGCAGGGCAAGCGGATGCTGCGCAACGCCTCCTTTGAGCACGATTTCACGCCCATTGAGGAAGGCTGCGATTGCTACGCCTGCAAAAACGGCTTCTCGCGCGCCTATATCCGCCACCTCGTAAAGTGCAAGGAGATCCTTGCGGCGCAGCTCATCACGCTGCACAACCTGCGCTTCTCGCTTCGGCTGATGGAAAACATCCGGCAGGCCATCGCAGAAGACAGGCTGCTCGATTTCCGCAAAGAATGCATTGCTGAGGGAATGTTTGATTGAGGTATGAAAACGCTTACGCTTGAATCCCTGACTGAACCCGGAGTGGAAGCGCTTGGCGCGCGCATCGCGGGAACCCTTTTCCCGGGGGCGTTCCTCGCGCTCTTCGGCGGCCTCGGCGCGGGAAAAACGACCTTCACCCGGGCGCTTGCCGCAGCGCTCGGCATTTCGGATGCGGCAAGCCCCACGTTCACCATCGTGCAGGAACACGAAGGAACGTTGCCTCTGTTTCATTTCGATGCGTACCGCCTCGCCTCAGCGGACGAGCTGTACGCCATCGGCTTTGACGATTATCTGGCCCGCGCCGGCGTAATCATAATGGAATGGTGTGAAAATGTGCCGGAGGCGCTCCCGCGCGAACGGCTTGAGCTGCATCTTGCGGGCAGCGGCATGGAGCCGCGCGCAGCCACGCTTGCCGCATACGGCGCGCGCTATGAAGCGATTCTTGAAACACTGGAGGGCTTTCCCGCATGATCCTGCTTGCGCTTTCCACCTCCGGCCGTGCGGCCTCCGCGGCGCTCCTCAAGGATGGCGCGCCGCTTGCCGAGGCAACGCGGGACGAAGGGCTGACCCATTCGGAAACGATCCTGCTGCTTGCGGCGGACCTTCTCGATCAAAACGGCCTTGCGCCCCGGGATATCGGCGTATTTGCCGCGGATGTCGGCCCGGGTTCGTTCACGGGCGTTCGCATCGGCGTGTGCGCTGTGAACGCGATGGCAGCCGCATGCGGCGCGCCTGTTGTTGCGGTAAGCTCCCTCGCCGCATTGCGCGAGGGGATTTCCGAGGAGCCCGGCCCCGTCTGCACGCTGCTCGACGCGCGCAACGGCAACGCCTATGCCGCCTTATTTGACAAGCAAGCCTGCCTGATGCAGCCTGCCGCCGCCATTGTGGCGGAACTTCTCCCCACGCTCCCGCGCGGGACGCTCTTTGTCGGCGACGGCGCCGAAACGTATCGGGATGAGATCCTCTCCGCTGTTCCCAACGCGCGCTTCGCCGCTCCACAGCGGAACCTTTTGACAGCCCTGCCCGTGGCGCGCGCCGCATGGCGGCTATTCTCTGCAGGGGAAACGGTTCGGGAAGCCATGCCGCTTTACCTGCGTCCTACGCAGGCGGAACGGCTTTATAAAGAAAAGAAGTGAATGGTATGCATGAACTGCAACAATCGGAGCATGTGCTGTTCCGCCCGATGCAAAAAGCCGATGTGGAGCGCGTTGCGGAGCTTGAGCGCATTTGCTTCCGCACGCCCTGGTCCCGCGCCGCGCTTGCGGGAGAGCTGAAGAATGACGTTGCCCATTACCTCGTGGGCGAATGCGATGGCCGCGTAATTGCATACGCGGGCATGTGGGTTTTGTTTGATGAAGCGCACATCACAAACGTCGCTGTGGACCCGGCGTTCCGCAGGCGCGGGCTCGGCCGGCGGCTGATGCTCTGCATGATGCGCACAGCGCGCCTGTTCGGCGCAGCCACGATGACGCTTGAGGTGCGCGAGACCAACCTTGGCGCGCAAGCGCTTTATGCGGGCCTCGGCTTCCTGCGGGAAGGCCGCCGCAAGGGATATTACACGGACACCGGGGAGGACGCGTTCCTCCTTTGGAACCACGATATTGCCTTGACACTCGCGCATGCAGATGATAGCATTACAGTATAGCACCAAAACAATTTATGCTTTTGCATTAAAAGCCAATTTCAGGAAAGGGGTTTTGTTTAAAAATGAAAGAAATTATTAGCGCAACAAACGCGCCCGCCGCACTCGGCCCGTACAGCCATGCGGTTGCAATGGAGGGCGTTGTGTTTACCTCCGGCCAGCTCGGCATCGATCCCGCCACCGGCAAGCTTGCAGAAGGCGTTGCCGCGCAGGCGGAACAGGCGCTCAAGAACCTTGAAGCCGTGCTCAAGGCTGCCGGCGCAAGCATGGCAGACGTGGTAAAAACCACCGTGTTCGTGAAGGATCTTGCGGATTTCGGCACCGTGAACACCATTTACGGCCAGCATTTCGGCGCTGATTTCCCCGCCCGCTCCTGCGTGCAGGTTGCTGCGCTTCCCGCAGGCGGTTTGGTTGAAATTGAAGCCGTCGCGTTCAAGAGCGCGGACGAATCGTACTCCTTCTGACCGCATCCATGGAAACCCATCCGGAACCCCGGCGCGCAGCCATGCGCCGCTTTAATGCACGGTCGCTCGTGCTCTGTGCGGCCGGGGTTTCGTTCGGCGTTTTGCTCGCATACCGCCTTCAAGGCACGCCGGCCATTGTGGCCGCGTGCCTTTTCCTTTGCTGCGGCGCATGCGCTCTGTTCCGGCGCCGCGCTGCGGCAGGCATTCTTCTGCTTTCCATCTGTGCAGGCGCATTTCGCATGCTCGCTTCGCTCCCTTTGCCTCCCCCCGAAGGCGCGTGCGTGCTGACCGGCTGCATTGCGGACGCACCCAGAACAGAAGGCGGTTTTACCTATGCCACGCTGTATGATGCCGCCTGCAACGGCGATTCGGTCCGTGGCCGCATACAGATCCGCTTCCCCGCCGAAAAAGCAAAAGGGCTGAAATGCGGGGACATCATTTCATCGGAAGCCGCTCTCCGCATTCCCCAAAAAGAGGCCGGTTCCTTCGATGCGCGCGCCTATTATCTTTCCATGGGCATAACCGCGCTCGCTTACAGCCGGAACGCCCCAAGCGTGCGTGCCCACCGCATTGACCTCCGTTACAGGCTTTGCGCCCTGCGCACACGCATTGCTGCCGCGCTGGATGCGGCGTTCGGCACGGAAGCACCGCTGGCCCGCGCGCTGCTGCTTAACGACAAGGCCCTGCTACCCGAGGCTGCCTATGCTGCGTTCCGCGATGCGGGCGTGGCGCATATCCTGGCCCTTTCCGGCCTTCATGTATCGATTTTCGTCGGGTTATTGGCGTTTCTTTTCCCGAAACGGCACGCTTTTCTGCGCCTGCTTTTCATCGGCGCATTTCTGCTTGCCTATTGCGTGCTTGCCGGCTTCCCTCCCTCGCTCGTGCGTGCGTCCGTCATGTCCCTTTCTGCACTCGGCGCCCCGCTTTTGCGGCGGCGGTACGACATGGCCTCTGCGCTTGCGCTCGCATTGCTTGTGCTCCTGCTTACGGCCCCGGCAAGCCTGTTTTCCGTTGGGCTCCAGCTTTCCTTCTGCGCAACGGCAGGCATCGCCCTTCTGCTGCGGCCGTTTCAGCGCCTGCTCCGCAGGCTTCCCGGCGCGCTCTCCGCCGCCCTGTCCATTTCGCTTGCGGGGACGCTCGGCACGCTCCCGCTTACGCTGCATTATTTTGAACGCCTGCCGTTATACGCCCTTCCCGCGAACCTCGTTATCGTGCCGCTCGTTTCCCTGGCGCTGCCGTTGACGCTCCTTACGGCAGCGCTGCTTTCGGCGTTTCCCGGCGCCCTTTTTCTAGCAGTACCCGCGCGCATTGTCCTCGGCGCGCTTTCCTGGCTTTCGCAAGCGTTTTCCGCTCTTCCCTGCGCCACGCTCACGCTCTCCGCACCGCCGCCTGCGGCCTGCCTGCTGCTCTATGGCGCAATGCTCTCCCTTTCGCAATATCACCTGCGCCCGCTGCGCACAAAGCTGCTGTGCGCAGCGCTCTGCCTTTTCGGCGCATGCGTTTTTCTGGCAACGAAGGCGTTTTAATTGCGCATGCCCCGCGCATCTATGCTATAATTCCAATATGGATCGCAATGCATTTTTCAACTTGATCAAAGAAAACCGCCTCTCCGGTGCATACCTGCTGCACGGGGTGGAGGAATACGTGAAGGACAGCGCCGTTTCCGCCCTGCTCGAAACGATGGAAGAAGCAACGCGCCCGCTTAACGTGGACACGCTTGAATCCGCCGAAGCCAACGCGCTCACGCTCGCCTGCGACGCGCTGCCGTTTTTTGCGAAGCGGCGCGTGGTCATCTGCCGCGCAATGCCCAAGGATTCGGACGCAAAGGCCATTCTCGCCTATCTTCCAAAAATGCCGGAAACAACGCTCCTGCTTTTCCTGCTGCGCGGCGAGGCGGATATGAAGCTTGCGTTCCCAAAAGCGCTTGCAAAGGAAGACCGCGTTGTGGCGTTCACAGAGCTTTCCGAATCGGAAGCCGCGCGCTGGGCAGGCCAGCTTGCAAGGCGGCGCGGCGTCACGATCCTGCCGGAAAACGCGCGCTTTTTTATCACCCTTGCAGGAACGGATTGCGCACGCCTTGCGGGCGAATTTGAAAAGCTTGCCTGCTATGTGGGCGATGGAAACGAAATTACCCGGGAGGCCATTTCCAAGGTAACAACGCGGGATCTTGACTTTATCGTGTTTTCCGTGCTGGATTACTTTCTCGCTGAAAAACCGGAAGACGGGTTCCGCGCGCTCGGCGCGGTACTCAAGGATGGCGAAAAGCCTCTGGATATTGCCCGCGTGCTGGGGGATAAGGCAAAGCTGACGCTGGAGGCGCGCAGGCGCATCGACCAAAAGCAGCCGAAGGATGCCGTCATCAAGGCGCTGCCCTGCAGCCCGGGCTATGCATATCGGGTCTATGAATCCGCACGCAGGCTCAAAAGCGCGCAAGTGCCCCGCCTTGCTGCGGCCACAAAGGCGCTTGTCGCGGTTGCGCCGATGCAGTTCACGGGCCGCATGAAGGCATCGGACGCACTTGAGCGCGCGCTGCTTCTGCTCGTTGCGCAATCGTCCGTTTGACCGCGCTTCTGCGGAATGCTATACTATAATCAATCATTGAATTGGATTTTGTTTCATGTTCCGCCGCGGCGCTGCCGCAGCGGCTAAGAGGGAAGCAGGTGAAATGCCTGCGCGGTCCCGCCGCCGTAAGCACGGAGCCCCGCTTGCAAAGCCACTGGGCAATTCGCCCGGGAAGGGAAGCGGCGGCGTTGATGTGTAAGCCGGAAGACCTGCATGAAGCGTGCTTTCTCCACGGGGGCTTGGAAGCAGAAGGCAATGGAGAGCCGTTTGGCTCGCTGGAACGCTTTTTGGCGACTGTGGAGTTTCACCGCAGCCGCCTGTTTATTTTGAAAGGAGCCCCAAAGCCATGCCTAAAACCGACGCGCTTAAAACCGTTCCTGAGGAATGCGAATATTCCTTCTTCAGCCACACGAAGTGCGAGTACTTTCCGTGCCACAAAACCAATGCGCCGGAGGACTTCAATTGCCTGTTTTGCTACTGTCCGCTGTATGCGCTCAAAGACAAATGCGGAGGGAACTTCCGCTACACGGAAAGCGGCATCAAGGACTGCAGCGTCTGCCTTCTGCCGCATAACCGCAAAAGCTATTCCTACATCGTAAGCAAATTTAAGGACATCGCCGAAATTACAAGGCGCAAAGAGGGAGAATAAAGAAAGGCGGGCCGGCGGCACAGCCGCGGCCTGCCCTGTGTCAAAAATTCCTCATGCCTCTTTGGGCGGCTCCTGAAAACCGAGCCCATAGGCTGCATCAAACGGGCAAAACGTAACGAGGGCGTTCCTGTCTTCCGTGTAAGCAATGCTGCGGATGCGGTATGCTTCGGCACGGCTGCATGCGCAAAGCAGCATCCGGCGCGCCGCGCCCGTATAGGTGCCGACGGCATCTACTGCCGTCACACCGCGCTCCACCTGCTCGCCAATCCGCCGGGCGATCGCATCCCCTTTATCCGTGATAATAATCACCATTTGCCCGGCTGTAAAACGGTAGGTGATCTTATCGATGATCGTCGTGCAAACCGCCGTCATTACGATGCCCTGAAGCACGGCGTCAATGCGGCCGAACGCGAGCCCTCCCAGCAGGATGACCACGCCATCCGTTACAAGCGAAATGGTGCCAATGGAAAGATGCGGCATCTTCTTGCGCAGGCTAAGAATCACGAAGTCCGTGCCGCCCGTGGAAGAATCCTGCGCATAGATGAGTGCGAGCCCTGCCCCGGAAAGCGCGCCTGCGAACAGCGCCGCCATCAGTGCGTCGCCATGGTAAACCGGCAGCAGCGGGAACACGAAGTCCATCAGGATTGTTGAAACGGCCATCGTGCACAGCGAGCGCAGGAAAAACGTTCTGCCAAGCGTTTTGAAGCAAAGCAGGATCACCGGCACGTTGAACGCGAGCGTGCATAGGCCAATCGGCAGGTCCGTAAAGTGGTTCAGTATGACCGCAAGGCCTGCGATGCCGCCCGGTGCAAATTCCGCCGCAGAGGCGAAACTGTAAACGCCCGCCGCATACAGGGTGCCTCCGATTACATCGGCAAGCAGGGCGCGGCCTGCCTTTTTAACGATTTTGAGCGCTGTGGTTTTCATGGTGCTCCCCCTCCTTTTTCAGTAGATCCACGCGGTTCGGGGCAGACGATGGAAGCTCCCGCAGCATCTCCCTCAAAATGCCGCAGGAGCTTCCCAGGAGGCTACCCCGTCTAACACACAAGTACAGTATACCGGGTGGCGGGCATGCGCGCAATGCGGTGAATTTATATGTCATACCATCTGTTTTGTGTTTTGATTGTAGAAACCTACAATCACTAATTTATGGAGAAAGGTTGTGCCTTTATGGTTCGGATACGGGAAATTTTAGCGCTGGATCCTCTTGCGGGGTTCGAGCTTCTGGCGGGGGCAGGCGGCCTGGACAATGTGCTCACCAACGTAACGATCCTTGATTACGAAACGGACAGCATGGATTTCTCCGCATTCCAAAAAGGAGATTTTATCCTGACCTCCCTGTTTTTTGCGAAGGATGCCCCGCAGCTTATTGTGGATGCATTTCGGGAGCTGCTGCGCCGCGGCATTGCGGGCATCGCCGTCAAAACCGTATTTTATAAAACGCTCCCTGCGGATATGCTGCGGCTTGCGGATGCAATGAATGTGCCTGTTTTCGCATACCATGCAGCCTCTATGGAGGAGATCATTCTCGCAGCGCATTCCTACATGCTTGCAAAAGAGCAACGTGAGCTTGCCGCCATGCGACTGGATGCAATGCTGGGCTTTGGGCGGGCGCCTTCCGCCGTGGCCGAAAGCGTGCGCGCATTGGATGCTATGCTGTACCCGCACTGCGTGGCATCCTTCAGCACGCCAAGGGAAGGAGGCGCTCTGAATTTGGGGCAGAAAATGCCCGTCCCCCTGTTTTCAGATGGGCAATATTCCGCATTTTTCCCTTATCATGACGGGCTTTTGCAGCTTTACACCGCAGCGGATGCAGAGCGCCTTGCAGGCGCGGAAGATGCGATGCTTCGCGCATATGAATCATGCGGCGTGGCGCCTGCCGCATGGAGGACCGGGTTTTCCGCCCCGTGCCATGCATACGATTTTTTTGATGCAGTCATCCGGCAAAGCCTGTATTCAAACCGCGTTTGCCGATGTTTTGAAAAGCCGCGCCTGCGCTATGGCGCATTGGGCGTTTACCGCTTTCTTCCCGCTCTTTTGGAGGATAAAAGCGTGCTCGCGGAATATCGCACTGCGCTGACCCAGCTGCGTTGCTTTGAGGAGGAAAGCGGAATTCCCATGTTGGACACGCTCTCTGCCTATGCGGCTGCTCACGGAAGCGTAGAGCAGGCCGCAAAGCGGATCTACCAACACCCAAACACCGTGCGCAACCGCGTCAAAAAAGCGCGCGCACTGCTCGCCCTCGACGGCGATTGGTATGAACAAATCTTCATTTTAATGGGCCTCTATGCGCTTGAGCAGGCATGATTACGGCGCGAGCGGCATCGCCGTCCCTTCGGGCATACCACCCGTTTCCGCTGCGGCCTCAATCCCGCCGACCTGTGCAATTGCTTCTGCCAAATATTCCACAGCGTTAAGCGCCTGCTCCAACGTATTGGCATTATGGCCAACCTCTACAAGCAGGCATTGATCGGAAATATGCTGGTTATACCGCCCGGTTTTAACGCGGATGTTGCGCACGAGGCGCTCGTCAATGCCGGCAAGATATTCCGTGATGCGCTTGGCAAGCGCATAGTTTGCGGCAAAGTCGGGTTTTTCGCCAAAGCCCGTGCCCGTTGCCCCTTCCCCCGTTCCAACGACAAACATCATCCGTGCGACTTCCTTGCCGTCAATCGTGACGAAATCCGTGTTTTCTTTGGGGTTGTTGCCATATGCATCCCTGTGCACGTCGATAAACATGGTAATGGAAGGATATTCCGCACGGTATTTTTCCATCGTCACAACCGAGCGGGAGTACGAGGTTGAAAGCTTCGGCGGTTCGTGGTTCGTGATGTCATGAATCACGTTGATGCCGTAACGCCCGCGCAAAAGTTCCGTAAGCCGTTCGCCCACGGTTACGATGTTCATGGTGTTGTCCTTTGTGCGCCATGCGCTTGAGGCGGTGTAGTTGTATTGGCTGGTGGGAAAATATGCTTCTGTGGTATGCGTATGGTAAATGAGGATGCGCGGCTCGCTGCCGGAAAGGTCAACCGGCAGCGCCGGGGCTTCCTCCACGCGCAAAAGCTCAATGCGCACGCTTTCGCTCACACCCACGTCGATGTCTGCGCGGTCGATCCGGATGGGTGAGGGCAGCTCGGAAGCGTCAGGGGGCTGCAGGCCTCCCTCTTCATCTGCCGTTGCGGAATACATCAGCGGAAAGCCAAGCGAAAGCAGTTCCGCCTCAATGCTGCTCCCCCCGGCGATGCGAAAGGCGGATTGCGCGAACAGTGCAACCGTGCAGAGAAAGGCCGCAACCGGAACTGCGGCCTTTGCTTTTTTCAGGTTGAGCGCGTTTGGGCGCGGCGCCCGCGTGCGGATTTTCCTTGGCGGCATATGATTGATCCTCCGCTCAATTTATATGAGCGGGTGGACAGGTTTATGCGATGAGCATCCGTACCTCGCCGTAATCCGCGCCAAAGAGCGCCATGTTAATGCCGTCCGCCACAATGCGCGTCATATCGGCCACGATGCTGTCGATCTCCTTAGGCGTTACAATGAGCTCCCCGATGTGCTCGGCGATGACCTTTGCCGCAAGCTCTTTCAGGCGTTCCTCGTCGTTGTGCAGGCCCGTTTCATCCGCAATAAGGCTTATGGTATCCTGCGAAATGGTGGTGGCGAACACCACAAGCGGAACGCCGATGGCAATCACCGGCACGCCGAGCGTTTCGCGGTCCAGCCCTGTGCGGTTGTTGCCCACGCCCGCGCCCGGGCTGATGCCGGCATCCGTAAGCTGCACGGTTGTGCTGATGCGCGCCGCGCGGCGCGAGGCAAGCGCATCCACCGCAATCACAAGGTCCGGCTTGCAGTGCTCCACCACGCCGCGCACGATCTCCATTGTTTCTACCCCCGTTACGCCGAGCACGCCAGGGGCAACCGCGCTCACTGCGCGCACGGGCCCGGGCAGCGCATCCGGCATGTATTGTTTAATGTGCCGCGTTACGTAGATGCTTTCCACCACGCGCGGCCCCAGTGAATCCGGGGTGATGGCGCGGTTGCCAAGCCCGACTACGAGCACGTTTTCACACGTGCCGAGGCCTTCCATCAGGCGGGAAAGTTCGTTTGAAAGAGCGCGGCTGACGCGCTCGAACAAATCGAGCGGCCGCGCGGAAAGCTCGGGCGCATCCAGCGTAACATAGCGGCCCTTGCGCTTTTCAAGGCGCGCGGCGGCATCATCCGTCGTAAGCGCGATGCGGGTCACGGCAACGCCTTCGTGCTCCTCCGATTCTTCCGTTACGCCCGAAAGCGAAGGGTGAAGTTCGCGTGCCTCCATGGCAAGGTCTGTGCGAATGGAAAAAGGCATGGGGAAACCTCCTTGCATTGTGTTGGAATACGCAGGATAGTATGCGCTCCGGCGCGGAAAAATATTTGTGAAAAAAGTCCCGTGCGCAGCAACAAATATGCTTGCAATCCCCGGTTTTGCGTGGTATAATTTCCAATGTTCGAGTAAAAAACAGGGGGGTGAATGTTTTGGCAAACCATAAGTCCGCTTTGAAGCGTGTGGGCATCACCGCGAAAAAGAACCTTCGTAATCGTATGATCACGTCCCAGGTCAAGACGGCGGTAAAGAGCTTCGACCAGTCTCTTGCTTCCGATGACCAGGCCGCAATCAACGCTGCTTACGTCAACGCCGTAAGCACTGTGGACAAGGCCGCCGCGAAGGGCGTTATCCATAAAAACGCTGCGAATCGCAAAAAGGCTCAGCTCGCAGTCAAACTGGCTGCCAAATAAGCAAGCCCCCGTTTTGCATGCAAATTTTAGGCCAACCGGAAGCGGTTGGTCTGTTTGCTGTTGAATGCACATATTCCGCCGCAGGGCTTTCATTCCACATTTTACCGCCTGCACTTTTGTTCCGAATCGCCGATAATAAAGGGTACAGCAAAATTCGGCACAACGACGGAGGAATCGGAACGACATGGTAAGCACTGAAAAAGCGAAGCTGCAGCGGTTTAGCCTGTGCTTGAGCGAAAACGAAAAATCAAAGAGCACAATTGATAAATATACGCGGGACGTGGCTCAATTCCTTCATTTTCTGGGAGAGCGGAAACCTACGAAATGCCTTCTGCTGGAATACCGCGGGCGGCTGCAGGAGCGCAACAAGCCGCAAACGGTGAACGCAAAGCTTTCCGCAATTCACACCTATCTTAATGCAATTGGCCTCCCCCATTGCAAAGTAAAGCTGATGAAAGTGCAGCGCAAGGTTTTTCTTGAAGAGAACCGGGAACTTTCGGAGCCCGAATATAAGCGGCTCCTCAACGCGGCGCAAAGCCGCTCGAATGAAAGGCTATACCTTGTGATGCTTTCGATTTGCTCCACCGGCATTCGCGTAAGCGAGCTCAAATACATTACATTGGAAGCCGTCCGCGCCGGCCAGGCAGAAATCACGCTTAAGGGAAAAAGCCGCACCGTGCTGCTCCCCCGCGCGCTGAAAAGCCGGCTTCTGCTCTATGCCGCGAAGAACGGCATCCAAAGCGGGCATATCTTCCGTACAAAGAACGGCAAACCGCTGGATCGATCCAATATCTGCCATGATATGAAGCGGCTTTGCCAAGCCGCGCATGTGGAGCCGCAAAAGGTATTTCCGCACAACCTGCGCCACCTGTTCGCGCGCTGCTTTTATGCTGTGGAAAAAAATCTTGCGCACCTCGCGGATATTCTGGGGCATTCTTCCGTGGAAACCACGCGCATTTATGTAGCTGCCAGCGCCCGCGCATATGAGCGAACCCTTCAAAAAATGCGGCTGCTCATTTGAAATGCAAAAACCACAGAATTCCTATTCTGTGGTAAGTGGTTTTTGAAATGGGCATTTATATAGTTTTATTATAAATGCTTTTTTGTTAAAATCAACTAGAAATAGATAAATTTGGAATTTGATTGCCAAGATTCCGTATTCTTACCAGGCCTGCAAAGCCCGCTTGTTTGCCGACCACATTTTCTTTTCCGCCGCGGCCCCGTTTTTCGGAGCTGCGGCTTTTTTACTTGCGCTCATGCGCTTGGAGCTGTCATTTTGGCGTTACGATGCGCCGTGGAATACCACAGAATAGGAATTCCGTGGTAAGCAGGATGGATGTGGCCTGAAAGGAGGTGTTCCGTGCCAAATGGCGTTTTCATGCTCGTTGTTGGATTATCTTGCGTTGCGGATGGGGCTTACTTATCTTTCCGACCTGCGGTGCGCTCCGGTTGATGCCGTGCAGCTCGGCCGGATTCTGTCCGCCATCCAACCGCAGCGTTTCACAGAGCGAGAATGGTTGGATGCCTGTGAATACATCACCGGCAGGAAAGCCGGCTCTTCCGTTGAAGCGCGAGAATTTCTTTTTTGTTTTGCGGCAAAAAGAACAGCTTGAAAACGCTTGGAGCGCAATGCGGAGCCATACATGCCACGCGAAAACGATTTAACCGGCTGCCGTTTCGGTATGTTGGCAGCGCGCAGCGCATGTCCCTGAAGTGGTTTTGCAGCATGATTGCTGTGGAAATTACGCAATACTTTGTCAATAAATAATCCAAGGAGGATATGCAAATAATGAAACATCGTATCACAAAATTCTCATGCTTACTGTTGGCTTTGCTGATGGTATGCGCGCTGCTGCCGGCCACGGCGTTTGCGGCGCCGCAAACCATCAGGGAAAGAATCAATGTGCGTATTTGGACCGGCAGTTCCTCTGTTGCAGGTTCTTGGACCTACGACAATCCGCCTGCCTCCTACGGCCCCGTTAAATCGTTAACGACAGGTTCAGAGGCTTCGGGCGGCATTACCGTGACTGATTTTTCCTGGAGTTATACAAATAGCTCCATGGCCACCTTTACTGCGACAGCAACGGCTTCGGGCAGCAGCAGTAATAAATGGGGCATCCATCTCCCGACACCTGATGAGTTGTACACCAACCTTGGCTCTTATAAGGAATATAAATGGGCTTCTTCCTTAGGCACAACGTACGCCGACTCCAGCGCAATCGGTAATCCGTATCGCCCGACGAGCGCCCCCACGGGAAATACAATTTACCTGCTGATCTGGATGGAACCCGCCCCCACGCCGACTCCCACGCCGACTCCGACACCGACTCCGACTCCCACCCCGGACACCGCACCGAATAAGCCCACCGACTCTGCCGTTCAGGACTTGCTTGGTTACAATGCCGTTACGGTGGATTGCACCAACAGCGAAGTAGCGCATGCCGATTCCTCCTATGCCCTGCTTAACGGCAGCTTCACCGTTGGCGATGTGCAGGGAGACGCGTCCACCGGTTACACCGTGGGCGTTACCGTTGCTCCGGATGCCTATGTCACCGCGTACAATACGGATGTCGCCTCCGGCCATTCCCTCTCCCCCGCTTCCCAGAGCGGCACGATCACGTTGGCCTATAACGCTGCCGCCAAGGTTTGGGAAGTGCAGTCCGGCAAGCCCGTAACATTCACCGTCGTTTGCGAAACGCCGGTTCCCACGCCCACGCCCACGCCTACGCCGGATGTAACGCCTACGCCGGATGTAACGCTTGCGCCTACCCCCAAGCCCGAACCAGAAACGCAGTATTGCTACATTGAGGCGACCGCGGAAGGCGCCGGCCGCATTTCCCCCAAGGGTACCATTGCCGTGGCTGAATATGACGATCAGACCTTCCGCATGGTTGCGGAGCCCGGCTCCGTCCTTGTGGATGTGTTGGTGGATGGCGTAAGCGCCGGCGCGGTCAGCGAATACACCTTCCGCTCGGTAACGCGCGACCATACCATCCATGCGGTGTTCCAGTCCGTCACACCTCCCACCACCGGCAGCGATTCCGCCGTGGTGCTGGGCATTGCCCTCGGCCTGATCCTCGCCGCAGGCGTTGTCGTGTTTGCCCTGCGCCGCAGGAATGAATCCTAACGGAACAATCAACGCGGGGCGGCTGCATTTTGCAGCGCCCCCTTTCTGTTTTGTTATGAAAGCTTCCCATGAAACACAGCAGCCGTTGGAACCGGAATATGAACGCTGCGTATTATGCGGCAGGTGCACCGATGTTCCCATAAGCCTGCCGGTGGACGAGCGCGATTGTTTTCTGCCGGGTGCCGGCCAGCTTTGCAGGCAGTGCTATGCGCAGCTGGAGCCGGAAATGCGCCGGTCCGACCGGCGGATCAGCGATCATATTTTGTAGCACGCCCTATCCTGCGGCATGCGAGTTGAGGGTTATTCTTACCCCCACAAGCGCTGCGTTGATTCGCAATCCCCCGGCAGCACCTTCGGTGCTGCCACCCCCTTTCTAAAGGGAGCTTTGGGGAAGCCGAACAAAAAAGGCTCCTTTTGAAAGGAGCTGTCCGCTGCGCGGACTGAGGATTGTTCTTACCCCCACCCGCACATCTTACTTTGCCGCAGGCGACTGAGGGATTGCCTTACCCCCGCAAGCGCCGCGTTAACTCGAAAAAGTGGCTGAAAGCCACTTTTTCGACACGCAAAAAGCCCTGAAATCAGGGCTTTTTTTGGTACCCGGTAGGGGAGTCGAACCCCTGTTCCCGCCGTGAGAGGGCGGTGTCCTAGGCCACTAGACGAACCGAGCATAAATCTCACGTGGGTTCTATTATACCGAATTTTGAAAAAATGTCAACACTTTTTTGAGGAATCGCGCAGCGTTTCATACTGCTTTTGGAATTCGCGCATCCGCTCTGCCAGGATGCCGCGCAAAGCATCATGCCGCCGCTTGAGTTCCCCCTTCCGGGAACGCTCAATCAGCGCTTCATAGCGCGCAGCAACGCACGTGATGACCTTTTCCCAGCCGATGGGAATGCTCTCTTTTGCATGCTCGCCTACGGTGCGGAGCGCAGCCGGGTCCGCCAACGCATGCCGGATTATGCGGGCCAGGTCTTCCGGGGTATCCTCGGCCAAAAAGCCGTTCTCACCGTCTGCAATGGCCTCCGCAGGGCTTCCGCCGCGCGTTACAACCGCCGGCGTGCCCACAGCCGCAGCTTCGCGCAGCACGAGTGAAAACGTGTCGTAAAGGGAGGGAAACACAAAAAGCTCCGCCCTTTGGTAAAGTCCGTCGAGCAGCGCTGCATCCGAAACGTGCCCGGTCAGGATCGTATCAGCGCTGATGGAAAGCGCATCCGCCTTTTTGCGGATTGCCTCGGCATCCGCCCCCTGCCCGGCAAGAACAAGCGTAAACGGCAGCCCCTGCCGATGCAAAAGCGCCCCAGCCTCAAGAATGTGCAGAATGTTCTTTTTCCAATCCATTTGCCCAACATAGAGCAGCATGGGTTTCCCCTCCGGGATGGAAAAATGCTCGGCGGCGCGCTTGGCGTTTTCAGGATCAAGGGGATGCAGCTCCGTTCCGTTTTCCATCACAATGATCTCGCCGCCATACCCATAGCCGCGAAGGACTTCGGCTGAAGATTTGCTTACGGCCCACACCTCATCGCAGCGCTCATAGAATTCCACAACGAATTTCACGCCGAGGTGCGCGAGCGCTTCACGGC
>DCKB01000074.1 GCA_002320595.1 Christensenella sp. UBA1685
GTCGTTGTCGGGAATAATGGCGAACAGCGCCGTCTTTCGCTCTCCGAGTGATGGAATATCAAGCTCATCATGTTTCATCACCGCAGCGATCTGTGGAAGATTGAACTTTTCCAACCGGACACCAAGGGAAATAAGGATGGATTTTGCAGTCTTGCCCGCCGCCAATTTGAAAATATGGTATTGTTTGACAGCAAGGTGTTCGGGGTCACGCATGGCAAGCCGCTCAAACAGTTCATCGAGCACGGAAGCGTATTCTTCATCTTCTTCCTTTACTTCTGCGGCGTTGATCATCTCCATGACCATGGGAAAGTTCTGTTCCTCCGGCGGCGCTTCGTTCACAAGGTAGAGAATAAGTGCCTCGAGCAGCGCCGTTTCTGCACGCTCCCAGAAAGGGTCGTTGCTCTGCGCACCTTTAGGTGTGGTGTTGCGTATAAGATTGTTGACCAGGCGCAGTACGTCCTTATCGTCGCGCAAATACACAAAAGGATTAAAACCGTAACTGCGCGAAGTGTTGATTAGGTCAAGCACCTTAATGTCATAGCCCTGCTGTTCGAGCAGGTAGCCCGTGTCACGCAAGATTTCTCCCTTCGGATCTAAAACCACATACGAAGTGCTCGCCTGCATAACATTCGGCTTTGCGTAAAAGCGAGTCTTGCCCGCGCCGCTTCCGCCCACCACGAGAACATTCAGATTGCGCCGGTGCTTTCTGCCGTCAAGCCCTATACGCACATTTTGGGTGAGGATGACGTTCTGGCCTTTTTCCTTCTCCGCATACTTCCTGCAGATCTGCCTCGGGTCACCCCATTTTGCGCTGCCGTGCTCCTCGCCTTTTCGGTAGTTGCGGCGGGTAGAATAATACACACCAATGCTCATGCCATAAACAACAAGAAAAATCAGAATGGCTTTCATGGAATCAGCGCACCACGATATTTTCATGGGATTGCGCATGCCGGACATAAAACCCTCAACAATACCAGCAAGCCCCTCAGACAAGAAAGGGGCGGCCATTAAGGCCGCCCACACAACGGGTATCACACCAATCCACACGAGTATGAATCCTGTACGCTTATCCTCCTTCGGGCTGTTCATCGTACGTGTTCTCCGTGTCTTCTGTTGCTTTTCCAAGCGATTCAATGCAGTAGATCATATCCCTATCTCTCCTTTGCTCTGTTTCTCTTGCGCTGCTTTTTTGCGGGCGCGTCCATAACCTCAATCAGCGTTTCATCCACAAATTCAGTATCTTTGCCCTGCTCCACAAGCTCGTTGCGCTTGTCGTTCAAAGAGTTGATGATAAGCCCTCGCTGATACTCGTCAACCTCTATCACGCGCTTCTCGTCCATGCCCGTCACCTTACAGACTCGTTGCGGCTCTGCTGATGCTCCGCAAAGAGGTTGCGGTCAAAAGGTTTCTCCGCCTGCTCTTGCTGTTGCTCAAACAAAGTATCAAAGCTTCCCATGTTCCTTACCTCGCTTTCGATTTCGTTTTCTGCTTTGTCCTGTGCGGTTGCGGCTTTTGCACCGCTTTATCCGCCTGTCGTTCCTGCCTGATTTTCCTGAGCTGCTGCCGCACGGAAGGGCGGGTGCGCTCCGGCTCAGAGCTCCCCGCGCCGGAACGCTCTTTGCTGTCTGAGAAAGGCGCGGACGGATTCGGTTCTTCCATCCTCGCCACCGTAGGGTTTGGTTTTTTCTCCGTCACCTCCACGGTATGCGCTGCCTTTTCTGCTAGCGGAGTGCTGCATTCCTTTTCGGCATCAGGCTGTTTCGCTCTTTCCTCACGGGTTTTCTGGATGTCGGCACGAATCTTTTCAACATCCACGGTGGATAAAGCAAAGCGTTCCGCGATGCGATTAACCTTTGCCGCGTCGTTGGCGTTCACCACCACGTCCACAATGCCGCCCGGCTGCTTTTTGTTCACAATGGCGGCATACAATATCCCATATTTCCTGGCCTCCGCTGCAAAGATTTTCATGTCCTTTGCCTTAATAACAAATACCTTTGTGGGCTTGCCATGGAAGGCCCGCATGCGGGCTTTTCCCTGTGTACGCTTCTGATCTTTGAGCGCAGCAATCAGGAATGCGGCAAGGGATAGCGCACCCCTGCCTGCAAGATTTGTCGCGCACTCAATGCCTTTGACAGTAACATTAGTCGCCATGCTGACGATCTGTTCTGCCGCTTCTCCCTGTTGGCTCATTTCGGTTCTCCTCCTTTTCCATTTGCTTCATCTGCTCCCGTTTTTCTACAAGCACAAGGGAGCGTTCCATAATGGCTTCGCATATCTCCCTATCCTTGCGAAGCTGTTTTACCTGTTCGGAGATGGCGGCAATCCGCGCACGGATCTCCGCCATGCGCGAATTGGGAATACCGGCGCGGCGCTGCTCGTTCTTCAGCGTCCTGCGCTCCGCATACAGGTCTTTTAGCTGTCCGTCCGCAAAAGCGCGGTAAACCCCAAGCTGCTCGACGCTGTCGATACCATGCTGAAACAGAAAACGAGCTTGCTCATCAAGTGCGTCCAAATGCCGCAAGTCTTCTCGCAGCAAATACAGCGCCCGGCCCTGTGGCTGGGGCTGCGCCGCACGAAGTTTCCGTAGATAGAAAAAATACAGGGCGCGCAAGCCTTTCCATGTGACTTTGGATAACCGGAAATCGCCCTGCACACGGATACGCATTGTTTTTGAAGGCTCGGGCTTTGGCGGGCGCTCTGGTGCACGCTGCTTCAATATGCGCTGCTTTATAGCTTCTTCGGTGTAGCTATCCCCAAGCGAGCGCAACCGCACGAATCGTTCCTTGCCCGGCGGGCGCACCGCGATATGCTTGACGCCCGTTTTGACTTCATACCCCATGTCCTTCAAGGAACGGATAAACGCCTGAAAACTCATGCTTGCCATGACCGCCTTATCCACATCCTCACGGATCGCGCTGCGCCATGTTGGCTGCCCTTTCCGCTCCGCTTCCCACTCAGCATAGTGCTTAGGGTAGTACGCTCTATGTTCTGTGATCACCGAAAGCCCGTGTTCCTTGCACAGCCTGTCGGAAGTCGCCCGCATTTTCGCATAACTCTCCTTGCAGGCGTTGAATTTTTTGCCGTGCAGGAACGATACAGAATTGAGGACAAAATGGTTGTGAAAGCAATGGGTATTAATATGGGTAGCTACGATCACTTGAAAATCCGGCCATAGCTCATTTGCAAGTTCCACGCCGATCCTGTGCGCCGTATCCGCATCCACCTCGCCTTCGGCAAAGCTCTGATAACCGTGGAAAGCAAGGATGCCGTCCGTTTTGCCGAACTGCCGCTTTGTCATCTGCATCTGTTCCCGGGCACAGTCGGCATTACAGTTAAGGGCGGTGACGTAATACTGCTGCTCGGTCTTGAAATCGTCCATCGCATAGTCCATCACATCGCGCATGGTCTGATACTCGTCCTTGCTCCATGAGGGGTTTGCGGTTTTACTCTCGTCCTTTGCATATTCGAGAACGCGAGGGAGGTGGGCATCAACTTTCCATATTCGGGTAGTAGCCATATCAACGCAGCTCTGGCTGCGTCACAGCCCGCTGTATTGCAAGAGCGATGCATCGAAATTCCTGCATGTACATGGCGTATTCTTCGGCAAGGTGTTAGTAATCACACAAACTGATAGTAACGCAATAACCCGGAAAAACGCGAACGAACACGCGAAAAAACGCCTAGTTAAAGGCATTTCCGTGCAATTTAAAGCAATTTTTAAAGCCGAAATGCAACGAGCGATCTGCAAAAGTTTTTGGGCCGTTTTTGGCCTTTTTGAGGGAAGCGGCGCGCGCAGCACAATTCTATTTAAAAAATCTTTAAAACCTTTATAAACTAATTTAATAAAACTAAAAATCGCCCTAATTTAGGGCTTTTTGTTTGTAAAATACGATTTTATCCGCTTTTACAAAATAGCGGCTTGCCGGGACTTTTGCGGGACCAAATTCCGACGGAACCACGGAACTGAATCCGATTTTCGACGGAACCAGTTCCATCGCCCTAAATTAGGGACTTTTTGGGATTTTAGGCCGCGAGCGACTTCTTTTTCTCGACGGAACTTATCCGCCTTTAAAAAAACGCTTATCCCTTCGTTAGCGAGCCATAATTCTGAAAAGATGATATAAGCATGTATTATATCACTGGTCTATTTCACCACTGTAATAAACCGGCCAAGGACGCGGATCGGAGCGTCAACGTCATAATGCTGTGTTGGGTGAGCCGGATTGCACGGCTTCAAATGAATGCCTTGATCATCCTGGTAAAAGCGCTTAATTGTGCTGCCGTCATCCACAGCTATGAGCGCGATCTCGCCGTTCTCAACCTGATCTTGCGGACGAATAACACATTGGTCGCCATCATGAATACCTGCTTCAATCATGCTGTCGCCTACAGCAATCACGATGAAGTCCCCAGCTTTAACCTGGGCTTCACCATT
>DCKB01000002.1 GCA_002320595.1 Christensenella sp. UBA1685
AGGGCGGTGTCCTAGGCCACTAGACGAACCGAGCATAAATCTCACGTGGGTTCTATTATACCGAATTTTGAAAAAATGTCAACACTTTTTTGAGGAATCGCGCAGCGTTTCATACTGCTTTTGGAATTCGCGCATCCGCTCTGCCAGGATGCCGCGCAAAGCATCATGCCGCCGCTTGAGTTCCCCCTTCCGGGAACGCTCAATCAGCGCTTCATAGCGCGCAGCAACGCACGTGATGACCTTTTCCCAGCCGATGGGAATGCTCTCTTTTGCATGCTCGCCTACGGTGCGGAGCGCAGCCGGGTCCGCCAACGCATGCCGGATTATGCGGGCCAGGTCTTCCGGGGTATCCTCGGCCAAAAAGCCGTTCTCACCGTCTGCAATGGCCTCCGCAGGGCTTCCGCCGCGCGTTACAACCGCCGGCGTGCCCACAGCCGCAGCTTCGCGCAGCACGAGTGAAAACGTGTCGTAAAGGGAGGGAAACACAAAAAGCTCCGCCCTTTGGTAAAGTCCGTCGAGCAGCGCTGCATCCGAAACGTGCCCGGTCAGGATCGTATCAGCGCTGATGGAAAGCGCATCCGCCTTTTTGCGGATTGCCTCGGCATCCGCCCCCTGCCCGGCAAGAACAAGCGTAAACGGCAGCCCCTGCCGATGCAAAAGCGCCCCAGCCTCAAGAATGTGCAGAATGTTCTTTTTCCAATCCATTTGCCCAACATAGAGCAGCATGGGTTTCCCCTCCGGGATGGAAAAATGCTCGGCGGCGCGCTTGGCGTTTTCAGGATCAAGGGGATGCAGCTCCGTTCCGTTTTCCATCACAATGATCTCGCCGCCATACCCATAGCCGCGAAGGACTTCGGCTGAAGATTTGCTTACGGCCCACACCTCATCGCAGCGCTCATAGAATTCCACAACGAATTTCACGCCGAGGTGCGCGAGCGCTTCACGGCCGGTCGCTTTATAAAAATCATCATAATATTTTGAATGAAAAGAGCCTACGAGCGGAAGATCCCTTTTGGCGGTAAGCCGCAAAGCTTCCATGCCTGCGGAAAAGGGTGCGTGCGCATGGATCACATCAAGCGGCACATCCGCAATGCGGGCATGATAATGCCTGTCCAGAATTGCAAGGCCCGCTTTGTATTGCGGCGAACCCGGCACAGAACTTCCGGTGAAATCCACAAGGTCAAATGGAAAGCCGCCGCGATATCCGGTATTCACCATGGGGGCGATCACATAGCATTCGTGTCCAAGGCGCGGCAGATGGGTTGCATAGTTGTACACAACGCGCCCCACACCATCCACGATCGGGTAAAATGTATCCGTAAACTGGCCGATCTGCAAACTGTCTTTCTCCTTTGCATGGAATCCTGTTGAAAACAGTATACCCCGGCAAGTCGTTTTTGGCAATCAGGGCTCGTATTGGCGGCAAAGGAGCGGGGGCTTGGGGTTGGCGCAGACAATCGGAACGGTAGAATTATAATCAAAATGAGGGCTGTAAAACGGATCACCCGCCGCGAGCATGGGGCGCAGCGTATCATAACAGCGCATGCGCGTGAGCGTGGAAGCGTCCTCAATGCGCGGGAGGGTTCCGTGCAACAGCAGCGCGGCGAAAGGCGTATACGCAGAGGCAAGGCCGCGCCGGAATAACCGCAGGCAAAAATCCATGTCAGCCCCTGCATCGGAGAAGGTTTCATCAAATCCGTTCAAATTCTCAAAGGTGTTTGAAAGCACCATCATGCACGCGCCGGGCAGCATGGTTACCCGCCGGATGGCATTGACAAACAGGTTTTTGCGCGCTTCGTTCGTGTCGTCCGGCTCGCCGGTATATGGGCTGTTCAGCCAGCCGCACAGGCCTGCCACATCCCCGGCGGAGACGATGCGCCGGCCTGCGCTGACGAGCTTGCCGCCCGCCGCCCCTACGCCCGGCCGGGAGATCTGCTCCCGCAAAGCGCGCAGCCAATCCGGCGTAAGCACCTGCGCATCCCGGCACAGGAACAGGAGGGCTTCGCTTTGCGCTTCCGCGGCGCCCAGATTGCACAGGGCAGCAAAGCCGTCCTTTTTGCTGCGTACGATTTTTGCAGCCTTGTTTTTTTCCAGAATGTCATAATAGCGCAGCGTGCGCGGGTCGCGGCTGTCCCCATCGGCGATGATCAGCTCGTAGCGTTCAAACGCTTCATATTCCTCGATGCTTTCAAGAAGCCGCCTGAGCGAGTCCACACCGTTGCGGTTGGGAATGACGATTGTGGTGCGCCCGCTTCGGCCAAGCGGGACGCGCACACGAAAGCTGCCCGCGAACGCGCCCGTTGCGGCTGAACCGGGTTGGCCGGTTGCGGCAAGGTAAGCATCCACCGCCGCAATGCCCGCCGCGGAAGGGATTGTACCGGGACGTTCGCTGCGCGCGCAAAGGATGCGCGGTATATGCGCGATATGACGCGTGTGCGCCGCGCAGCGGAGCGTATAATCATATTCCAGCGCGGGGATGCTTGCACCCGTATCCGGGATGCGCAGGCCGCCTGAGCGCGTGTACAACATCTGGGAAACCGCAAACGGCCGGCCAATCATGTTATAGGAAAGCTGCGTCAGCTCCGAATATTCCGGTTTGCACACCGGGTCCACATGGGCGCCATCCGGCAAAAGCACATCTTCATCCGCATAAAGCAGCTCTGCCATGGGGTTGGCGTTAATTGTTTCTGCAAAATGAAATAGCGCGTCCGGCGCAAGTACATCGCCTTCCGCAAGGAACATTACAAAATCAAAATTCTCCTGCCGGTCGCCTGCGATCGACCAGTTTGTGTAGCTTTGCGCCGCAAGGGAGGCCTGCGTGCGCGCCGCTTTCTTTTTTTCATCAAGCGAAAAAAGCTTGATGAGAAACTTCGGCATAAAGTGTAGCTCCGTTTGTCGCTGTGCCGCAAGTGTTTCCGCATCCGCCGCATGGCGCGCCCAAAATGCACCGTAATCTTCCTCCGGTGCATAACAAACGGCCGCCGGCTTCCGCTCGGTTATGGCGGCGAACAGCGCCGCGATTGCATCCGTTTTTTTGCCCATGGGCGTATTTTGCCTTTTTCCGGCCGGGGTTATGCAGATAAAGGTGCTCGGCTTCTGTTTTTGAACACCTCCGAACTGATTAAATCGAATCTTACATCATTGACAAAATCTTATGTTTCAGGATACTATGAAATTACCTTCCAACAAAACCCAATGCAACAGCAGGGCGAACCAAAACGCGTTGGTTTGCATGACCGGCTCTTCCAGGAAAACGGCATTGACCCAGAATGAAATTCAGGAGGCTTCCTATGGCAAAGTTCATCAGCATTCTCATTCTCCTTCTCTGGGCCGCGGCAGCCGCAGCGGCCGTGCTCCTTTTCAAAAAGAAAGGCAAGCGCGCAAGGCTGCTTTGCGCGGGCGCGCTGATCCTCTGCATCGTGCTGCTTGCCGCGTATTATTTCCCAGAGAAGGGGTTGATTCCCGCCGATGCGGAGGTATCCTACACCGAGATGCTCTCCCCGCTTCCCAACGTGCCCGCAGAATGCGATGCGGCGGCCGTGTGCGCCGTGCTCAACGATTTTCCCGCCGTGCGCTCCGCATTTGCGACGCTGTTCCGAGGGCAGGGCGGAACGTTTCAGGGGCCTGCGCACAATTTTCTGATCGCAGCGGATGGCCGCATTTATAACACGCTGTCGCTTGCAGGCGGAACGGCAACGCTTCGGCGCGGAGAAGCGGATGCGCCGCAGGTCTATTATTTTCTGAACGGCCGCGCGCTGTATGCGCGGTTGGGAAAACTACTGTTCGGGGCTGCCTGGCCTGTGGATGCATGACGCGGGAACACGCTTTGCTTTTTCCAAATTACAAGCAGGGGGCACGCCCGAAGGTGCGCCCCCTGCCTTCCGTTTGCCGCATTTGTGTTTATATTACAGCTTCTCCGGCTCTTCCACCGTTTCCCCTTCAAGCGTGACACTCTTGATGCGCACGGGTTCAATGGGCCGGTCCGCATAGCCCGTAGGAACGGCGGCAATGGCATCCACGACGTCCATGCCCTCCGTCACCTGGCCGAAAGCGGCGTACTGGCCATCCAGATGCGGCGCATCCTGATGCATGATAAAAAACTGGGAACCGGCGGAGTTCGAGTTCATGGCGCGCGCCATGGAGATCACGCCGCGCTTATGCTTGAGCGGGTTCTTCACGCCGTTTGCAGCGAATTCGCCTTTGATGCTGTACCCCGGGCCGCCCATGCCGGTTCCATCGGGGCAGCCGCCCTGAATCATGAATCCGGGGATGATGCGGTGGAACGTAAGCCCGTCGTAATATCCCTTGCCCGCAAGGGAAAGGAAGTTCTTTACGGTGTTCGGGGCGGCGGATGCATCGAGAGCAAGCTTGATAATCCCGCCGTTTTCCATTTCGATGATGACCATACTGTAAGTCTCCTTTGTTATTATAAGTTCATGAAAGCAAAATTATTTTGGCTGTACAAATCAGCCGTAAAGGAAGTTCATGGCGAGCGCGCCATACACGTTAAGCAAAATGCCGAAGCACGCAGCAAAGCGTTCCCAGCGGTAGAGCGACTGCCGCTTCGCAAGGCAAAAATACGCGAGCGCAAGCGGCAGCAGATCGCAGGTATAGCGCGCGCCAAATTGCCAGCCGCCAAACGTCTTATGCCAGCACAACAGAAGCAGGTTCAGGAGCATTGCCGCGAGCAGCACATAGCGCATCGCATCCATTTGCCTATGCCGCACATCGGAAACGATCTGCCCGAACAGCAGCAGGAAAAAGGGGTTGGCAACATAAAACAGGAACCCATCAAATACGGGGTATTCAAGCGATAGCCCTTCGCCAAAGGCAATGGGGCGCAGAAAGATATTTTTGAGGTTTGCAAGAATATAGGAAAGGTGGAACTGCCCATTTTCCGCCTCCGTGAATTCCGGCAGATAATTGTGCCCGAATTCCAGCACGGAACCGAAGCGCGCATAATTGTACCACATATAGGCTGCGGCAACGCCAAGCGGAATCAAAAACGCCTTCCACTGGCGCAGCGCGGTTTTGCAAAAACCCTCGCCCGGCCTGTGGTCCTGAAGGTAGAAGAACAGGAACAGCGGGAAAAATGCAAGCGCCGAAAACGGCCTGCACCCAACTGCGAAGGCTACGAGCGCATACGCAAGCACGCGCCTTTTGCACATGGCGCAATGGAGCGCCCACATGAGCAGGAGCATGTTGAGCGCCTGCGCCATGAACCACACGCCGCCGTTTGTGCTCATCCACATCAGATTGCTGCCCCAGGTGAGCAGCAGCGCTCCAAGCACGGCGCATGTTTCACGCATGCCGGCATGGCGGAGGCAGCGGTAAGCAAGCGCCGCCGTCGCCATGGTCACGATGGCGATAATGAGGTTGTTGGGCGTGTTTTCACCGAAAAGAAACGTAAACGGCAGCAGCACGACAGAGGGGAACGGAGGGAAGGAAACATAGTATTCCCCTTGATAAACCGCAAGCTCCAGCCAGGGATAATTCTGCCCGAGCGAGAGGCTTCCGCGCCGCCATGCCATCGCCTGCAACGTATAGCTGTCCCACGCGGAATGCGAAAAGAGCGTGCCGCCAAGCAGGTCGTGCAGCAGAAGATAGCCGAACGCCATCAGGGCAAGCATGCAAAGAAGCGTCGCGTCAACACACGGGCGCTTTTTCGGTTGTAAAGCGCGTTGATCCATGTTGGTATCATACCCCAAATGCGGCACGGATGCAACGCCGGATGTTTTACTGCGCCCAGATGAACGGCCTTGCCGCTTCTTCGCCCCTCTGCACGCGGAGCGCGCCTTCGGCAAGCGCCTCCATTTCGTGCTCTCCGGGGAGCACGGCAACGGGGGCGATCCATTGAATCCGCCTCCGGATGGCGCTTGTCAGCCGTTCGGAATATGCCGCGCCTCCGGTTAGGATGATGGCATCCACCTTGCCGCACACAGCTGTGGCAAGGTCGCCCGAAGCTTTTGCAATGCCATAGGCGAGCGCATCGAGCACGAGCGCCGCGCGCGCGTCTCCCCCATCCGCCATGCGTTCCGCCTCGCGCAGGTCCATCGTGCCAAGAAGCGCAACCAACCCGCTCCCGCCGCGGATGTATTTGGCCATTTCACGCTCGGTGTATTTGCCGGAGTAGCACAGCCGCACAAGCGGCATCGCCTGAAGCCTGCCGCAGCGGGTGGGGAAAAATCCGGCGTCGTCATCGCTGTACATGTCGATGGCACGGCCCTTGTGGAACAGCCAAGTGCTCCCGCCCCCCCCGATGTGTTGGACGATCAGCGTGCAATCCGAAAACGGGCGTTTGAGCGTTTCTTCCGCATAGCGCCGTGCCATCGCGCGGGAGTTGAGCGCATGGCCGCGGCTTTCCTTTGGGATTTCGGGCAGGCCGGTAATCCGCGCAATGGGTTCGAGCTCGTCTACCACCACGGGATCATAGATGTAGGCGGGGATGCCGAGCGGGACGGCGATGGCCTGCGCCACCGCGCAGCCAACGTTGGAGATGTGGACGTCCACAGTCTGCGCAAACATGTAATCAACCATGTCCTGCGTAACGGCGTAAGCGCCCGCCGCACAGGGAGGGAGCATGCCGCCGCGCGCCACGACGCAGGTGAGCGTTTCAAGGGAAATCCCATGCCGCGTGAGCGCCTGCTCCACGCAGGCCCGGCGGTAATCAAGCTGATCCATCACCCAATGGAAACGGGAAAGCTCCGCCTGCGGATGATCCACGGCCTCGCGCAGCAGAGCGGCAGAATCGTCGTAAACGGCGATCTTCGTGGAAGTCGTGCCGGGGTTGATGACAAGAATCCGCTCCATAGGCACCTCAGCATGCGCCTGCCGCGATGGCAAGCGAATTATATTTTTCTTCTGCGCTTGCGCCGCGTGAGGTCAGCACAATCGGTGCTTTTGCGCCAAGAATCAGGCCCGCCATAGGCGCGCCGCAATTTACGATGTAGCTTTTTCCCAAAAGATTGCCGGAAACCAGATTCGGCGTAAGCAGAATATCGAACTGCCCCGCAAGCGGCGTGTAATACCCCTTCAATTTCCCAACTTCCGGCAGCATGGCAAGGTCATAAGAGATGGGGCCGACAAACCGGCAGGCGCCGAATGCACCTTCCTCCGCGCACTTTTGCAACGCAGCGGCCTCCACGGTTTCCCGGATCTTCGGATGTACGGTCTCAGAACCGCAAAGGCCGGCCACGTTAGGGCATTCGTAGCCAAGCCCGCGGAAAAACTCTACCGCGTTGCGGACGATTGCCTCCTTTTCCGCAAGCGTAGGCTCCGGGCACATGCCGCCATCCGTCAGGCAAAGCAGCTTAGGGTAACCGGGCAGTTCAAAAAAAGCGACGTGGCTCATCAAGGTGCCCTTGCGCAGGTTGGCTTCGGGCGTCAGGACGCCTTTGAGCAGCTCCCCTGAGGTGATGCGGCCCTTCATCAAGAAATCTGCGCGCCCGGCATGGAACAGCTTTGCCGCAGTCACGCTGGGGTGCTCGCCTGCATCCGGCACAACAATCGGAAAACGCTCCGCGTCCGCTCCGAGCGAAGTGAGCGTTGTGCGGATTGCATCTGCCTCTCCAATGAGCACCGCATCCAAAATGGGTTCCGCATGCAGCACGGCCTCGAGGGCATGCGCATCATCCGCGCAGACAACCGCGACGGTTTTGCGCGCACCGCGCTTCACGCGCGCGGTCAGATCCGAAAAGCTCCGAACAACCATGGGTTACTCCTTATGATTTGAATTTTGAAATACTACTATAAATATAGTCCATCCGCCGTGAGCGAACAAGGCGGATGGACAGAGTATATTATCTATTATTACACGCAGGAAAGAAGAAGCAGGCAGACGCCAGAGAAACGCTCAGAGCGCCTCCGCCTGAAGCTTCTCATCGGAGGACGGATCTTCAAACGAGCCATAGAGGATGAAGTCCGTCATCACGGAGATAAACTCAATGTTTGTGGGGGTCCAATTCGTTCCAAACGCACCAAATAATTGCGAAAGCAGCGCCTGGTTTCCGTTTTCCCAGGTGCGCTCAATCGCAAAGCGGATGTTGCGGTCCAAAGCGGAACGCGTACAGCCAAACAGTTCCATAATTCTTGGATAGACCATTTTGGGTAAACGATAAATGTATTCCGGATGACGATGTGTAATTCGCAGGATTGCGAGGCTATAACCGTATCCTGCATACTTCGGATGCATTCCGATAGCGCGTAAGGCTAAGGCAGGTGCATTTGAGTGGCTGTGCATAAGTCGCATTCCTCCTAAAATGAAAATAAATAATGTGAATAATGGATCTACAGTACGGCGAAACAATAAGCATTTAACACAAAACTAACTATATCATGTACTTGAATTTTTCGCAAGAGGATTATGGAAAATTTAGCAGAATCTTGTCATAGGCCTTCATAATGGATACCAATCCGAAAAATACACAATATATTGGGCATGTGCTAAAATGGCAGAGAAGTTTTTAAAAAATGTTTTAAGCGAGAAATCAAAATAAATGCCTTTAAAAAATATACGGATTTTTCGACAAAAATCAACTTTGTTGGGTGTCGAATCCGCAGAAAGGAGACCCTGCGGTCAAATCGGATGGCTTAGCTATATTTTTAGAACTTTCTTTTCATTTTATCGTTGACACGGCTTAGAGAAATAGGGTATACTATCACTTGCAGTTGCAACAGGGCACTGCGATCGGGAGCATAGCTCAGCTGGGAGAGCACTTGCCTTACAAGCAAGGGGTCACAGGTTCGAGCCCTGTTGCTCCCACCAAACGGCCCGGTAGTTCAGTTGGTTAGAATGCCAGCCTGTCACGCTGGAGGTCAGGGGTTCGAGCCCCCTTCGGGTCGCCATTTCGCCTCGGTAGCTCAGTTGGTAGAGCAAGGGACTGAAAATCCCTGTGTCGGTGGTTCAAGTCCACTCTGAGGCACCAGTTGCGGGAGTAGCTCATTTGGTAGAGCGCCGCCTTGCCAAGGCGGAGGTGGCGGGTTCGAGCCCCGTCTCCCGCTCCAATATGGCGCCATAGCCAAGCGGTAAGGCAGAGGTCTGCAAAACCTTCATCCCCGGTTCGATTCCGGGTGGCGCCTCCAGGACAAAAGAAGCAACCCAAAGGTTGCTTCTTTTTTTAAGTAAAACGGAGCTGAAAAGCCCATCTGCTGATTCATGAACTTTTCAGCCACAAGCTGCATCTTTGCCACGATGCAACGCGCTCACCCTTCCGGCCGGATCTCAGCTTCCGCGTATATACTTTTTGTTGATTTGCACCCTTCCGTTCACCAAGCGCAAAAAGCTTTCGTTCTTCAGCTCGCCGATGAAGCGGCTGACCGTAACGCGGTTTATTCCAATCACCGCTGCAATATCATGATGCGTCCAGGATATTGCAAGGTTATACCAATGATCGTCCTCAACGCTGTTGGGATTCACGCAAGAAAGCAGGAGCTGCTTAAGCCTGTCGCTGGTCGAATCAAATGTGACGCTTTCAATCTCATGCCGCAAAATAGTGCATTTCTCCACGGTGCTGCAAAGCACGGCCTGTACAAAATCCAAATCCTTCAGCAATTCAAGAAAGTTTGGATAATCCATCAGGTAAAGCGTCGTTTCCTTTTCCGCAATGGCATACCGTGTTGCAAGCTCAACGGTATGCGTATCATTATAAAAGATGCCTTCGCTGAAAAACCATCCCCTCCCTAACCGGTACATTACTTTTTCGCGCCCGTTTGCGCCGAACATATAATGCGAAGTTACTCCTTCTGCTACATATGCGACATAATGGATCGGATCGCCCGGCGAAAGATATATTTCGTTCGGCTTCAGCTTGCGCACAATAGAATGCTTCCGAATCAAGTCCCGAAGCCGCCCATCATTGCATCTGGCCGGGCCAATCCACAAATGTTCGTCCGTACGTATGGGGATCAACTCCTTTGCTATCGTTTTTCACAGGAACGAATCCATTAATGATATTTTAACATAGCATCATCCGCTTTTCAAAGGAGCCCGCCTTTTCGTGCCGAGAGTTACAAGCGGTATGGAATATATTCCCCTTCGCAGGGTGGCCCCGCGCAGATAAAAGCGGTTTCCGCCGCAAAGTCAATGATCAACGACGCAACCGTCATGAAGTCCTTAAGCTCATATCCCGGTAGATTGCTGTTATGCGCGCAGATGGATTCCGGATAGTATTCATGGTCCTTCATGCATTCCATGATATACGGCACATCGATTTCGCCCTGACGTGCGCGCAACAAGGCTTCCAGCCTCGTGTCCCTGTTTTTGGGGCCGATGCGGGAATCGAGCTGCTGATGCATTACGAAGTGGTTTGCGTGGGTCAAAATCCCACCCGTCGGCGCCAGCATGTTCGCCCCTCCGGGATACGCCTCAATATCCACAGCAATTCCGTTGCATCCGGCGAGCATCATATTGTTTGAAACGCTGCGCTTTGCATGAACGAGCGTGTCACGTGCCTGCTCAAACCGGGTGCAGGAAAGCACTTTCCTGCGCAGGAAGGTAACCGGAATCCCAACATCCCAATCATCGTAAACGGACTGGATCATGTTGTTGCACAGCCCAATGCCATGCGAATTAAAGCCTTCACGGAGCATCTGCCCCGCTTCTGTAAGGCCCAAAATGCGCGTTCCGTCCGCCTGCTCGATGTGCAAAATCACAATATTGGGGATGACGGCCTGCTTGTAATCCCAGTTTTTCACCAAATAAGTAACGTGTTCACGCGTAGCTTCCGGCAAAACCGCAGCGGTCGTACATTCCGGCGTTTTGGGGAATTTTGTGATTTCATAACGGCAGTTGAGCACCATCAGCTCATCAAACGAAACGCCTGCGCCATCCGCGATCCCGCGTGCTTCTTCCAGCACTTCCGGCATCGTTTCTTCAATTACAGGCACATAGGACATGGCATACTGTTTGATTTCATCCCAGCTTTTGTCCGTGGTTTTCGCAAAATACTCCCGGTATACCAACACGCCTGCATGGATCTTGGCTTTTGCCTGCATGCCGTATTGTTGCCCGCACTCATACGGCGTATCGGCTTTTACATGAATAAATTGAAATGGTACCAATTGACGACCCCCTAAAAATTTAAAATTCACATGCTGCCCAGTTAAACCGGGCAGCATGTTGTTCATCCGTTTTGCCGTACTTTGATTACCCTTCGTACACGGCTACGTTTTCATAGCGGTAGGCTGTAATCGGACTCAGGACGAAGCCCTGTACTCCAGTGCGTACTCCGACGAGGTTCTGGTATGCCCAAAGCGGGATATACGGGCGGTCTTGCGCCATGATCGCACTGATCTCAGCATATACGGCTGCGCGCGCGGCATCGTCCGTCAGGCTGCGGGCGGCAAGCAGTTTTTCCATAGCTGCCTCGCTGCTGTAATGCGACAGGTTGCTTGTGGATTCAGGGGAAATGTTGCTGTAAAGCACATAGTCTGCATCGCCCATAAGGTTATAATACATGGAGCTGCAGGCGGCAAAGTCTCCGCCCTTGACGATCGTATCGTCCATAACGGTGCCATCCATCGGTTCAACAGTAACCGTGATGCCGACCTCTTCCAGCATGGATTGGATGATCACGCAGGCCTCCTGGCGGATCTGATCGGAAGACTGAACCCAAATGCTCATTTCAAAGCCATCGGCATATCCGGCCTCCGAAAGCAGGGACTTTGCCTTCTCAACATCATACAGATTCGCGGTGGGTGCAGCGTCATAGCCGAACACGCCAGGGCCGACAAGGCTGCTTACCGGGGTGGCATACCCATACATAACGGCAGAGCAAAGCGCATCCTTATCAATTGCATACTCAATCGCTTGGCGCACACGGGCATCCTGAAGCGCGGCGGTGCCGCTGTTGCAGTTTATGGTCAGATAGAACACCTTAAAGGACGACGCGGAAAGAACGGTGGCCTTTTCGCCCGAATTCAGACGCTCAACGTCGGACGCAAGCATGTCGTACGCAATGTCGATTTCATCGGTTTCAAGCAGCGTGGCGCGCTGGGAAGCCTCCGGCACAACGCGCATTTCAAGGTACTTGGAAGCAACGGTGCCGTTCCAATAGGTTTCGTTTGCTTCCATCTTTACATATTCGCCTTCCTTGCGCTCAACGAACTTGAACGGGCCGGTACCGACAGGGTTCTTAGCCATCGCCTCATCGTCCGCCTCAAGAAGGTGCTTGGGCATAATGCCCGCAAGCGGGTTGCACAGCGCGTTGAGCACCGGCGCATATGCACCGATGGTATTGACCACCACCGTGTATTTGTCAACCACATCCACGCTGTCCAGCCAGGAGAAGTTGTTCTTTACAATGGTGCTGTTTTTCGCGCGCGTCAAAGTATACTGCACATCCTCTGCGGTCAGTTCTTCCCCGTCGTGGAACAGCACACCCTCACGGAGCTTGAGCTGCAGGGAATCCTCGTCCACAAATTCCCATTCGCTTGCAAGGTGCGGAATGACCTTGTTCTCCGCATCCCATGTTACAAGCGTATCAAAAATGTTGCACGTTACGGCAAAGGACGCGGGGTTTTTGCCGACGTGGAAGTCGAGGGATGTAATGTCGCTGGGCTGCGCCCAAACAACGGATTCTTTCTGTGCTCCGGACGGCTGCGCACTGTTCTCCGGCTGGCCCTGTTGCTCGTTGCTCTGGCCGTTGTTCTGATCCTGCTGCGCAGGTGTGGGATCCGGTGTTTCATTCTGCTGGCACGCTGCAAAGCTGCATGCGAACAGAGCGACAGTCATCAGAAGTGCGAGTGCTTTTTTCATGTGGTTCCTCCGTTTGTTTTTATTCATGCGTTTTATTCACAGCGCCGGCCATATGGCAGGCGACAACGTGACCTGGTTCAACTTCGACCATTTCCGGGCTTGCTTCGCTACACTCCGGCTTTGCATAATTGCAGCGTTTCGCGAAACGGCACCCCGGGCCGACATTGATCGGGGACGTAAGTTCTCCCTTAAGCACCATTCTGCGCATCGGAATGTCCGGATCCGGAATCGGGATGGCCGAGAGCAACGCCTGCGTATAAGGATGGCACGGATTGTGGAACAGTTGATCCGGAGACGCTTTTTCTACAAGCTGCCCCAGATACATCACGACGATCTGGTTGGACAGATGTTTCACAACGGAAAGGTTGTGCGTTATAAAGAGGTACGTGAGCCCCATCTGCTGCTGAAGATCCTGCATCAGGTTGAGCACCTGCGCCTGAATGGAAACATCCAGTGCTGAAACGGGTTCATCACAAACGATAAACTTCGGGTCCAGAGACAAGGCTCTTGCAATTCCAATCCTCTGCCGTCGCCCGCCATCGAGTTCGTGTGGATAGGAGTTAACAAGCCGGGAAGCCAGGCCCACCACGTCCATCATCTCCGCCACTTTTTTCTGAATCTTTTCCTTCTCCTTGGCGCTGTAAACGCCCTGAATGATCAGCGGGGCGGCAATTGCCTGCGAAACGGTCATGCGTGGGTTGAGCGACGCATAGGGATCCTGAAAGATGATCTGCATCTTGGAACGCAGGCTTTTCATCTCCTTTTTATCGCATGCAAGGATATTCTTCCCTTCAAAAACCACTTCGCCGGCCGTCGGCTCATGCAGGCGCAGGATACAACGCCCGAGAGTGGATTTTCCGCAGCCGCTTTCGCCCACTACGCCCAGCGTTTCCCGTTCGTTGATCCCAAACGTGACGTCATCCACTGCGCTGAGCGTCCCATGCGGGGTCTGGAAGTATTTTTTGAGATGGTTGACGCGGAGCAATTCGTTTCCTTCCATATCCGTTACCTCCCTTCTCCGTTCTGCTCATAGCGGAAGCAGCGTACCTGATGAGTGTTCTCTTCTCCGCCCATGGCATAAAGCGAAGGATGTTCCCGGCTGCAGCGTTCCTCTGCGTATTTGCAGCGCTCACAGAATGCACAGCCCTCCGGAAGCGCCGTTGGGTCAGGCATAAGGCCGTTAATTGGGATCAGGCGCGTTACCGTTTCGTTAATGTTGGGAATCGAAGAAAACAGCCCTTGCGTATACGGGTGCAGCTTTCGTCCGAAAATGTCATGTACCGTGCCCGTTTCAACAATCTCTCCGGCATAAATGATGGAAACATATTCGCAGTTCTGTGCGATTACGCCAAGGTCGTGCGTAATCAGCAACATTGAAGTGTGGAATTTCTGGCGCAAATCGCGGATAGTTTCAAGCACTTGTGCCTGAATTGTCACATCGAGCGCTGTTGTCGGCTCATCCGCAATCAGCACGCGGGGATTGCAGGCAAGCGCGATTGCAATGACCACCCTCTGCTTCATTCCGCCCGAGAACTGGTGCGGGTACTCCTCTGCACGCACATAGGGGATTCCTACAAGCTCCAGGATTTCCTTGGCCTTTTTTGCGGCGTCCTTGCGGCTGAGCTTTTCGTGGTTCCGAATGGACTCCATGATTTGATCCCCAACTGTCATTACCGGGTTCAAGCTCGTCATCGGATCCTGAAAAATCATGGAGATATGCTGCCCGCGGATCCTGCGCATCTCCTGTTTGTTGAGCTGGAGCAGATCCTGTCCGTCATAAAGCACCTGTCCGCTCTTGATCTTCCCATAGGGCTTCGGCATAAGGCCCATGACCCCTTTTGCGAGGGTTGTCTTTCCGGCGCCGGTTTCTCCCACAAGCCCATGCGAAGCGCCTTCTTTCAGCGCAAGGTCAACGCCATTGAGCGCCTTTACAACGCCTTCTCGCATCTCGTAATGGATCGAAAGATCCTTAATTTCCAAAACATTGTTTGCCATAGGTTGCTCCTTCACCTCTTCTGCTTGGGATCAAGCGCATCCCGAAGCCCATCGCCCAACAGGTTAAGCGACAGGATGCAAATCACGATTGCAAGGCCCGGGAAAACGGAAATATGCCAGGCTTCGCGCATATAAACGCGCGCAGAGCTCAAGATCGATCCCCATTCCGGCGCCGGGGGCTGGATTCCCAAGCCCAGGAACGACATGCCCGCTACGTTCAGGATTGTTGTTGCAACGCCGAGCGTTCCCTGCACGATGACCGGGGAAAGCGCATTGGGAATGATGTATTTCGCGATAATCAATGCATCCGAAGCGCCAACCGCCTTTGCCGCCTCCACGTATTCGCTGCCCTTTACGGCCATTACGGAAGACCGCACAATGCGCGCAAACTGTGGGATCTGCGAAGTTGCAAGCGCAATCAAAAGGTTCACAAGGCTTGAGCCCAGCGCCGCTACAATTGCCATTGCAAGCACAAGGCTCGGCACGGTCATCATCATGTCCATCACACGCATGATCACATTGTCCAATTTTCCGCCATAATACCCTGCCATGGCTCCAAACAGGCCGCCGATCAGCACGGCCGCAAGGATTGTGCATACGCCAGCAAAGAGCGAATACCGCGTTCCCCAGAGGATGCGGAAGAAAAGATCGCGCCCGTATTCATCGCAGCCCAGGATATGTGCGGCAGAAGGGCCATCCAGTTTTTCCAGAAGGTTTTGTTTGGTGACGAGCTGTTTGTAAAGCGCTCCGCCGTCCGCCAGGTCGATCACAGTAGTCACAATCGAGATGAGCAGCAGAAGTCCAATTACGATGAGCCCACAGATTGCAAGGCGATTGCTTTTGAACTGAAGCCACGCTTCCTGCATGAGCGACCATTGTTTGGTCGCCTGTTCCGCCGAACGAGGTTTAGCCATTTTTGGACGCCCTCCTTACCATAGATTTATATTGGGACTTAATCCGCGGATCGACAAATGCATAGATGATATCCACCAGAAGGTTGATTACCGTAACGATGATCGCAAGCATGACCACCGCGCCCAGCACGCAGGGCGTGTCTTTGTTGGAGATGGATTCCACAATATAGCGGCCGATGCCGGGCCATGCGAAGATCGTTTCCGTGGTAACCGCGCCTCCGAGCAAAGAGCCAAACTGCAATCCCAGCACGGTGATGATCGGGATCAACGCATTGCGCAGCATATGCTGGAAAATGACCGTTTTTTCAGAAACCCCCTTGGCGCGCGCCGTATCGACATAGTCCTGATTCATCACGTCCAGCATGGCGGAGCGGGTCATGCGCGTTACGAGCGCTGTTGAATTCATACCAAGGGTCAGCATGGGAAGCACGATTCCAAGCGCAAGGGAGCCCGAGGCGGAATACGCCGCAGGAAGCCAGCCCAATTTTACTGCAAAAACAATTACGCCCATCAGGCCGAGCCAGAAATGCGGGGCGGATGCACCTACAAGCGTCAACACCATCGTGCAGTTATCAAAAACGGTGTATTGCCGACGGGCGGAAATGATTCCCGCAGGAATTCCAACGATGATTGCAAACAAAAGCGCAGCAAATGACAACAGGAAGGTATATGGCATGCGCTGCATGATCTGTTCCATAACGTCCAAGTCATTTTTATACGATGTTCCCAAATCACCCTGCACCAAGTTCCAAATAAACCGTCCGTATCTCAGCAGGAAAGGGTCGTTGAGCCCCATGCTTTCGCGCAGCTCTTCAATCTGTTCCGCCGTTGCATCCACGCCGAGCTTGGAAACCGCCGGGTCGCCGGGTGTCATGTCCATTACGGTAAACACGATGAACGTGGCTCCAAGCAAAACGGGAATCAGCATCAGAATCCGTTTTACAATGTACTTTAGCATCCTTCTTTCCTCATTCCTTCTTGTATTTCCATTGAAGCAGCTGTAGCTCTATTACACTGCACAGCCGGTCCATCTCCCCGATCAGCCGGTTGCGGCTCCGCAGAAAATCCGTTTTCAAAAACAGGTACGTTGTTTCATCTGCATTGTCTGGCGTAACGCCCATCGCAGCGCGCAATTTCTGGAAATTCGCCGGAACAGCCAGCTTGTCGTATTCATAAGGCGAAGTATAGGTATATTCCATCTGAATGAGCGCCCCCGCCGTTTTCTGAATGATAGCATCGGTATCGGTTCGCCCTTCCATGGCCGCCTCTAACGCTGCAATTTTTTCATCCAGTGCCCTGAGGTGCGGATAAACCGGCGCGAGGTCAAAATCCGGATGGAGTTCTCTTTCGATTTCCGTAAGGAACCTGCGCGTTTCAGCCAAATATGCCGACATGTCCACGGGAATCCTGTCGCTGTTTGCAATTTCGCAAATCATTTCAGCATTGATTTTCGCATCGCGCATCGCATGGTCAAAATCAACCTTGTCCAGCCCATCCTCGCGGCTGTGCCACCAATAGCCGCCGCCCACCGGCCAAATTTTCTGCATTTCGGGCGCGGCTTCATATTTCAGCATGATTGTGATCGGAACCTCCCGCCCAAGGAAACTCTGTTCGCCCAAGTGCGGCAGAGGGATATACGGTTCAGCCGCATACCCAGTATAGGTCTCAATGCGTTCTGCGGTAAAGCCCTTCCCTTCCATCTGCGTTGTGCGTGCACGGATGCGTTCCGCCCCTCGGCTGCCCGCGACATCAATGTTGATATGCGCAACGCAATGGTCGCGCAGCTTTTCATAATACGTATCAGAAAACCAGGTAGAGCCGGCATATTGGCCAAACTCATGCCCCGCCCACCAGCAGACGAGTATGCTGCGCTTAAGCATGCTCCGATTTTGGTGCAGCGCGCGCGCAAGCTCCAAAATAATAGCATCGCCCGCGCCGTTATCAGTCATGCCTTCACAATGGGAATCATAATGGCCATCCATCAGAACGAAGTTATCCTCCGCGCCCTGAATAAATGCCACGGGAATTGAGGCGCGTTTCACGCCGGTTTCAGCTTGGGCGGAAATGCTCACGCGAACCGGCCCTTTCTTCATCTGATCAATCATGTAATCGCCTGCGGACTTGGTGCAATCAATGCAGGGAAGCGTTGGAATGAGATGGCGGTTGTCCGGCGTCGGAGTGCCGTTATGGTTGGAAGCTCCAAAGTAATGCGGCACCTCCTCCGGAGAGTTATACATGCCGATAATGCCAAGCGCGCCGGCGGCGGCAGCTTCATAAGCAATATCGCTGCAATACTCTTTTGTAAGTACGATTTTATCCTTGAATTCGGCAAAGCGGCGGACATTTTGCTCCGGTGTATGCGTTTTGCTTTCGCCCATGTAGTCGTAGCACAATTCGCCCTGTATATCTTCAACATTGCGCGTAAATCCGCAAGGAACAACCTCAAATTCACGAATTTCCGGCGAGAGCATTTTCAGTTTTGCAGACACCGCAGAACTCATGTAGCCCGTGAATTCCAACCGTTTATTCGGGATTCCATATTCTTTGAGTTTGCTGATCAGATAAGCTGCGGCAGCCTCCGCATCCTTAGAGGCAGACGCCCGCTTCCACTTGCTGAAAGCTTGCGCCGTTTGAACAATATTTTCTTTCTGAATCGTTTCAAGTACCTGTTTGGTCAATTTCTGAACCAACCCGGAACATTCACCCATTGTAATGCGCTCCTTTAAAGCATCCTCCGCTGCGTTCGTGCTGCATCGTAAGAGGTATGCAGATATGCTTGTTGAGCCCATTATAGGCTTCCTGTTTTCCCTGGGCAATCGCACCGGTTATACTGATTAAAATTAACAGTGTAGCCTTTGTTACATGAATACCATAATTTGGAACATCCAAAACTCCATTGAGCGCCGGCCGGCGCTCAATGGAGTTTTGGATGTTCATGTAATTTATGAATTTGCCTGCATATAGGCGGAAAATTGCATCTCAAATCAGCCCATACAGCACCGCTCCGACCGCGCCCGCGCCGAAAATGATGAATGTTGGGTTCACGTTCCATTTGCGCAGCACAAAAAGCGCCGCCGCAAACAGGCACAGCGAAACCGGTTCAAGCGCCGCAATGGAGAATGCCATCAGCCCGCCATTCCAAAGTGCAAGCGCCAATATGGATGCGCCTGCAGCGCCGATAAGCCCCACCACCGCAGGACGAAGGCCGGAAAGGATGCCCTGCATCAGCGTCAGGCTGCGGTACTTGCGATACAGCCAGGCAAGTAGGATTACGATTACGCAGGAGGGCAAAACACAGCCGAACGTCGCCACAAGAGCGCCCGCGATCCCGCCTACCTGCGTGCCGACGAACGTGGCTGCATTGATGGCAATCGGGCCCGGCGTCATTTCCGCAATCGTCACAACATCCGTGAAAGCGGCCATCGTAAGCCATGCATGTTTTTCCACAATTTGTTCCCGGATAAGAGGCAGCGCCGCATAACCGCCGCCGATGCTGAACAGGCCGATTTGAAAGAAACTCCAGAACAGGTCTAAATAGATCATTCCCCCATCTCCCCCTTTCCGGCCTTATGGTTTTGAATCAGCATATCCGCTATGCCGATGGCCGCGCATGCAAGGATGCAAATCACCACATTGACGTTGAGAAACGCTGATGCGGCGAACGTGCCAAGCATGATGCACACGGGCAGCACGCGTTTTTGCCTGAGCACGCCCGTTGCCATCGTAATGACAACGCTTGCAATGACCGCTGCAACCCCCGCCTGCATCCCTTTGAGCACAAGGCTCACAATGCGGTTATCCCGAAACGCGGCATAGAACGCAGAAATGACGGAGATGATGACCAGCGGCGGCAGCACGGTGCCGAGCGCAGTCAAAAGCGCGCCGGGCACGCCTGCCATGCGGTAGCCGATGATGATGGACGCGTTTACCGCAAGCGGCCCGGGGGAAGACTGCGCAATCGCCACCATATCGAGCATTTCCTGCTCGTCAATCCAATGAAGCTCGTCTACAAACTTGCGTTTAAGCAGCGGCACAATCACATACCCGCCGCCAAACGTGACTGCGCTGAGCATAAACGTAGATGCAAACAGCGTCCAATACAGCGTTCGGCCGTGTTGTTTCAATCAAATCCCTCCATCCTGCTGAGGCTTCAGTTCTTCTATCTTACCACAATGCTTCCCGGCTTACCATTCGCACAAATCTTATGGAATGCACTTGTGGCAAAAGCAGAGGTACGGTATCATTACCTCATAATTACTCCGGAGGTAAGGCATGCTCGGTTTTTGGCTTTATATGTTGGCTGTCGATCTGTTGATTCCCGCCACAATGATCGGGTTCGGTCTTCTGTTTTTAAAGCGCCCGCCAAAAAAGATCAACGCCATTTTTGGCTACCGCAGCATGCGTTCCATGCAAAACGAGGATACCTGGCGCTTCGCACATCAGCATTGCGGAAAGGTTTGGTGTACGGCAGGTTTAATCATGGCTCCGCTTTCCGCTATCGCGGTGGCCTTCCTCTACGGCCTCTCCACCGACCGCATTGGGCTTTTCGGCGGCGGCCTTTGCCTGCTGCAATGCATGGCCCTGCTCCTTTCGATTTTCCCGACCGAACGTGCTTTGAAGCGGACATTTGACAAGTCTGGAAAGCGCAGGGAATCCCCGTGCAACGAAAAATGAAGGCCTCTTCTCCCGCTTGCATTCAAAAGCCGCCCGGTTTAACTGCCGGGCGGCTCTTCATTTCTTGTTCTTGTTTTGTTTATTCCGCAAGCCTGCCGTAAAGCTCCGTATAAAAACGCATCTTTTCCGCAAGTGCAGGGGTGCAGTCCCCCTGCTGCATGCGCCACTGCCAATTGCAGCCGAGCGTACTCGGTGTGTTCATGCGGCTTTCTGCGCCAAGGCCAAGATAATCCTGCATTTGTGCCACAAAAAGCAGGGCAACGGAGCTCATGCCGCCGCGGATCATCCCCCAGTGGAAGCCTTCCCGCTCGTTCAGGCCAAGATATGCCGTGGCGCGCGCGACGTCTTCCGGCGCAGCGTCTTCCCGCCAGCCGAGCAGCGGCGCATTGTCGTGCGTCCCCGTGTAGCAGGCGCAGTTTTCCGGGTAGGTATGCGGGCGGTATTCCCCCGGTTCGCGCGAATCGAACGCAAATTCCAGCACCTTCATGCCCGGAAAGCCGGAGGCTTTGAGCAATGCATGCACTTCCGGGCTCAGATAGCCAAGGTCCTCCGCAATGATGGGAAGCGCCGGAAACCGCGCGCGCACAGCGTCAATGAAATCCATGCCCGGCCCTTTGACCCAATGGCCATGGGAGGCAGTTGTTTCCCCAAACGGAACGCTCCAATAGCTTTCCAGCCCCCGGAAATGGTCGATGCGCAGCACGTCGTACAGGCGCGCTGCACCTGCGATGCGCTCCATCCACCAGCGGTAACCATCTTCCCGCATCTTTTCCCAGCAATAAAGCGGGTTTCCCCAAAGCTGGCCGTCCGCGCTGAAGGAATCCGGCGGCACACCGGCCACGGCAATGGGCGTGTTACCGGCGTCCAGCTGAAAATTCTGCGGTCCCGCCCAAACATCCGCCGAATCCATGGCTACATAGATAGGCAGGTCTCCGATGATTTTGACGCCATGCGCTGACGCATATGCCTTAAGCGCATCCCACTGCCGGTAAAACAGGAACTGAACAAAGGTAAAAAATTCCACATCCGTGCGGAGGCGTTCCGACCACGCGGAAACAGCGTCCGGCCTGCGCAAGCGGATGCTCTCATCCTCCCATTGCGTCCATGCGCGCATGCCAAAATGGCGTTTGAGCGCCATAAAAAGAGCATAATCCGGCAGCCATGCTGCGTTCTCCCGCGCAAATGCCGCCGCTTCCGCGCGAAGGGCTGCATCCGCCCGCGCAAACGCCCGGCGCAGCATGGGCAAGCGTGCCGCATAAATTCTTCCGTAGTCCACGCGGCCGGGGTCCTCTCCCCAATCCGCAGAGGCAACCTCATCGTTCGATAAAAGCCCTGCGGCAACAAGGGAATCCAGGTCGATGAAATATGGGTTCCCCGCATAGGAGGAAAACGGCTGATAGGGCGAATCCCCGATGCTGGTCGGCCCAAGCGGCAGAATCTGCCAGTAGCGTTGCCCTGCGGCGGCAAGAAAGTCGATGAAGCGGTACGCTTCGGCTCCAAGCGTTCCAATGCCGTGCGGCGACGGCAGCGCCGACACTGGCAGCAGAACACCGCTGCTCCTGTTCATACTCAAAAACCTTCCCTTATGCGCCGCGCCCCCTTCGTGGGAGCGCGGCTGCGTTGATTATGCTTCCGGCCGGGCCCTGCAGCCCAAGGCCTCATCCTTTCACCGCGCCCGCAACAACGCCCTTGATGATGTGTTTCTGACAGGCCAAATACACGATGATAACCGGCAGAACCGTCATGATAATGCACGCCATCATCGGACCCATTTCAATGCGGCCAAAGCTGCCTTGAAAATACTGAATCAGGATCGGGATCGTCATATACTTCTTGCGGTCCAGCACCAGATACGGCAGCAGGTAATCGTTCCAGACCCACATGGTTTCAAGGATGCCGACCGAAATCAGCGTGGGCTTGAGGATCGGGAACACGATCCGAAAGAATGTCTGCAAGGGATTGCAGCCATCGATCATTGCCGCTTCTTCGATTTCAACCGGCACCGAGCGCATGAAGCCGCAGAACATGAACACCGCAAGCCCCGCGCCGAAGCCAAGGTAGATGATACAGAGGTTGATGGGCATATCAAGGTTCAGCTTATCCGCCGTTGCGGAAAGCGTGAACATCAGCATCTGGAACGGCACGACCATCGAAAACACAAACAGGAAGTAAATAAGCTTTGAAACCTTTCCCGAAACGCGCGTGATAAACCATGCGCACATGGAACAGCAAACGAGGATGAGCGCGACCGCTGTCACGGTGATCAAAAGGGAATTGCCAAACGCGGAAAGGAACCCTTTGCTGTTCAGCGCATCCACATAGTTTTGAAGCCCGGCAAAAGTCTCCGCTGTGGGCAGTTCAAACGCGCCTTTGGTGGTGATAGCGCGCTCGGTCTTGAGGGAGTTGAGCAGGATCATCACCACGGGATAGACCCAGGCAAGCGAAAGCAGGGCAAGCAGCGCCGTTGTGATGCCGTTTTTGAGCCGTTGTACATGCGTCACCATTACTGCTGCACCTCCTTGGAGCGCGTAGCGCGGAGCTGGATCATGGAAATCACGATCACAAGCACACAGAAGATAACCGCCTTCGCCTGGCCATAGCCCTTCCACTGTGCGCCGGAGCGGCCATAGAACGTATTATAAATGTTGAGCGCGAGCATCTCCGTCATGTGCGCCGGTTCGCCGCCAGTGAGCGCAAGGTTCTGGTCGAACAGTTTGAAGGAGTTTGTCAGCGTCAGAAACAGGCAAATGGTGATGGAAGGCATCACATTTGGGATCTTCACGCGCCAAAGCGTCTGCCAGGAATTTGCGCCGTCAATGTAGGCGGCTTCCAGATAATCGTTCGGAATGGATTGCAGGCCCGCGATGTAAATGATCATCATGTAGCCGATCTGCTGCCAGCACATGAGAAGAATCAGGCCCCAAAACCCGTACGTTGCATCAAGGCGCAGCAGCGGCTTTGCCAAAAGGGAAAGCACGCAGTTGAGCAGGATGGACCAAATGTAGCCGAGCACGACGCCGCCGATGAGGTTGGGCATGAAAAACACCGTGCGGAACAGGTTTGTGCCGCGGATCTTCCGGGTAAGGATCAGCGCAATGGTGAATGCGATTACGTTGATAAAAATCGTGGAAACCACCGTAAATGCCGCAGTAAACCAAAATGCATGGGCGAACTCGGGGTCGGTCAACGCGTATTTAAAATTTTCAAAGCCCACAAACGTGACTTTTTTCAAGGTAGTAAATTTGCAGAGGGACAAATACAACCCCTGCAAAAAAGGCCACAAAAAGCCGATGCAGAATGCCGCTACGGTGGGCGCCACAAAAATCGGCCAATATTTTTTAATTGCTTTTTCCACGCCGGTTTCTCCTTAAATCATGCAATTTCAAAAGCGAATGGGTACGATCGGGCCTGATAAACAAAAATGCCGGGGTGGGCGGACGCCCACCCCGGCAGGATGAAACATGGTTTTCGTTCAGCTGTTGGCCGCAGCGTATTCGGAGGCCCAGCCTTCCACAAAAGCTGCAACAACGTCATCCCAGGAACCGGTACCGGCCGCATAGGCGGCCAGCGCCGTGCCGACGCCGTTCTTCCATTCTTCAGAGGGGATGGTCAGGAAATCCCAAGTCACGGGCGTGTAGCCGTTTGCAATATAATCGTTGGAAATGTTCACCAACGGGTTTGCGGCAGGCAGGTTGCCCTTGAACGGGATCACAAAGCCCATCTCGGTGCACATGGCGTTCAGACCCGCTTCGGAGGTCACGCACCAGTACAGGAAGTCCAGCGTTGCCTGAATGTCTTCCTCGGCAGCCTCGCTGTTGACGCACCAATAGTTCTCGGTGCCGGTGCAGAGGCCCTGGTTTTCTTCGCCTTCCACGCCGATGTAGATCGGCAGCATGCCGAGGTTCTCATCGCCCAGGGAGGAAACATCGCCATAGGCCCAGGTGCCGTTCTGATAGAACACGGCCTCGCCGTTCACAAATTCGGCAACTGCGTCGGAGCCGGTCTTTGCAGCAAGCTCAGCGGGCGCGCAGGTTGCGTTGTTGATGTAAAGATCCCAAATTGCCTTATAGTTGTCCAGGTAGGTTCCCTTGATGGCAGCGGTGGAGCCAATGCCGTCCGCCTGATACTCATAGTAAATGGGCAGGTTGGCAAGGTGGGTCTTGAAGCGCCAGTCGGAGGAGCTGTCCATGCCGGCGGAGGTGAAAGCGGAGAAACCAAGCTCGTCCTTGCGGGCGGTGATATCTTCTGCAACAGCCTTGAGCGTTTCAAAGTTGGTGATGTCTTCCATCGTGTAGCCGGCCTTCTGAAGCAGTGCTTTGTTCACGATGATGCCATAGGTTTCAATGACGTAAGCGATGCCGTAAACGGTGTCGCCTTCCTTAAGCGCGAAGTCCTCGGAAGAAAGCTCGCCGTAAACCGCGGAGCCGGAAAGGTCGTAGCAGTAATCCTTCCAGTTTGCAAGGCCGACGGGGCCGTTCACCTGGAAGAGGGTGGGCGCTTCCTCCTTGGCCATCTCGGACATCAGGGTCTGCTCATACGTGCCCTGCGCAGCGGTGACAACGGTCACAGGAACGCCGGTCGTCTCCGTATAGAGCTTTGCAAGATCCTGCCACTGCTGATCCTGCTCGGGTTTGAAGTTGAGGTAATACACGGAGCCGGCCGCTGCGGGAGCTTCCGTATTCTGCGCTTCGGGCGTCGTTTCCGGCGTCGTGGCGGGTTCAGTCGTCTCGGGCGTGGGAGTCGGCTCGGTGCCTTCGTTGGTATTGCAGCCAACACATGCGACCAGCATCATGGCCGCAAGCAGAAATGCCAATGCCTTTTTCATAATCGTTTTCCTTTCATCTTTCATTGATATTATTATTGTTTTCCCGTGCGGCTATTCCGCACAAGCCTTTCTTCTGATTCATACGCTCCGAACCGAAGCGCCCTCGCGCAGCCTGGTTTCCATGAACACGTGGCGGTTTTTGCCGTCCCCGCGCAGCAGGCTCACAAGGATTTTGACGCATGCAAGCGCCATTTCGTCCGCCGGTTGCTCCAACGTGGTGAGCGTCGGCACACAATAGTTGGTTAGCTCAATGCCATCGATCGCAATGAGAGAGCAATCCTCCGGAACACGCAGCCTCCGGTCAAAAAGCAGCTTCATTGCCGCCATCGCCATCGCATCCGAAATTGCAAAAAGCGCCGTAAACCGCGTGCGTTCCTGCAGCCGCGCCATCGCGCTGTAAGCATCCTCCATTTCAAAGCTTCCCGCCGCTTCAACCAGCTCCGGGTCAAACGGAACGCCCGCATCGGCAAGCGCTTCCTGATAGCCTTCATAACGAAGTTGGCTGATGGAATCTCCGTCCTCCGCTTCGATCAGCGCAGCAATCCGCCGGTGTCCCCGCTCCAAAAGAAGCCGCACCGCGCGGTATGCTTCGCGCTTATCGTCAATTGCCACAGAGGAAAACCGATCCCGTTCCAGCGCGCCAAACGTGTTTGAATAGGTGCAGCATACGAATGGGATGCGCAGCATGGCAACATCTTCGGGGGAATAATTGAACCTTCCGCCCAGAAAAATGATTCCCTTGAGCCGCTTTTCGCGTTCCACCATCGCAGCCGTCATCAGTTCATCGTCGCTGGAGCCGATCTGATGCAGGGACATGGAATATCCCTCGGAGTAAATCGCGCGTTCAATCGTTTTGATGATGCGCGTAAAAAACGGATTGGCAATCCCGCGCACCACAACCGCAATCGTATCCGATTCGCGGATGACAAGGTTCCTTGCGCTGTTGTTTGGAACGTAGCGGTATTGTTCCACGGTTTCCATCACCTGTGCGCGCGCCTTTTCGCTCACATCCGGATGGTTGTTAAGCACCCGGGAAACCGTGCTGACGCTCGTGCCGCTAAGCTTTGCAATGTCTTTTATGGTAAGGTGCGTCAACGAGTTTCATCCCCCAACCGTAGCTTTCCTGCACGCCGCGCGATCGGCGGCGCTTTTTGTCGGAAACGTTACTGGTAACGTTTCCAAAATCATCTTTATTATATCCATCCATTTTTGCTTTGTCAATTCCCAGGGCAAATAATATATTTTTCGTGCAAGCCTGCACCGGCATGCTCCATTGGCTTTCCGGCTCATTTGCGCCGAAGCGTATAGCGAAACCGAAGAAAATATCGTAAAATAAGCGTATGCGTAAAGGAATCCCAAAGCAGAAATACATATGAATCAGCAAAGGAAGGATGATATGGCTCAATTCGGGATATTTGCCTGGTTCAGCTACCCCTTGCCCATCAAAGAGCGTTTGCAGCGCATCAAGCAGGCCGGATTTAGCGCAACTTCGCTCTGGTGGGGCGATGAGGATAGAGCTGAAAAGCATCGCCAGCCTGAGCTGGCCCGGCGGATCGGGCTTGCGGTTGACAATGTGCATGCGCCATATGGCAACACAAATGCGCTGTGGGAAGATGGAATTGAAGGGGAAGCCTATCTGCAAACGCTTCTCTCCTGCATCGGCGATTGCAGCCTGCATGGCATTCCAACCGCCGTGGTGCATATCACGCGCCTTTCCATCCGGCCCGAGGTCACCCGGATTGGCATGGACCGCGTCAAGCGGCTGGTGGAATTTGCGGAGCAGAAACAGGTTAACCTTGCAATTGAAAACCTGAACAGCATCCCGCATCTGGACAGCATTTATGCGGAGCTTTCTTCCGAACGCCTCGGCTTTTGTTATGACAGCGGGCATGAACACTTCATCCATCCAAACGCCGATTGCCTTTCCCGCTATGGAAACAAGCTCTTTGCCGTGCATCTTCATGATAATTGCGGGGACAATGATGCGCACCTTCTTCCATATGACGGTACCATCGAATGGGATGCTGTAAGAGCAAAGCTGAAAGCATGCCGCGAAATTCCTTATTTGACGTTGGAAGTGGATTTCAAGCGCGAGCATCCGAAAAGCGCGCTCTATCGGGATTTGTCCGCTGCGGAATTCCTGGCGTTGGCGTATGCGCGTTTGCAGCTTCTGGCCTGACCTTCCGTGCAGTTCACCGTTTGTTCATGCTTTTCCCGCAACCTCCGAACGCTGTTGGCCGTTTTATATTGTAGAGTGATAAAACGCGGGCCTTGCGCCCTGCGCAACAAGGAGGAGTTCAAACAATGAAACGCATTCCCGCAGTCCTTTTAGCCCTTGCGGTCATCTTTTTGCTTGGAGGCGCAGCGCTTGCCGAAGGCGGCACATATTCCGCTTCCCATGGCGTTGTAACCCAGGTGGATACAGAAGCGCAAACGATGACCATCCGCTTGGGCGGCAGAGAGGAAGGCACGCTGACCCTGGATATTTCGGAAGAAACCAAAATTGTGGACAATGCCAGCCGCACCGCATGCAAGCTTTCGGACATCAAAGCGGGAAGCACAGTCTATGTATGGCACACCGCCGGGCAGAGCAGCTTCCTTCCGCCGCACCGCAAGGCCTATGCCATCGTTGCCAACATTGCAGCCGACCAAACGGCGGGCCAGCTTTTTGAGATTGCATCTGTTTCCAAGGGGAAAAACGGCTATACTCTGCTCAACGCGGAAGGCGACCTTTACCTGACCGTTCCGGATGCCTCCATCCCGGTTTATGGCCAAAGTGCGAAACTGCGCGCTTCCAAACTGGAAAAGGGCATGGTGCTCCTTGCCTGGTATGACGTGGTATTGGAAAGCTATCCCGGCCAGGCCGGCAGCGACAGGCTTCTGATGCTTTCCACCGCCGCTGGCGGCGATTCCGTCCTGCCCCCGCAGACGGGCGACCACAATGCGGCGAACCTGCTGTTTGCAGGCCTTTCGCTCTGCGCTTCCGCCGGGGCGGCGGCACTGTTGATCCGGCGCCGCCGCCTGGAACAGGCATAATCCGCTCAAGCAGAAATGCGGCTCCTTTAATGGAGCCGCATTTTGCATCGGTTAACCTTCCTTTTGCCCTTCCTTCAGCCTTCGGTAAATTTCCTGCATGCGCCGGTCAAGCAGCGCGCTTTCTTCCGCGCATTGTTTCAGTTCCCTGCGCAGCGCATCGTCGTTGTGGATCGCCTCATCCGGCTTATAGCGGATCTGATGCTCCAAGCTCGCCCAAAAATCCATTGCGATGGTGCGGATCTGTACCTCAACGGGGACGGGCACGCTGCCGCTTGAAAGGAACACCGGCACGCTCAGCACAAGGTGCAGGCTGCGGTATCCGTTTTCTTTGGGGTTCTCAATATAATCCGTGCGGCGCAGAACCACGATGTCGTCCTGCGCGCAAAGCATGTCTGCGATCCGGTAAATATCGTCGATATAATTGCACACCACGCGCACGCCCGCAATATCCGTCAAATATGCCTTGGCATTTTGAATGCTCACGGCCGCCCCTTTCCGCCGGAGCTTTTCCACAACGCTTGCGATGCTCTTAAGCCTGCTGTCGATATGGTGAATTGGGTTATGATCGTAACGCACGCTGAACTCCGAGTCCAGAACTTCCAGCTTTGTCGTGATTTCACGTATGGCGCTTTTGTAAAGCTGCGCCATTTCCATATAATCCTTCGCCTGCCGGATTCTCAGCTCCATCCCGGCGGAGTCCAAATTGTTCGTTTCCTTCAACAGGCCATCCAGTTTCTGCACGGCGTTTTCTCCTTTTGATGTTTGTGCACACGTTTTGTTTGTGCGCTCGTCTCTGTTATGCCTTTTATTTTACTTTGGCCCAGCACATATCTCAAGCGCGCTGCAGGGCCGCAGCGTGAACTTTTCGGAAAAATTTGAAAAAAGCGCACGTTTGTAGGATAATGAGAAAAAATGATCCGTTGGAAAGGAACGCATACTTTATCATGAAAATCGCTGTGATTACAGGCGCAAGCTCCGGTATGGGGCGCGAGTTCGTCCTACAGCTGAGCCGCCGCGAGCAATTTGATGAAATCTGGGTCATCGCACGCAGAAAAGAGCGTTTGGAGGCATTGAAGCCGCTTGTAGACACTCCGCTGCGCGTGGTTCCGCTGGATCTTTCCGCGCAGCCCGGATGGGATGCTTACGCCGCGCTGCTCGCGGCCGAGCAGCCGGATGTCCGGGTGCTTGTGAACGCAAGCGGGTTCGGGCGCTTCGGTACCTATGCGGAAATCCCGCTCGCCGATTCGCTCGGCATGCTCGACCTCAACTGCAAAGCGCTTGTGGCCATGACGGAGCTCACGCTGCCTTACATGCGTGAGGGCGCAAAGATTTTGCAGCTTGACTCCCTTTCCTCTTTTCAACCCGTTCCGTACATCAACGTTTACGGTGCAACGAAAGCGTTCGTGCTCAGCTATTCCCGTGCGCTCAACATGGAGCTTAAGCCGCGCGGCATTCATTGCATGGCCATGTGCCCCGGCTGGGTCAAAACGGAATTTTTTGACCATGCAATCAAAAAAGGCAGCAATGCCGTCACGTATTTCAACATTATGTTCACGGCAGAGGATGTTATCCGCACGGGCGTGCGCGACCTGTATCGCGGCAAAAAGGATGTTTCCATTCATGATTTCCGCATCCGCGCGCAGGTGTTTTTTACCAAACTTTTGCCACACCGCCTCGTAATGCGGGTATGGATGCGCCAGCAAAAGCACGTGTGACCGGCATGCAGCGGCCGCGCGTCCTCCGCTTTGTCAGGAAAAGTCGATACCAAAGACCCACTTGATGATGAGGAGCGCAAACGCGCCGAGCACGCTGAACCCGATTGCCGCCCCAAGGCCGCGGAATATGCCGGAAAGAAAGCTGCGAAAAAGCAGCCGTTTCCGATCGTTCATCACGTGCGCCAGCTGGCGGATACCGCTTTCTTCCAGGGCCTGAAGCAGGGTTTCAATCCGCTTATCATATTCCATATTCCGTTTTTTCCTCCACATGCTGCAAACGCAGCTTACGCGCTGCCGTCATGCCTATTTTATGCGCACTGCTGCAGTTTTACACACCGCACAAGGCCGGGGAGCAAGCTCCCCGGCCTTTGCAGCGTCGTTTGGTTTTATTTCATCATGTTACCGTTGGTATTCATGTTGTTTTCCGCATAAGCGATCATGCGTTTCACCATTTCGCCGCCGATGGAACCGGCCTCACGCGCGGTAATGTCACCGTTGTAACCCTGCTTGAGATTCACGTTCAGGGAATTGGCAACCTCAGTCTTAAAGCCCTGGAGCTTCGCCCTATTGCTGTTGTTGCTGCTATTGCTGTTGTTCGACATTCTTTTTCACCTCCTGCCTTTTAAAAATCAATTCTAGTACGATGCAGTTATTTCTGCATGTTGTTTTCGGCATAAGCGATCATGCGCTTCACCATTTCGCCGCCGATGGAGCCGGCCTCACGGGAAGTCAGGTCTCCGTTGTAGCCCTGCTTCAGGTTTACGTTCAGGGAGTTCGCAACTTCCATCTTGAACGCGTCCATCGCCTTCTTGGACTCGGGAACGAGAACGTTGTTCCTTGCCATGTGTTTCTCACCTCCTTGATGATGTGGTCTTAACATGCGCGTTCACAAGCCTGTTTATGAATGGGAATTGATAGGAATCAATGCAAGAAAAGCAAGCAGAAGATGAAACGTTTCTTCTATATTTTAAAGCTTTAAACGCTTTTTATTATTTTTTGTTTGAATTGACCGGCCTTAATTCAGCGTTTACATTTTTTAGAAATTAACGGTTTCTTTTGTTCCAACAAGCTTTGAAGCAGCGTGTCGAAAAACCCGGGGGTTGTCAAGGGGCCGCAGCCCCTTGACTTCATTCCGGCTCCGGCGGCAAACGCTGTGAAAACTCGAAAAAGTGGCCTTTCGCCACTTTTTCGACACGCGCAAGAAGAATGTGCTTTCATGCCATAGGTTAATAAGAGGGATATGCCCTGCCGCCGCAATTGCTGAGAAAACCGATCGCGGCAAACTCAATTCGGCGCGATCTCCCCGCCGCGCGAAGCGAGCAGCGTCCGCGCCCGGGCAAGCAGCGGCGCGCCTTCCGCGGAGTTCTCGGCAACAAGCGCATCCGCCGCAGCGCGCGCATTGTTGAGCGCAGTCATATCGCCCGCAAGCTTTGCCGCGGCGAGCTCGCTCAGGCCGTGCTGCCGCTGCCCCAGGAACTCGCCCGGGCCGCGCATCATCAAATCCTTTTCCGCAATTGCAAAGCCGTCATTTGTTTCCGTGAGCGTCATAAGCCGCTCGTGTGCGGCTTCCGAACCCGCTTCGGAAAGCAGGAAGCAGAACGACTCTTCGCTGCCGCGTCCCACACGCCCGCGCAGCTGGTGGAGCTGTGCCAGGCCGAAGCGGTCCGCATTCTCAATCACCATCACCGTGGCGTTTTTTACGTCCACCCCCACCTCGATGACCGTTGTGGATACGAGCACGTCGATTTCACCCGCACGGAATGCGCGCGCGGTTTCTTCTTTTTTTGCAGCCGCCATTTTTCCATGCAAAAGGCCGACGCGCACATGGAGCGTCTTTTCAAGTTCCGCGAACAGCTCGTTTACGCTCATTACGCCTTCAAGCGACTCGGACTGCTCCACGAGCGGGCATACAACATAGGCCTGCCGCCCGGCATGCACTTGCCGCTCAACAAAGGCGTACATTGCTTTGCGCTTCGCCTTGGGTACGCAGCGCGTTGTAACGGGCTTTCTCCCGGGAGGCAACTCGTCAAGCACGGAAACATCCAGGTCCCCGTAAAGGATCAGGGAAAGCGTGCGCGGAATGGGCGTTGCGCTCATGATGAGCGTGTGCGGGCTCTCTCCCTTCGCGCCGATTGCCGCACGCTGCCGCACGCCAAAACGATGCTGTTCATCTGCAATCACGGCGCCGAGGTTGTGAAAGCTTACGCCTTCGGAAAGCAACGCATGCGTGCCGATTACGGCGAGCGCCTCGCCGCTTCGGATGGCCGCATACGCCGCATCCCGTTCCTTTTTTTTCATGCCGCCCAAAAGCAGGCAGGCGCGCGCCCCAAATATGCTTTGTGCCGCTGCAAAATGCTGCTGCGCAAGGATTTCCGTGGGCGCCATCAAAACGGACTGGAGCCCGCTTTCCGCCGCCGCATACATTGCAAAAAGCGCCACAGCGGTTTTGCCACTGCCCACATCGCCCTGCAAGAGGCGGTTCATTTGGCGTCCGTTCGACATTTCCCGGGAAATTTCCCGCATGGCCCGCATCTGCGCCCCCGTGGGCGCGAATGGGAGCAGCTTTAAGAACCGTGGAAGCACGCCCTCCGTGCGGAGCACAGGCCCGGGCCGGGCAAGCCGCTCCCGCCGCAGCATGGAAAGCATCAGCGAAAAAAGCAGCATGTCCTCAAAGGCAAGCCTGTCCCGCGCCGCCTTAAGCGATGGGATATCCTGCGGCGCATGCAGCGCCCTGAGCGCTTCTGCAAGCGGCAAAAGGCCATACTGCACGCGAAGTGCAGCGGGCAGCGTTTCTTCAATCCGCCCTTCCGCCGCGGCAAGCGCAGCGGAAACAGCATCCCGCATGACCTTCTGCGAAAGCCCCTGCACAAGCGGGTATACGGGCACGATTCCCGGAAGCTCCGCATGCAGGGAAGGGTTCACAAGCTTCGCGCCCCGGCTGCGGTCCATCCGGCCGGCGGCATACCATTCCTGCCCGGCCGCAAGGCTGCGCGCACGGTACGGCTGGTTGTACCACACAAGGCTGACCTGCGCCGCTTTATCCGCAGGGTCAGCTCCAAAGGCCAACGCGCGCACGGTAGTAAGTTCCATCCCGCGCCGGATATGCACATGCTTCGGCTCGGAAACAAGCGAAACATGCAGCGCTGCAAGCGTGCCGTGGGCCGCCGCACAAATGGGCGTTTCCGCCGAAAAATCCCAATACTCCCGCGGGGCAAAATACAGCAAATCGCGCAACGAAAACAGGCCCAGCTTGCCGAGCGCTTCCGCCCGGCGCGGGCCTATTCCCTTTATGCTTGTGATCGGTTCCCCGAGCTCCATTTTATTCTACGGAGAAATAATAGTAGTATAACGGCTGGCCGCCGCGCTGCACCATGCACTCCGCATCGGGATATTTCTCGTTTACGGCTTCCATGAGCGCGTTTGCGTTTTCTTCATCCATATTTTCGCCGTAGAAAACGGTTACAATGGGGTCGTCCCCTTTTTTCTGAATCATATCGCAAACGAGCGCCATCGCCACCGCATCCACGCTCTGGCCGACTTCCACAATCGTTCCATCCAAAAGGCCAATGATATCGCCCTCGTGAATTTCCGTGCCGTTGAAATGCGTATCGCGCACAGCATAGGTCACGGAGCCGGAAAGCACGTTTCCAAGCGCTTCCTTCATCTGCTGCTCGTTCCGCTCCGGCGCCGCATCCGCCTCAAACACAACGGCAGCCGCAATGCCCTGCACCATGGTTTTGGTTGGGATCACAACAACGTTGCGCTCGGAAAGCTCCGCTGCCTGCTGTGCGGCAAGGATGATATTGGAATTGTTGGGCAGGACGAAAACGTTGCGCGCATTCGCCTTTTTGATCGCATGGCCGATGGTTTCTATGCTCGGATTCATCGTCTGGCCGCCCTGAATGGTTGCCGCTACGCCCAGCGAACGGAACACCTCTTCAATGCCTTCGCCTGCGCCCACGGCAATGACCGCGTTTTCCTTCTCGTTTTTCTTCATGGTCTCGAGAATCTCACGGTTTTGTTCGCGCATGTTCTCGATCTTGATCTTGTCCACCTCTCCGAGGCGAAGCGCAAGCTGAATGATCTTGCCGGGACAATTGGAATGGACATGTACCTTCACAAAATCCGCATCATATGCAACGACGACGGAATCCCCGATCTTGTTGAGCTTCTCGCGCAGCTTGTCAAGATCCGCCTCAGTGAAGGATTCGTCCAGATGAACGATGAAAAATTCCGTACAATACCCGAATTTGATGTCCTCAAGATCCTCCAGCGTGGCGCCTTCCTGCATGGGGTCGCCCGCAGCGGAATCGTCGACATAATCTTCGATCTCTTCCCCGTCGATGGCCATTTTAAACCCACGGAAAATGGTAATGAGCCCTTTGCCGCCGGAATCAACCACACCTGCTTCGCGCAGCACAGGAAGCAGGTCCGGCGTGATGCGAAGCGCCGCTTCTCCGCTTTCAAGCATCAGATCAATCAGCTTATAAACGTTTGCGCCCTCGGCCGCAGCTTCCGTGACGGCGTCGCTGATCATGCGCGAAACCGTGAGCATCGTGCCTTCCTTGGGCTTCATGACGGCCTTATACGCCGCCTCGGTGCCGGTTTTAAGCGCTTGCGCAAGAAGCGTGGCGTCCATCTCTTCCGCGCCCGCAAGCGCGCGGGAGAATCCCCGCAGAATCTGCGAAAGGATGACGCCCGAGTTGCCGCGCGCCCCCCGGAGCGAGCCGAGCGAAGCTGCGGCGGCAACCTCCGCCACCGTGTCGCCCTTGCATTCCTTGATCTCCTTGACCGCGCCCTGCATGGTCATGAACATGTTTGTGCCCGTATCGCCATCCGGCACGGGGAAGACGTTGAGCGAATCGATCAGCGCCTTGTTCTTGTCAAGCAGCGCCGCCCCCGTCAGGAACATTTCCCGAAGCAGGGCGCCGCCAATGGTCGTGTTCGTCAATTTTGATTCCCTCCCAGCCTGCCTGCGCAAAAAGCGCGCGGGCAGCGTCCTCTGTTGTTATGCGCGGATGGCTTCTACGTGAATGTTGACGTTGCGCACGTTGAGCCCCGTCATTTCCTTCACACGGTAACGGACGTTTTCGATTGCGTTCTTCGCCACAGCGGAAAGCGACGTGCCGTAAACGATGGTAACAAACAGGTCGATATCAACGCCTTCGTCATCCTCAAGCACCGTCACCTTTACGCCGCGTTTTTGGTTGTCGCCGCCAACGAGCTGCCACAGCTGATCGCCCGTGGTTTTCGCACTCATCCCGACGATCCCGTAATTCTCGGAAGCGGCATAGCCCGCGATCATCGCAATGATATCTTCCGAAATGCTGATCTTCCCCAATTCGGTCGTAATAATACCCGGCATGGTTGTGCATCCTCCTTGCTTGATGTTTTCATGATCCATTTCATAAATATTGGTATAATACCGTTCTTATTCTACTGCATAATTCGGGCATCCGCAAGCGGGATGCAAAATCGCCGTGAAAATCTCACATTTCGCGCCCGTTTAACGGCGGTTTTGCGGCGTTTTCCGCTGAGGCAGCGCACCTTCGAGCGCAAGCAGCCTCTCCTTTATGGGAAGCCCGCTGCCATAGCCTACGAGGCTTCCGTCCGCACCGATGACGCGGTGGCACGGGATTACGATCAGAATTGAATTGCGGTTGTTCGCAAGCCCTACGGCGCGCGCCGCCTTCGGGTTTCCCACAAGGCGCGCAATTTCACGGTAGCTCCTGGTTTCACCATATGGGATCGTCAAAAGCGCATCCCAAACCCGGCGCTGCCACGGCGTGCCCAGAGGTGCAAGCGGAAGGGAGAATTCCCGCCGTTTCCCGCTGAAATATTCAAGAAGCTGTTTTTCCGTTTCCCGCAGCAGCGGCGTTGGCGCTTCGCCCGCGCCCGGCGTGCCGCCCGGCATGAGAGACGTAAGCGCGCTGGCTTTTTCCTCAGCCGTCATCGGCCCAATGGGCGTTAAAAAGGCATAGGTTTGTCCTGCGTTCAAAATTGTGAGCCACCCCTTCTGCTTTTCCGTTTTTATGTTATAATATCTTATATCGTGCTTTAAATCAATTTTTTAAAGAATACTTACGCCAAAGAAAGATGGAGGATTCTATGCAACCGATTGAACGACAGGCGATCTCGGCCATCCGCGTGCTTGCGGCGGATGCGATCCAGAAGGCCAACAGCGGCCACCCCGGCATGCCCATCGGCGCAGCGCCGATGGCCTACGCACTTTGGAAGCAGATGAAGCATAATCCAAAGAACCCCGGCTGGCTGGGCCGCGACCGCTTCGTGCTCTCCGCCGGGCATGCTTCCATGCTGGAATACGCCCTTTTGCACCTTTACGGCTATGGCCTTACAGTGGACGACCTCAAGAGCTTCCGTCAAGCCGGCAGCCTTACGCCCGGCCACCCTGAATACGGCCACACAACCGGAGTGGAGGCCACCACGGGCCCGCTGGGCCAAGGGTTTGCAATGGCGGTGGGCATGGCGATGGCGGAAACCCACATGGCGGCGAAGTTCAACCGCGAGGGCTTCCCCGTGGTGGATAACCATACCTTTGTGCTCATGGGCGACGGCTGCATGATGGAAGGTGCTACCGCAGAAGCCGCAAGCCTTGCAGGCACGCAGAAGCTCGGCAAGCTCATTGCGCTTTACGACAGCAACCGCATCACCATCGAGGGTGACACCGCGACCTCTTTCGCGGAGAACGTAGCCGCACGCTATGCCGCCTATGGCTGGCAGGTGATCTCCGTGGACAACGGCGAGGATGTGGATGCAATCGGCGTGGCGATTGACGCGGCAAAATCCGAAGCCGAAAAGCCTACCCTCATCATCGTGCGCACGAATATTGCGCAGGGTACGGCCAAACAAGGCAAGGCAAGCGCGCACGGCGAGCCGCTCGGCGAAGAAAACATTGCCGCGATGAAGGCCGCATTGGGTTGGACTTACGATAAGTTTGAAGTTCCGGCCGAAGTTTATGCGCATTATGAAACCCTTGCGCTGCGCTGCGCTGCCGGAAACGCCGCATATGACGCTATGCTTGAACGCTATAAAGCCGCATACCCCGAGCTTTATGCTGAATGGCTTGCCTGGCACAGCACGGAACTGCCCGAAGCGCTCCTTGCGGACCAAAGCCTGTTTGCTGCGGAAGGCCCGAAGGCCACACGCGCAACGAGCGGCGATGTGCTCAACAAGCTGGCCGCCTATCTGCCCAACTTCTTCGGAGGAAGCGCCGACCTTGCCCCCTCCAACAAAACGGAGATGAAGGGCCGGGGATTCTTCGCGCCTGATTGCCGCGAAGGCGCAAACATCCACTTCGGCGTGCGTGAACTTGCGATGGCCTGCATCGCAAACGGAATTGCGCTCTACGGCGGCCTGCGCTCCTATTGCGCCACATTCTTCGTGTTCTCCGATTATGTGAAGCCCGCGCTGCGCCTTTCCGCCCTGATGCAGCTCCCCGTGCTCTATATCCTGACGCATGACAGCATCGGCGTGGGCGAGGACGGCCCCACGCATCAGCCCATCGAGCAGCTTGCAGCGCTGCGCGCCACGCCCAACACCTTCGTGTTCCGCCCGGCCGACCAGAAGGAGACCGCGTACGCTTACCTGACTGCGCTTACGCAAAAGGCGCCTTCCGTGATGGCGCTCACCCGCCAGAACCTGCCGCAGCTTGCGGAAACGGGCGAAGGCGCAAAGCGCGGCGCGTATATCCTGCGCGAACCCAAAGGGACGCCGGATGTCATCCTCATCGCCTCCGGCTCCGAGGTAGAGCTGGTTTTGAAGGCAGCGGACATCCTCGCCGTGCAGGGCTACACGGCCCGCATCGTTTCCATGCCCTGCATGGAGTTGTTTGAGCAACAGGACGAAGCCTACCGCGAAAGCGTTCTTCCCAAGTCCCTGCGCAAGCGCGTGGCGGTCGAGGCCGGTTCAAGCTTCGGTTGGGCGCGCTATGTCGGCCTGGACGGCAAAACCGTGTCCCTTGACCACTTCGGCGCTTCCGCGCCTGCGGGCGAGCTCTTCCGCGCATTCGGCTTCACGCCGGAAAACGTGGCAAAGGCCGCGCTTGAGGTAATCAGAGGGTAACGGAACTTCATACCCAACAGATGGAGGAGGGACGGCAGCGCCGTCCCTTCTGGCTTATCCAATTTCTGTTCATACAATTTAAACAAATCATTCATGCTTCGTTCCAACCCATGCCACATTTTAGGGGTATTCTATGTACAACGAAACGGAAAGCGCCGCCGCACAAGCGGGTTCACAATAGAGGTGCTTTTCACGGGAAAGGAGGCTTGCCATAGACAGACGCCCGGTAAATCAACAAAAATGATTGATGAATGATTATGATTTTTCCTCAAGGAGTTTACTCCTTTCGGAGCCAAATTCTCCCCCGAACAAGGTTCCGATTTTTTGAAAACCTTCCTGCAAAAGATACCGGCTGTGGTTTCCCCGGTCGGTATCGCCTATTTTGGCGCAGCACACAGAGCATGCTTCACGTTCCACATTTATTCATAAAACCACAACAAATCATTCATGTTTCGTTCCTACGCATGCCATATTTTAGGGGTATTCTATAGCCAATGAAACGGAAAGCGACACCGCACGGCGGGTTCACAATAGAGGCGCATAGATTGAGAAAGGAGGCCTGCGATCGAGAGAAGCCAAGCGAAGCGGAATGTTCGTAAAAGATATGATCTTCATGATTTCTTTTAAGGGGCTTGCTCCTTCGGAACTCAACTCCCTCCCCAACAGAGTTCCGGTTCTGAAAGCTCTTCCTGCAAAAGATACCGGCTGCGGTTTCCTCAGCCGGTATTGCCTGTTTTGGGGAACCTGTTTCACCGACGGTTCGTAAGGCCGAGGATATAATCGGCAGTGGTTTTGTGGTATTTTGCAAGCGCGATCAGCACTGCCGTCGGAATATCCCGCTGCCCCAATTCATAGTTGCTGTATACCTGCTGTGAACAATTTAGAATTTGAGCCATTTGTGCCTGCGTTAAGTCCGCGTCCTCCCGCAGCTCCCGGATTCGTCTGTACATGCCGTTCACCTCATGTACAGTTTACCCAACCGCAAAATGCGGTATTGCATTTTACTGCATTTTGCGGTAAAATAACGTTGCCAGATTCCTCTCCGAAGGAAGGCGGAGCATCCGCCGCAGTGAAAGAGCCACATCAAAACGCCGGGCATGGTGTGTTTCATGGCTCTCGCCGGGCGATGCAGCCGGCGATTTTCTCTTCTCTACCACGGAACACGCCATGCCCGGCGTTTTGGATTTTAATGCTGTGCAGGGCACCGGCTTATTACGCCCCCAACACCGCGCCCTATGCCCGTTTCCTCGCAAAAAAGGTTTGCAGCACCGCCGCGCATTCCTCCTCAAGAACGCCGCCCACGGCGGGAACCGTGTGCAGAAACGCGTGATCCAGCAGGTCAAACACGCTGCCGCAGCAGCCTGTGCGCGGCTCAAACGCGCCAAACACCAGGCGGCCAAGGCGCGCGTTCACAAGCGCACCCGCACACATAGCGCAAGGCTCAAGCGTAACATACAGCGTACAATCCGCCATCCGCCAGGCGTCCTCTGCGGCAGCCGCCGCCTGAAGGCAAAGGAGTTCGGCGTGCGCGGTGGGGTCGCCCGTCTGCTCCACGCGGTTGTGGGCCTGTGCGAGCACCGTGCCGCCGCGCAAAAGCACCGCTCCCACGGGAACCTCGCCTTCCGCAGCCGCAAGCCGCGCCTCTGAAAGCGCGATGCGCATATACTCCGCGTCCGTCATTCTGCCTGCCATGCTGCCTCGCGGATGATCTCTCCCACAGTAGGATGCGGAAAAATGATCTTTCTGACCTGTTCGAGCGTCATTCCCGCCTCCACGAACACTGCCGCCGTAGAAATAAACTCCGATGCATAATTGGCAATCGCCTGCATGCCGATCACGCGCTGTGTCCCACGCTCCACAATGAGCTTTGCCACGCCGTCCCCGCCCTCGTTTTCGGCAAGATAGCGGCCCGAAAAGCGCATCGGCAGTTTCACAGCCGTAATATCAAGCCCTTTTCGTTTTGCGGTGGCTTCCGTTTCTCCCACGCTTGCAAGCTCCGGGTTGGTATATACAACGGCAGGCACGGCATGATAGCGCATTTCATCCGCAACGCCCATAATGTCGTTCACGGCAACCTCCGCCTCCCGGTAAGCCGTGTGTGCAAGCATGCTTTTGCCGTTTACATCGCCCGCCGCGTAAACGCCCGGCACATTGGTGCGCATGTGCGCATCGGTCACAATCGCACCGCGTTCCAATGCAACGCCAATCCGTTCAAGCCCAAGCTCCGCCGTATTCGCACGCCGGCCAATAGAAAGCAGGACCTTGTCCGCCGCAACCAGAACAGCCTCGCCCTCCTTCTCATAGCGCACGCCGGTTTCCGTAATTTCCGTTACCCGCGCGCCAAGCAGGAAGCGCACGCCCCTTTTTTCATAGTTCTTCTGCAAAAGCGCCGTAAGCTCCGCATCGTTTTCGCCCGCGATGTGGTCTAACATTTCAATCACCGTGACAGCGCTGCCGATGGAATTGAAGTAGGAGGCCATCTCAAGGCCGATTACGCCTCCGCCGATCACAACGAGCCGTTCCGGCGCGTCCGTAAGCGCAAGGATTTCCCGGTTGGTGAGCGCGAAACCGCGCTCCATCGCCTCCCGCAATCCGGAGATGGGCGGAACAACAGGCATGCTTCCCGTTGCGATGAGAAGCTTTGCCGCGCTGTGCGTTTCGCCGCCCACGCTTACGCGGAAGCCTTCCTCGCCCCGGCCTTCGATCCTGCCTTCGCCTGCAGCCAACGTTACGCCATTTTGTTTTAGCGCGGCCTTCACGCCGCCTACAAGCAGCTTTACGACCTTGTTCTTGCGCGCCACAACCTTCGCGTGATCGATCGAAAGCGCCGGAGCCGAAACGCCATATTTATCGCCGTAGCGCGCCCCATCGTACAGTTTGGCGCTGTAAAGCAGGGTTTTCGTTGGGATGCAGCCTTCATTGAGGCATACGCCGCCCACGCTGTTCTTCTCAATGCATAGCACGGAAAGGCCCGCATGGCCCGCGCGCTCGGCGGCAAGGTACCCCGCCGGGCCGCCTCCCAATACGATCAGATCATACTGCATAACTGGTTTCTCCTTTGGAATTGCACTTTCTTTGTATCCTGCATTATATCATCCTCCGCGCCGCAGTGAAAGGGGTTCCAAAACCGTTCCATTTATGATAAGATATCTTCGTTTGCAGGGATATGGCAGATTGCGCGTGCAGAGATTGGAGAGGTGATGGGGATGGATCGTTTGAAGCCCGCCCGTTCCCCCGTGTTTTACGGGGTTCTTCTGGTGCTTGAATGCCTGATGTGGGGCATTTCAAACGCCGTTTCCAAGCAGGGCTTTGCTTCCATCCCGCCCATGTGGTGCCTCACGCTGCGCTATGCGCTTTCCACCGCGCTGTTCCTTGCCCTGTTCGGCAAGCGGTTCTTCAGCCGCGTGCGAAAGCGGGACCTCATGCCCTGCGTGCTCGTTTCGCTCTGCACGGCGGCCGCATTTATGTTCGGCTTCCTTTCGCTCGTGTATACCACCGCCACGAACGCGGGCTTTTTTATGGCGCTTGCCGTTGTGATCGCGCCGTTCCTTTCCGTGCCGCTGCTCAAGGAAAAGCTGGATTTGCGCCAGATCCTGCCCGTATTCATCGTAGTGGCGGGCATGTATTTCATCTGCGGCGGCTCGTTTTCCTCCTTTGGGCGGGGAGAACTGCTCGCCTTGTTGTCCTCCCTTTCCACCTCCTTTATGCTGACGCTGAGCGGTAAGTTTTTGAAGGATGTGGATGCGATTGTGCTTTGCACGATCCAGTGTGCGGTGTGCTTCCTCTGCTGTCTTGCCGCCGCCTTCCTGCTCGAGGGCATGCCTGTGTTTTCCGCAATTGGCCCTGCCGGCTGGTGGCTGGTGCTGTATCTTGCGCTCGGCTGTACGTTCCTTGCTTACCTGTTCCAAAACATTGCGCTCATGCACGTGTCGCCCGCTTTCGGCGCGCTCACCTGGTGCACAGAGCCGCTGTTCACGGCCGTTGCGGCTTATTTTATCCTGAACGAGCGGATGGATTTTACCGCATGCTGCGGCGCAGGCCTGATCCTCGCCGGAATCGTGTTTGCTTCGGTGCTTGAGTTGAAAAAAGCAAAGCAGCCAAGCAGCTCTGACCCGATGCAGCAGCGTTAAAAAATATAAAAAATAAAACTTGATTGGGGGTACTATGAAATGAAACGTTTTGTACTTTGTTTACTCGCATTGCTTCTTTCGGTGTGCGCGTTTGCCTGCGCGCCTGCGGAGCCGGCTGCAACGCCCACCGCGGAACCCACGCTTGCGCCCACGCCCGAGCCCACGCCGGAAGCGACTGTCGCACCCACGCCCGAGCCCACACCGGAACCCACGCCCGAGCCGACTGCTGCGGCCACAAGCTTCCAGTTCCAGTATACGCCGCCGGAAGGATTTTTCGCGGACAGCAACAATGAAACGCTGTATTATGCGCCGAACTATCCCACGGATTCTTCCAACATCAACATGCTCGTTGCCGCTTCGGATACCGCCCTTGCAATGAAACTGTACACCAGCGACATGCTGAAGATGACGTTGGACCAATCCCTGAGCGATGCGTTTAACACCACCGTAGCCATTGAGTTCGATCAGTTTGAGTACACGGAGGTTGCCGGCCAGCCCGCGCTGCATATGGTCTTCCATTACACCGTGTCTGAAATCGACATCGTTACCGCACAGTACGTGATCAATGCCGGAGATTCCTCCTGCACGCTCGCGCTCGCGCAGATGCCGGGAAGCGAATGGCTGGATGCGTTTGATGCAAGCGTTGCCGCGCTCGCGATCGTTCCGGCAGAATAAATAAGCAAAGCGATTCAGCAAAGGGGGACGCCCGGCCGGGCGCCCCCTGATTTTATCCCCGCGCTTTGAGCGCTGCGGCCACAAGGCCTGTGAACAGCGGATGCGGGCTGTCCGGCCGAGATTGAAATTCCGGGTGGAACTGCACGCCGATATAAAACGGGTGGTCCGGAAGCTCGACGATCTCCACTAGGTCGCGCAGCTCGTTGCGGCCGGAAAGCACCATGCCCGCCCTCACGAAATCCCCGCGGAAGGCGTTGTTGAACTCGTAGCGGTGGCGATGCCGTTCGCGAATCGTTTCTTTCCCATATAGCCGCGCGGCGAGCGTATTGGGCTGGATCGTGCAGTCATACCCGCCGAGGCGCAGCGTGCCGCCGATCTTCATAGCGCCGCTTTGCGCATCCAGGTTTTGCAGCTGATCCGGCATCAGGTCGATCACAGGGTGCTTCGTATCCGGATCAACCTCCGAAGAATGCGCATCCCCATATCCCAATACGTTGCGCGCAAATTCCACCACCGCCATTTGCATGCCGAGGCAAATTCCAAGCATCGGCACGCCGTTTTCCCGCGCATACCGCGCTGCGGCAATTTTTCCCGCGAGCCCGCGCGTGCCAAAGCCGCCCGGGATGAGCACGCCGTCCGCATCCGCGAGAAGCGTTGCGGCGTTTCCGTCCGTCACATCCTCTGCCGCAACCATCCAAATCTCCACGCGCGCATCATTTGCAATTCCGGCATGCTTTAATGACTCCACAATACTCAGATAAGCATCCTGCAATTGAATGTATTTCCCCACAATTGCAATTTTGCATTTCTTGTTCGGGAACTGTTCCCTGCGCACCATCTCCCGCCATGCATCAAGCTTCGCTTCACGCTGCGCGAGGCAAAGTTTTTTGCACACAGCGCGACACAGCCCTTCTTCCTCCAGCATGAGCGGCACGGAATACAGCGAAGGCGCGTTGAGGTTCTCAATCACGCAATCCGCATCCACATTGCAAAAGCGCGCGATCTTCCCGCGCAGATCGGGTCCAACGGGCATTTCGCTGCGGCAGACAAGAATATCCGGCTGGATGCCGATGGAAAGCAGCTCCTTCACGCTGTGCTGCGTTGGTTTGGATTTGAGTTCTCCCGCCGCGTGCAGATATGGAATCAGCGTTACATGGATAAACGCGCTGTTTTCCGGGCCCACGCTCCAGCGAATTTGGCGGATGGCCTCAAGGAACGGCTGGCCCTCGATGTCGCCCACCGTGCCGCCGATCTCCACAATCAGCACATCCGGATGCGTGCGCGCAGCCGCGCGCATCACGCGCGCCTGAATTTCATCCGTGATGTGCGGGATGATCTGCACCGTGCCGCCGTTATAGCCGCCTGCGCGTTCACGCTCGATGACCGTCTGGTAAATCTGGCCGGAAGTTGCGTTGTTGTCCCGGGAAAGCTTTTCATCGATGAACCGCTCGTAATGGCCGATGTCCAGATCGGTCTCCGCTCCGTCATCCGTCACATACACTTCGCCATGCTGGTACGGGTTCATTGTACCGGGGTCCACATTCAGATAAGGATCCAGTTTGCAGACGGAGACGCTATATCCCCTGCACTTGAGCAGGCGGCCAAGCGCCGCCGCAGTGATGCCCTTGCCAAGGGATGAGACCACGCCGCCGGTGATGAATACGAATTTCGTTGCCATATGTTCCTCCCGATCCTTTCAAAATTAATTTTGAAAAACAAAAAGCGAGCGGCTCAAAGGAGTCGCTCGCCGTTTTTCTAAAACAGGATGCCCTTATAATTATATCGCAAAGCGTTTGTCAAATGCAAGAGGAAAATCCCCCGAAGTTTTGTTGTAGGTGTAGGATTACAATACATCTTGGACAGCGGCAAGAAAAAGGATGAAGGATTCGCACGAATCGGTTATTGTGAGTTTAACAGAAGCAACAAAGACCGAAAGGAAGTGCAAATCCCTCATGACAACTGTAACA
>DCKB01000057.1 GCA_002320595.1 Christensenella sp. UBA1685
TTCAATCGTGTAATATATGCCGCATTCCTTACATCTGCAGCGTTGGCTTCCCGATCCGTTGTACCCTGCCTTTATCTGGTTCTTTGTCTTTCCACATTTCGGGCATTTTTTCCATGCCTCTTCTTTTTGTTTCCTCATGCTGCTATTTTATCATATTATCTTTATTTTGTCTCTACCTCTTTATCTTGGTCACTCCTGCGGAATTCAAGGTGATTCAGCGCTGCTGTTTTTGCAACAGACGATTGCAACTTAGCTCCATGCCCAACGCGCCAAGCGGCGCTGTGATAAGGATGGACAGCACGGCGATGGACAGGATCAATCTCCCACAGGGAAGCCCAAGGGAAAGCGGCACGGAGCCAATCGCAGCCTGGACGGTTGCCTTTGGAAGATAGGAAATCACGCAGAACAAGCGCTCCTTGCGGTTGAGGTTTGTGCCGGTGAGTGCAAGCAACACACCTGAGGCGCGCAGCGTGAGCGCGATGATGAGCATCAGAAGCGCTTTGGCACCTGCCGAGAGCGTATAACGCAGGTCTACCGCTGCGCCGACGAGGAAAAACAGGAGGACCTCAGCAGCAATCCACAGCTTGCCGAATTTCTGAGAGAGCCGCTGGGAAACGGTCGGCGGGCACTTGCAGCGCAGCACGCAAGCCATGCTTATCACAGCGAGCAGGCCGGAAAACGGAATGCGTGCCTTAAGCATGTCTTCCAACGCCACGAGGAGAAAGGCAATGCCAAGGACGAGAATCGTTTTAGCGCTGTTGCGCACGGTTCGCCGGCGCGCATGCGCCGCTTCAAACAACAGTGCGAGCAGGGTACCCGCCGCAACACCTGCAAGAACGCCGAACAGGATGGAAAGTGGAATGCCCGCAAAATCGGCGGCGGAGGCGGAGCTGCCCTGGGCGATGTTGCAGAACGTGGAAAAAAGGACGATGACGAACACATCATCCAGCGATGCACCGGCAAGGATCAGCTGTGGAACACCTTTCTCCGTCCCAAGCCGATTCTCCATAAGCTGTACCATTTTGGGGACAACCACGGCTGGAGAAACGGCCGCCGTCACCGCGCCCATAAGGGCGGCTTCGACCGGTGAAATGCCGAAGATGGATGGGGCGAACAGGGCAAAGGCTGCGATTTCGAGCGATGCAGGCAGAAAGGACATCAGCAGCGCGGGGCGCCCTACCTTTTTCAGTTCAGCCGGGTCGAGTGAGAGCCCTGCTTTGATCAGGATAATCACAAGCGCGATTTTGCGTAGGTCGGCTGAGATGGAGAGGATGGAAGCACCTAAAAGGTTCAGCGCAAAGGGGCCGGCTGCGATGCCGACGACCAGAACGCCAACAAGCCGCGGCATGCGAAGCCTTTGGCAGAGCGATGCGGCCGCCATGCCGGAAAGGAAGATCAGTGCAAGGGATGCAATCATAACAAAACGCTCCTTTTAACCGACGCAAAAAGCTGATGCTTTCTGCGACATAAATCACAGAAGTCATCAGCTTTGTCAGCGGTTTAGGTTGCCCAGGGGAGAACTTCATTACCGGCAACTATTATACGGGAATTTCTGCAAAAAGCAACCCCGCCTTGGGATATTGCCTCAGGTTTGCCGTGGCTTGCAGGAATGCTGCACCATGGCACGCTAATGGGAATGGGGCGTCTATTCCCCTGCTGCGGGCAGTTCCACAAGGCCGGATGTGGACCAGCTTTCGCAGGAATACCAGAAATAGCCCGTATGCTCTTTTCCGCCCGCATCGGCATAAGCATAGCGGATGAGCATGGCGTCGTCCTCCCGCCACTGCACAAAGGTGTACTCCGCGCCTTCCGCAATGCCGAAAAGCAGGTCGATGTGCGTGGTATGGTTTCCGATGTAATCGCTGACCACGAGCCGCGCCCTTTCCGCATCCCGCATGGACACGGCGAGATACCGCCCGCTCGGCGACCACCACATGCCATCGAACTCCGCACCGGAATAGGTGGTAAGGTAATAACCACGGCTGCGCTCGGCGCAGACAGTCTTGAGTGTGAAACCGCCGGCCTGCGGGAAAAGGCCGGTCACGTCGCCCGCATAGGCCGTGGCGGTCATGCTGCCATCTGCTGTGGATTTGCGATCCACGATATGAAAATATCCCTTGCTGAGCAGAACAAGCAGCGAAAGGAGCACGCCGAGCAGCAGCGCGGCGGCGGAAAAAGAGGCCGTGCGCTTTGTGATGCGGCGCTTCTCGCGGCGGAGCGCCTCCCGGTAGCTCGGCGCTTCGGGCGCGGGTCGCTCCAACGGAGCACGCATGCGCGCAAGCTCCGCGCGGCAGGCGGGGCATTGCTTCACATGCGCCTCAACGAGCGCCGCGCTTTCTTTGCTTGCAAGCCCATCCGCGTGCAGCGGAAGCAGATCCCGGATAATGTTGCAGTTCATCATGGCGCTTCCTCCAATTCGCTCAAAATCATAGCCTTCGCCCGGAAAAAAGTGACGCGCGCCCAGGATTCCGTTTTCCCCGCCGCATCCCCGATTTCGCGGAAGGGGAGCCCGGAAAGCCGCAGAAAAAACACCTGCCGGTAGGGCTCGCGCAATTCCTTTGCCACACGGAGCAGGGAACGCGCCGTTTCACGATCCATAAGCCGCTCCTCAAATGGGACGGTGTCCTGCGGCGCTGCGTCCGGGAAAGGGACGCGCCGTTTTTGACGCCGGAGTTCGCTGAAATACAGATTTTTAGCGATGGCGCAGAGCCAAGTGGAGGGTTTGCAGGCGCCTTGGTCGTGCGGGGGTTTTTGCAACGCGCGCAGGAACGTTTCCGAAGCAAGCTCCTCCGCAACGGCGGCATTGCCCGAAAGGGAGAGAAGGTAGCCGTAAACGATGCGGTAATTATCCCGGTAAAATTCCTCTATCGTCATAGGTCTCCCCCTTTCATGTTCGTTCTTATATGAAACGCGCGAAAGTGCGTTTCGTTACAGACGGCTTGCAAAAAAACAAAAATTCCCCCTTCCGGAAAGGAAGAGGGAAAAAGACGGAATGCTTCCGTTATGCCTCAATCCGCTGGTAGATGCGCGTATATACCTGCACGCCCCAGGCCTTGCCGTCCCGGATCAGGAAATGCATGCGGCCGAGCGCGCCGGTATCGAGGCGGCGGGTGCTGAACCAGGTGCCCCCGCAATAGGTGAGCTCCATGGTGCCGTAGTCATTGCGCGCCATGAGCTTGCCATCCTCTTTGAACACTTCCACCGTAACGGGGATTCCCTCGTGGCAAATATACTTGCCGAAGAGCATTTCAGGCTCTTTGAATTCTTCTCCTGCGGGATGCACCCAGCGGTGGCTTTCTTCAAGCGGGAGACCCATCACCATGTTGAGCATCATCCATACGAGCGGCTCGGGGTCGGAATCGCCCTGATTGCACAGCGCAACGAAGCCGTAGTTTTCATCTTTAAGGAATGCGCCCTGGGAAGATACGCCATGCAGGCCGCCGGAATGCTCGCAGATAACATGACCGGCCTTGGTGCGCTTGTTGAGGCCGTAGCAATAGAACGCCTTCTCCTGCTCGGGGAACCCGGCGCCGACAAGCAATTCGACCGCTTCAGCCGGAATGGCCTGCACGCCGTCGATCATGCCGCGGTTGGAGAGACACTGGTAATAGCGCGCCATATCATGCGCTGTGGATTTCACGCACGCACAGCCGCGGAACGGGGGCAGAATGGACCAGTGGTCATCGCAGCTTACGCCGCCCTCGCCATCTTCTTCAAACAGGCGCGTGATGTTGCCGCCTGCCATGGCAATGGCTTCGCTACCGTCAAGATCAAGCACGCTGCGCGTCATGCCGATGGGCTTGAACACGCGCTCCTTCAGGAACTCTTCCAGCGTAACGCCTGCTGCAATGTCCACCACATAGGAAAGAATGGCATAGCCTTCGTTGCTGTAGCTCATGTATTCGCCCGCCTGCCCAAGCGTGGGGTAAGGGCAATTGGCGATGTAATCGATCACCTGGTCGATGGTTTCCATCTTGTTGGGCGCGGTGCGCTTCATCTCGCGCGCCCATTCGCTGTCGCGCCCCGGGGTGTTGAGCGCAATGGACCATTCCAGCGGCTCCATCGGCGGAATGCCTGCCGTGTGCATGGAAAGGTGGCGCAGCGTCACATCCTGCTCCGGATTGCCCGGCACGCGGAAGTTCGGGAAATACTTGCTCACGGGATCATCGAAGGAGAGTTTGCCCTCTGCCGCAAGGATGCAGCAGGCGAGCGTCGTCATAGATTTGCTCATGGAAGCGATGCCGCAGACGGTATTTTCATCAATGGGGCGGCCGGTTTCGAGATCCGCGATACCGTATCCTTTTTCAAATACCACGCCGCCGGGCCCGCGCACGGCAACGGACACGCCGGGAAGCTTTTTCTTTTCGATGTAGCTCGCGAGCATCGCGTCCAGCTTCTGAAGATCGAATGCCATGTGATGTTTTCCTCCTGTGCAGAAAAGGCGGCTCTCGGTGAGCGCCGCTGATTTGATACCATCATTCTAAAAGAAAGTGCGAAAAATGTCAAAGGCGCAAGCGGCGTTTTCCGTTAAGGTTTGTTAACTTCCGCGCCTTCCGCAGCGGCTCTCTCCGGCGCGCTCAGCCCGATGAGCTTTTCGGTGAGCAGTTTGAACAGGGAGGCGGCAACGGCGGATTGCAGAATGAGGCGGCCCACGGCGGAGTCGGCGGGTTCTTCCGAAAGAAGGGCGGGTGAGGCTGCGGCGCGTACCTCCGCCGCAAAAATGGCGGAAACGGACTTGTGGGCGCACACAAATGCATCATAGGTCGCGCGCACCTGTTCCTCGGGCGCGCCATAGGGGAGAATCTGCTGCACAGGCGCGATGCCAAGCGCCTGCTTGAGCATGCAAACCATGATAAGATACGCCAAATGCACCCGGGAATACCGCTTCTTTACGGGCGGGGGCAGGATTTTCATTTTTACATAGTTGTTGATCATCGCAGGGGTGGCGATGTTATCTGCGCCCTCCTCCCGCGGCAGGAAGTTCAGATACTGCGTCAGCAGCGCAATCACCTGGTCCATGTAAAGCTCAATGCCGGGGAGCATATCCCAGGCAGGCAACTCGTATTCCTGCAAAAACCCTTCCCATTTGCGCAGCTTTTCCGCGACGAGCGCCTTGTCGTGCATCATGTGAAATCCTGTCCCTTCCGTTTTTTAAAATTATAGCATACATTTTGCGGACATGCCATGTAATATGAAACAAAGAATTATATAATCCAATTATTATGATTACTTTACATAATTATAATTACATGATAACATGATGCGGATTACTAGATTATGCCCGGCGTTTATCCGGGCGAAAGGATGGCCTTATGAGTTTTATTCTTTTTTCCGATTCTTCCTGCAATCTCCCGTGCGATGTGATTGCACAGCACGATGTTCGCATTGTGCCGCTGAGCTACAACATCGCCGAGGAAACGTATTCCTGCTATGAAGAGGGCGTCCCTTTCGACAGCAAGGGCTTTTTCGACCGCCTGCGGGCCGGCGCGCTTGCGAGAACTACGCTCATCAACACGGACACGTTCCTCCGCGCATTTGAACCTGTAGGTTTGTCAAACATGTTGGACGGTATAGCAACGAAGGAAAAGGTTGGGCGAGCAATACTGTAAAGGGCGCATAGGACGGTTATTGGAGGCTCTTCGATGCACAGCGAGCTGAGCATCGAAGTCGGCAAGCGAGTAGAAACGATGGGAGTCGTAGAAGCGACGCTGATCCTCACGGTGGCTGCGCTCTACTTTGCCATTGT
>DCKB01000027.1 GCA_002320595.1 Christensenella sp. UBA1685
TCACAATGGCAAGGTAGAGCGCAGCCACCGTGAGGATCAGCGTCGCTTCTACGACTCCCATCGTTTCTACTCGCTTGCCGACTTCGATGCTCAGCTCGCTGTGCATCGAAGAGCCTCCAATAACCGTCCTATGCGCCCTTTACAGTATTGCTCGCCCAACCTTTTCCTTCGTTGCTATACCGTCCAACATGTTTGACAAACCTACACCGCGCAGCGTTTGCCGCCCGGGGGCATCAGCGAGAGGCAAACGCTGAGAAAACTCGAAAAAGTGGCCGCCGCCACTTTTTCGATACGCTCAGGCCGCCCTTCCGGGCGGCCCGCTGCATTGCCTGTTACTTGATCTCTACCAACCGGAGCGCGCAGAATTCACGAAGCTCCGCCTCTTTGAGCGTGCAGCCCGCGCCGGGCGTAAGCACAGCCTCACCGCCGCCGAGCGCCCAGATCAAAGCGCCCGCCGCGCCGGCGGTCACATCCGTTTCCGCCGGGGCGAATACGCCCGCGGCATCCGTTTCCGCCCGCGTGCCGGAAAGGCTTTCCCCGGGAATGAATATGGCATACTCGTCGTTCCAGGTTTCCGCTGCGGCGCGGTTGTAGGTATAGGTGATGCCGGAGGCATCAGCCGCGATCTCAAGCAGACGGTACCCTTTTCCCGCAGAGACCGGTTCATACAGCCATTCAAACGAGGCAAGCGCGCTCTCCGCAGAATCGTCCGCCGTGCGCGCGGCAAGGCAGAGCGAAACGAGTTCGTCCGCGCTCATTGCAATGAGCGGTTCCTGCGCCGCATGGCCTGAAATGCCGGCTCCCGGGGTACCCGCTTCATTCCGCGCGGCATTGGAGGCCCCTGCGCCTGACGCCACCCCCGCATCGCCCGTCTTTTCCGTGGGGCACACGCTTTCCGGCACGCAGCCGGGTGCGGGTTCTTCGGGCGCACCCTCCGGCGCCATATCCACCGCCTGATCGCCCATGCTGAACTCCACCGTCTGCGGGGCGGCGTTTTCGCCGCTGCGCGCAGCGTCGCCCCTTGCCCGGAGAAACAGCGTGCCTACGCCGGCAAGAACCACAAGCGTTGCCGCCATCGCGCCATAGCGCACGAACTGTGCGCGCCTGCGCCGCATGGCAGCCGCTTTTTGCAGGACAGCCGCGTGCATGGCTGCATAATCCACCTTTGCATCCGCTTCATCCGCAATGGATTTCATCAATGCGTCAAACGCGTCAGCCATGCTGCGCACCCCCTTTCAACAGGGCGAGAAGGCGCTCCTTCGCCCTGGACATTCTTGATTTTACCGTTCCTTCGCTCACGCCCGTAAGCTTTGCAATCTCGTCATAACGAAGCTCGGAGAAAAAATGCAGCATCACCGTTTCACGGTAAATTTCCGGCAATTCCTGAAGCGCCCGGTGCAGCGCCTCACGGGTTTCCGCATCCAGCGCCGCAGCCTCGGGCAGCACGCTCACATCGGAAACGGGCATTTCGGGCAGCTCGTCCGCGAGCACCTCCCGCTTCAGCTTCCGCTTGCCGTCCAGGCAAAGGTTTACCGTAACGCGGTAAAGCCAGCTTTTGAGCTGCGCATCCTCCATTGTTTCAAGCTTTTTCTGGTGCTTTATCACGCGCAAAAACACGTTCTGAGAAGCGTCCATGGCGTCGCTTTCGTTTTTCAGCACGCCGTAGGCCGCCCAATACACCATGCGGGAGTAGTCCGCGTAGATGGATTCAAAATCCCTTGAGGGCAAGTTTCATCCCTCCCATCCTTTAATACGTTGCTTCCCCTGAAATGGTTGCATCCAATTATAGCATGGCGCGCGATATTTATCAAAAAACGAGTTGTAAACATGCGCGGAAATCATTATCATAGTATGTGGAATACGGCGCTCCTCTGAAAAGCGTTTTTGCATATTTCAATTTTACTTGCGAAAAAGGAGATCACCCAACCATGAACGTCGGCTTTGATAACGACAAGTATCTCGCCATGCAATCGGAGCATATCCGGGAACGCATTGCCCAATTCGGCGGCAAGCTGTATCTTGAATTCGGCGGCAAACTGTTTGACGATTACCACGCCTCGCGCGTGCTGCCCGGCTTTGCGCCGGACAGCAAGGTCAAAATGCTGCTCCAGCTCAGGGAACAGGCGGAGATCGTGATCGTCATCAATGCGGCGGACATTGAAAAAAACAAGGTGCGCGGCGACCTCGGCATCACCTATGACCAGGACGTTCTGCGCCTGATCGACGCATTCCGCGCCATCGGCCTTTATGTGGGCAGCGTTGTGCTCACACAATACGGCGGCCAGAGCGCGGCGGACGCATTCCAAAGCCGCCTCGCCTCGCTTGGCGTAACGGTGTACCGCCATTATCCCATCGCCGGATACCCTTCGGACGTTGAGCACATCGTCAGCGATGAGGGATACGGCAAAAACGAATACATAGAAACCACGCGGCCGCTTGTGGTCATTACCGCGCCGGGCCCCGGCAGCGGAAAAATGGCGACCTGCCTTTCCCAGCTTTACCATGAGCACAGGCGCGGCGTGGCGGCGGGCTATGCAAAATTTGAGACCTTCCCCATCTGGAACCTGCCGCTGAAGCATCCGGTGAACCTTGCTTATGAGGCGGCTACGGCAGACCTGAACGACGTGAACATGATCGACCCGTTCCACCTTGAGGCCTACGGCGTGACCACGGTCAATTATAACCGCGATGTGGAAATTTTCCCCGTGCTTGCCGCCATTTTTGAGGAAATCTACGGCCGCTGCCCATACCAGTCTCCCACGGATATGGGGGTAAACATGGCGGGCAACTGCATCATTGACGACGAGGCTTGCAGGGAGGCTTCCCGGCAGGAGATCCTGCGCCGTTATTATGCGGAACGCTGCGCTGTGCGCCAGGGCCTTGAAAACGGGGAGGGCGTTTATAAAATCAAGCTCCTTATGAACCAGGCGGGCATCACGGAGGCGGACCGCCCCGTGATTGCCGCGGCGCTTGCAAAGGCGGCGGAAACACAGCAGCCCGCGGCCGCCATGCAGCTCCCGGACGGCAGGTGCATAACCGGCAAGACGTCCGCGCTGCTCGGCGCTTCTGCGGCGCTGATCCTGAACGCGCTGAAGGCGCTCGGCAACATTCAGGATGACATCCACCTGATCTCGCCCATCATCATCGAGCCGATTCAGGATCTCAAAATCCACCATCTGGGGAACCATAACCCGCGCCTGCATACGGACGAAATCCTGATCGCCCTTTCAATCTGCGCGGCAACGAACCCCACGGCGGCGCTTGCCATGCAGCAGCTTCCGAAGCTGCGCGGCTGCGAGGCGCACTCCACGGTCATCCTTTCGGGCGTGGACAGCACGACCTTTAAAAAGCTCGGCGTGAACCTGACCTGCGAGCCGCAGTATCAGACGAAGAAGCTTTACCATAAATAAGCAGCGGCGCACTGCGCGAAAAAGCGTTTTTTGCGCAAATCTGCGCCTTGCCCCACAAAGTTTACATTCGTGTCACCACAGGGCGCGCGCAATATGGTATGGTATAAGAAACAGGAAGCACATTGTGCGAACCACATCGTTTCGGCAGAAGGGGAATTCGGATGAATGTACTTTTCTTTCTAAAGCCAAAGGCAAGTGTAGCCTATATTTACGATAACAACACCGTGCGGCAGGGCCTTGAAAAGATGAAGCATTACGGCTATACGGCGATCCCCGTGATCGACCATGAAGGGCGTTATGTGGGCACTGTAACAGAGGGCGACTTTCTTTGGAAGCTGACGGAGGCAAGCGCTTGGGAATCCCATGCGCAGGAGCGGCTCAACGTGCGGGATATCATGCAGCGCAGCCATAACCCGCCGGTGAACGTGAACGCTTCGCTGGAAGATCTGCTGCTGCAGGCCATGAACCAGAACTTTGTACCCGTGGTGGACGACCTCGGCTCCTTCATTGGCATCGTGACCCGCCGCGACATTATGCAATATTATTATAAAATGACGCATCCCGATGCTGAAGGCAGCGCAAAACCGCTGTGCCCGCCCGTTTTGCAGCAGCGGAATTAAGCCGCAAAACAAAATAAAAAGCGCCGCTTTCCTGCAGGAAAGCGGCGCTTTTTTGCGCTTTTATGGTTTTTGCTGCCGGCTTGCCCGTTTGGTGGCCGCCATGCGCACAATGGAGGTAACAACGGAAACGCCTGCTGCAATCGCGCCGGCACAGGCTGCGGTTTCAACGCCTTTCTGCGCGAACAGGATATAATCCGCGTTGATAAGCGCATCCATCGCGTAATACAGGCCGCCGCCGGGCACAAGGGGCACGATTCCGATCACAAGAAAAATTGTTGCGGGCGCTTTCAGGATGCGCGCGAAAAGTTCGGACAAAAGAGAAACCACGATGGTAGCAAGAAAATAGCGCACCACCTCGGATTCTAATCCGCCGAGCAGCAGGTAAACCAGCCAGCTGATCGCGCCCGTAACGCAGGAAAGGAAAATAAACAGCGGCTTTTTAATTTCAAACACAATGGAAAAGCCTGCGCACGCCAAAAACGCATACAGGCAGGGAAGATAGCGTTCCATGCTCAAATACCTCCAAAAAGCGCCCGGGCAAGGCCGAACGGAATCGCGATACCCACGGCGATTGCCATCGCCACGATCAGCACCTCTGCAAGTTTGCTGATGGCGGTCATAAAATCCCCGATGATAACATCACGCATTACGTTTGTGATCGCAATGCCGGGCACGAGCAGCATAATCGCCCCAATGATGATTTTATCCGTATGGATGCCGGTGCAGCCTGCATAGGTCAGGGCAACAGGCACCATCACGAGCAGCATGCTGGCGCATACGTTGATGAAAAACACGTTCGCGTTGAGCCGCGCCATATAGCCTACCGCTGCTTTTACGATCAGGCCGCAAAGGAACGCGATCATGGCATCAAGAAAATGCCCGCCCCAGAACAGCGTGAAGAACGCCGCAACGCAGCCATGGCCGAAGTAGCTCAGCCATACCGGATAGGCGGGGCGCCCTACGATGGCCTTAAGCTCCGCAAGCGCGGTCCCGATTTCCGGCGTTTCCGCACATACCCTGCGGCAGAGGGCATTCAACCGGTCCAGTTTATCCAGGTTGTTTGCGGAAGTCTTTACGCGTACGGATTTCGTGTAATTGCGCTCGCCGTAATGGATGCTCATGATGATGCAGGAAGGTACGGCGAATACCTCTGCCTCCTGATATCCGTAAGCCGCGAGCATGCGGTTGGCCGATTCCTCCACGCGGTATATCTCCGCGCCGTTGCGGATCAGCTGCCGCCCCAGTTCGCAGCAAAAATTCAGGCATAGTTCCACCTGCTTTGAATGCATGTCACATTTCCTCCGTGGCCATTTTTGTTTGATATTTTTTTGCCACTCGCACTATTATATGAATCCTGCGGGAAATGTCAAGCAAAACATGAAGTTGGCCTTTTGCCGGAACGGCAGGGGAGGAGCAGGCCTGCCGGAACCCCAAAAGGCTCCTTTTTGAAAGAAGCTGTCGCCGCAGGCGACTGAGGATTGTCCTTATTCCCGCAAAGGCCGCGGTTGACGGCAATCCCTCGTCAGCGGCTTGAAACGGCAGCAAAAAAGAGGGCGGAACCCCGCCCTCTCCGGCCTTTGCGATTAAACGTTAAACCGGAACACCACAATGTCCCCATCCTGCATCACATACTCCTTGCCTTCGGAGCGAATGAGCCCCTTCTCCTTGCAGGCGAGCATGGTCCCGTTTTCCATGAGCGTATCGTAGGAAACGATTTCCGCGCGGATGAAGCCGCGCTCAAAATCCGTGTGGATCTTGCCCGCGGCCTGCGGCGCCTTTGTGCCGCGCTCGATCGTCCAGGCGCGCACTTCTTTGGGGCCTGCCGTAAGGTAGCTGATGAGGCCGAGCAGTTTGTAGCATGCCTTCACGAGTTTATCCAAGCCGCTTTCGCCGATGCCGAGCTCTTCAATGAACGCCTGCTTTTCCTCCGGCGAAAGCTCGGCAATCTCCTCCTCCACCTTGGCGCAGATGGTGAGCGCCTCCGCACCCTCGGCCTTGGCGGCAGCGTAAAGCCGGTCCACGAGTGGGTTTTCCCGGCCGATTCCATCCTCGCTGATGTTTGCAACATAGATCACGGGCTTCGTCGTTAACAGGAACATCGCCTTCACTGCGGCGTGTTCGTCATCGCTAAGCTCCATCGTGCGCACCGGCTTGCCCGATTCAAGGTGCGCCCTGATGCGATCGCACAGGGCGGCCTCCGCAAGGAACTGCTTGTCCCCGCCCTTGCCGTTTTTACGCGCACGGTCGGCCCGGCGCTCGATGGTTTCAAGATCAGCGAAAATCAGCTCAAGGTTGATCGTCTCCATATCGCGTGCAGGATCGACCGATCCGTCCACATGCACGATGTTTTCATCCTCGAAGCAGCGCACCACATGCACGATCGCGTCCACCTCGCGGATGTGGGAAAGAAACTTGTTGCCAAGCCCTTCGCCTTTGTATGCGCCGCGCACAAGCCCTGCGATGTCCACAAACTCGATGGTTGTGGGCGTGAGCTTTTCCGGAGCGTACATCCTTGCGAGCACGTTAAGCCGCTCGTCCGGCACGGGAACAACGCCAACGTTTGGTTCAATGGTGCAAAACGGGTAATTGGCGGCCTGCGCGCCCGCTTGGGTGATGGCGTTAAACAGCGTGCTTTTGCCGACATTGGGGAGTCCGACGACGCCGAGCTTCATGGGCAGTTTCTCCTTTACAAATCCGGTAAACGGATGGTATTTTCACATATCATTTGTATTATATGTTCACGCGCTTCCCTTGTCAAACGGCGGCGCAAACGGTATACTTATCGTAAATATTTTCTTAAATTGCACAGCGGGTACGGATGGCGGAATCTTGGGCGGACACGGTGCGGAGGTGTTTATGCGGCAGCGCGTTACGGATTTCATTGCACAACATGACCTGCTCAGGGCGGGATCAAGCGTCGTGGCCGGCGTGAGCGGCGGGGCGGACTCGGTCGCGCTTTTGCACACCCTTTGGTCGCTTGCGCCTGCAATGGGGCTTCGCCTGTATGCGGCGCATCTCAACCACGGCATCCGCGGTGCCGCGGCGGATGCGGACGAAGAATTTGTGCGCGGCCTGTGTGAGTTTTACGGCGTGCCGCTTTACCGCGGCCATGCGGATGTGCCATCCCTCGCGCACAGCCGCGGGCAGACGCTGGAACAGGCCGGGCGGGATGCGCGGTATGGTTTTTTGGAGGAGGCGCGCCGCTATTTTGGCGCGGATGTGATCGCCGTTGCGCATCACATGGACGATCAGGCTGAAACGCTGCTTTTGCACCTCGCGCGCGGCGCGGGGCTTCGGGGGCTTACGGGCATGCGCCCAAAGCGCGGGCGGGTGATCCGCCCGCTGCTTGCGCTCCGGCGCAGCGAAATTGAAGCGTACCTTTTGCAGGAGGGGCTTGCCTTCTGCACGGATGAAACGAACCTGCTTCGGGAGGGCACGCGCAACCGGCTCCGGCTGGATGTGCTGCCTTACCTTGCCGAATATGTGAACCCGGCGATCGTACCTTCGCTCTCTGCCACGGCGGAGCTGCTCGCGCAGGACGAAGCTTACCTTTGCAAGGAGGCTGCGGCCGCGCTTGCCAAAGCGCGGCGGGGCGAGCATGCCTATGACCGGGCGGCGCTTCTTGCGCTGCCGCCCGCCTTGCAGAGCCGCGCGGTGCGCATGGCGCTTGCGGAGGCAGGCGCTGCGCAGGACATTGCGCGCATCCATGTGGAGCAGGTAAGCGCCCTCCTCGGCGCGCGCACGGGCGCGCGGCTGCATTTGCCCGGCACAGACGCATGGGTGGAATATTCGCTGCTCCACATCGGCACGTGGAAGGAGGCGGCGGCGTTTGCGCTGCCGCTTGAGCGCAGCGGGGAAACAAGCACGCCCCAAGGCGCATTTTTTGCGGAGGAAACGCCTCCGGGCAGCCTTGTGCGGGAGCCTTTCACCGCCTGCTTCGATGCGGACAAGCTGCCCGCGCAAGGGCTTTGCGTGCGCACCCGCCTGCCGGGGGACCGCTTCTTTCCGCTGAACGCGCCGGGCAGGCGCAAGCTCAAGGAATTCTTCATCGACAAGAAGGCGCCGCGCGAAAAGCGGGATATGCCGCTCATCGCATGCGGGCAGGAGATCCTGTTCGTCCCGGGCTACTGCATTTCGGATACGGTGAAGGTGGAGGAGAAGACCGCGCGCATCCTGCGCGTGACCTATATGCCCCGCGAAGGCGCGGAACAAATTTAAATTCCATTTCAGGGAGGGTTTTATGGCAGAAAAGACCGACATGAACAAAAGCATCAGCAAGGTGCTGGTGAGCGAAGAACAGCTCCGCGCGCGCGTTGCGGAAATGGGCGCGCAGCTTTCGGAGGATTATGAGGGCAAAAACGTGATCCTCGTGTGCATCCTCAAGGGCGCGGTGCATTTCTTTTCCGACCTTTCGCGCCACATGACCTGCCATATGGAGATGGACTTTATGTCGATCTCAAGCTACGGCAACGGCCGCAAAACCTCCGGCATCGTGCGCATTGCAAAGGATATGGATGCGGACATCACCGGCCGCCATGTGCTCATTGTGGAGGACATCATGGACAGCGGCCTCACCCTCAATTACCTGACAACGATCCTCAGGGAACGCAAGCCTGCGTCGCTCAAGATCGCCTGCCTGCTGGACAAGCCCTCCCGCCGCGAGTGCGACATTACGCCGGATTACTGCGGCTTTGTCATTCCCAACGAGTTCGTGCTCGGCTATGGCCTCGATTACGACGGCTATTACAGGAACCTGCCTTATGTGGGCGTGTTTAAGACGGAGTAACTCTGTGAGGCGCAGGGGACGGGGAAACCCCGTCCCTTTTTGAATGCGGTGCCAAAAGACATAAGGATTGCCCTGCTGCATTTGGCGGCAGCGCATATTTGTCAATGCAAAAGGAGGATGATGGGGTATGCCGGCCATCCGAAAGAAGTTAGAAAGGCAAGGCGAGCATGAAAAAGCTATACCTGATCGGCGGGCCGATGGGCGTGGGAAAAACATCTGCATGTGGGTATTTGAAGCAGCTGTTGCCCAAAAGCGTATTCCTTGACGGGGATTGGTGCTGGGATGCGAATCCCTTCCAGGTGACGGAGGAAACCAAGGCGATGGTGATGGACAATATCTGCCACCTGCTGAATAATTTTATCCGCTGCACGGCATATGAGCATGTGATCTTCTGCTGGGTGATGCATGAGCAAAGCATGATCGACAGGATCGTCCGCGCTTTGGATGCGGGCGGCTGCGATGTAAAGGCGGTTTCCCTGCTTTGCGATGCAGAAACCCTGCGGGAGCGGCTTCTGGAGGACGTCCGGCGCGGGGCGCGCACGGCGGACGTCATTGAACGGAGCCTTGCGCGGCTTGCGCAGTACCAAAGCCTGAACACGCGGAAGGTGGACACCGCCGGCAAAAGCGCCCTGGACGTTGCAAAGGAAATTGCCGCGCTGTGAATCCCGCATTTTGCGGCGCGTCAGCCGAACCGCCGTTTTCGCTCGCGTACGTTTTTTGCAATCGCCTCAATGGTTTTCAGAAACTCTGAATCGCTTTTGCCCGTCGGGTCATCCAATCCCCAATCTTCCCTGTGCCGGCCGAATAGCAATCAAACACATCGGTAGCAAGGCGCTTTCCCCAAGCCTCCGCGATTTGGCTGCGGCAGGAATTATGGATGCAAACAAAGGCAATCTTTGATTTCCAGCGCATAGGACGCCGCCATTATCCGTTGTGCCGCACAAGCACGCCCAAAGCGGAGGGTGCGGTGAAATCCCGCAGCGTTGTGCTGAGATTTTCGCGCTGTGCGGCAGTCAAAAGGCGCTTAAAGTAACCGAGGTCGGGCGCGCCAACGAGCTGAAACAGCATCTGTGTGACGCGGCTGAGTTCGGGCAGTTCATCGAAGGTGACGGCGAGCGCGCCTTTTGTGATGCGGAAGCGGAACACGCGCGTATCCGGCGTTTCAATGAGCGAGGCGAGCACCGTAAGCTCTATGCAGTCCTCCGCATACGCCCAAACCGCGCGCACGCCGATCTTCTGCCATTCGCCCCGCATGGCGATGCGCCCATAGCGCAGCGAACCGTCCGCATGGATGGCGATGCGGTTGCATTCCGCGTATTCGTAAAACAGCAAATCAAGTCCGTATTCCGTTTTTTCAAAGCGGATCAGATCCGTTCCCATGGTGTAGTTGCCGTGTACGGCCTGAATCGTTTGGGTGAACACGCCGCCCGTGTTGGCTGAAAGACGGTATTCCCGGTCGTGGAGCAGCTCCGCAATGGCGTGGAACTGCGCCGGATCCGTGTTGAGCGACCCGGGCAGCGTCGGCGTAAAGCGAAGCGCCTTGCAGGCCTCGGCAAGCGCAGCCTGTGCGCCGGCGTCCTCCGGCAGCGGCTCGGAAGATGCGCCCTCAAAGCAGGCGTTGATGTGTTCCGTCAGTGTCCCCTGCGCGAACAGTTTTGCGCTGCCGCTGAACACGGCAACCACGGCGTCATATTTCGGCAGCACGACCACATATTGCCCAAACGCACCGTTGAACTGATACCCGCCTTCCTCGTCGCTCATCCAGATCTGATAGCCGTAGCCATGCGTCATTTCGCCGTGCGGCGTTTCGATTTGCTTTTTTGTGGCCGCATCCGCCCAGGCTTTGCTGAAAATGCGCTTGCCTTCCCACACGCCGCGGTTCAGGTAGAGCTGGCCAAGCTTGGCTGCGTCCTCCAGCGTGAGCGAAAGCCCCCAACCGCCTTTTTCCACGCCCTGCGGGCAGGTTTCCCACTGGAAGCGCTCAATGCCAAGCGGCTCAAACAAGCGCGGCCGCAGATAGTCCACAAGCGTTTGCCCCGTGCGCCGCGCGAGTATGGCGGCGAGCATATACGTATTGAGCGAGTTATATTCAAACGCCGTGCCCGGTTCAAATTTGGGGAGGGACTCCAGGAACATCTTTGCCCAGTTTTCATCAAGCATTGAGCCGATCTCGTTAAAGCGGCAGCCCGTGCTCATCGTCAGCAGATGGCGCACGGTCATGTTCTTGATGACCTTGGCCTGCGTGGGGGTTACAAGCTCCGGGAAGAGATCCGCCAGCCGTTCCTCCAGCGAGAGCAGCCCTTCATCCACAGCGATGCCCACCGCCGTGCCGGTGACGCTTTTGCTCATGGAATAGAGCATGTGCGGCACATCCAGCCGGTAAGGCGCCCATGCGCCCTCGGCGATAACCTTGCCGTGGCGCATCACGAGCACGGCATGCGCCGCGATGGAATCCGCCTCGGCAGAGACGGCTTCATAAAAGCGCAGCACGGCATCGGAGCGTATGCCCTCGGCCTCCGGGGTGCTGCGGGGCAGCGGCTTCGGCGCTTTTGCCTCCGGCAGCTCCCGCTTTTGCAGCGCATATCCATAGGATGGCACGTTTTTCAGGTCGTGCTTAAGGAATTTGAGCATCAGTTCAATGCTGCGCATCTGAATGGCGATGTCCATATTTAAAACTCTCCTTGCCGGAACTTGTATCCGCGTTTATTCCATTTTATCATGCCTGCGCCAAAACAACAAAGAGGGCTTAAGCCCTCTTTGCAGGTTCCGGAAAGTTTACTTGTCGCAATCGCAATCGCAGCCGCAGCCGCTTTCGCATTCACACTCGCCTTCGCACGCGCACTCGCCTTCACATTCGCACTCTTCGGAGAGCAGCTCCTCAACGATTTCAACAAGCGCGTCCATCTTGTCCTCATCCGCAGGAAGGAATTCTTCCGTGTCGCCGTCCACGACGATCTTCATGATGTAGACCTCGGCAGTATCCTCGCCCTCGTCCGCATCGTCCTCGCCCAAATCCATCAGCACGGCGTATTCCTGCCCTTCGTACTCGAAGTATTCGATTACATCCAGCTCAAACTCGTTGCCTTCCTCATCAGTAAAGGTTACGACGTCCCTTTCTTCCATTTCCATCGGTTCAAACCGCCTTTCCTTCATTTGCCAGTGGCACCTTGATTGTACAATACATTCGGCGCAAGGGCAAGATAAAGTGTTCCCGCGCGGGGAAAGGATTATTCCGGTTGGGGAAGCGCATCCCCCAACCGCCCATATGCTTTACTCCAACGCAAACTGGCTGTTGTAAAGCTCCGCGTAAAAGCCGCCCTGCTCGAGCAGCGCGTCGTGCTTCCCCTGCTCGATGATGCGGCCATCCTTCATAACAAGGATGACATCCGCCTCGCGGATGGTGGAAAGCCGGTGGGCGACGATGAAGCTCGTGCGCCCCTGCATCATGCGCGCAAAGGCCTCCTGAATTTTCAGTTCCGTGCGCGTGTCGATGGAGGAGGTTGCCTCGTCAAGAATCAGCATCGGCGGCAGGCAGAGCATCACGCGCGCAATGCAGAGAAGCTGCTTCTGCCCCTGTGAAAGCATCCCGCCATCCTCGGTGACGACGGTGTCATACCCGTTGGGCAGACGGCGGATGAAGCCGTCCGCATGCGAGGCGCGCGCGGCGGCGATGATTTCATCCTCCGGCGCATCCGGGCGGCCGAGGGCGATGTTTTCCCGGATGGTGCCGGCTTTGAGCCAGGTTTCCTGCAGCACCATGCCATAGGATGTGCGCAGGCTTCTGCGCGTAAGCCTGCGTATATCGCGGCCATCCACGCGCACCGTGCCGCCGTCCACATCGTAAAAGCGCATCAGGAGATTGATGAGCGTGGTTTTTCCGCACCCCGTGGGGCCGACGATTGCAATGCGCTGCCCGCTTTTTGCGGCCACGGAAAGGTTCTCGATCAGCGGGCGGGCGGGGTCGTAGGAAAACCTTACGTTCTCAAGCGAAACATCCCCCCGCACATCCTGAAGCGTTTGTGCATCCGGCGCGTCCGGCTCTTCTCTGGGCGTGTCGATCAGCTCGAACACGCGCGCCGCGCAGGCGAGGGCGTTTTGCAGTTCCGTTACTACGCCGGAAATTTCGTTGAAAGGCTTGGTGTATTGGTTGGCATAGCTCAGAAAGCAGGAGAGGCCGCCCACAGAGATGCCGCCCGCTATGGCGGAAAACGCGCCTGCAACGCCCACCGCCGCATAAACAAGGCCGTTTACAAAGCGGGTGGAAGGGTTGGTGATGGAGGAAAAGAAGATCGCGCGCAGCGAGGCTTTGGAAAGCCTGTCGTTGATCTCATCAAACCGGTTGAGCACGGCGCGCTCCCGTCCGAACGCCTGCACGACCTTCTGGTTGCCCACCATTTCCTCAACGAGCGCGGTTTGCTCGCCGCGCGTTTCGGATTGCAGCTTGAACATGGCATAAGTGCGCTTTGCGATGAACGCCGCCACGAACAGGGACACGGGCGTGACGACAACCACCACGAGCGCAATGCGCCAGTTGAGCGAAAACATGAAGCCGAGCGTGCCTAAAATGGTGATAACGCCGGTGAAAAGCTGGGTGAACCCCATCAACAGGCCTTCGGAAAACTGGTCCGCATCCGCGATGACGCGGCTCACGAGTTCCCCGTGGGAATGCGCGTCAAGATAGCTGAGCGGCAGGCGCTGTATGTGCGCAAACGCTGCGTTGCGCAGGGAACGCACCGTTTCATATGCGATGCGGTTGTTGCAGAGGGAAAGCAGCCACTGTGCGAGCGCCGTGATGCCCACGATGATTGCCATGCGCACCGCAAGATTTGCCACGCCCTCAAAATCGACCCGGCCGGGCGCGAGGATGCGGTCGATCGCATCGCCCGTCAGGATGGGGAAATACAGCGTAAGCGCCACGGTGAGCGCGGCGAGCAGCAGAGAAAGCGCCACAAGCCATGCATAGGGGCGGATGCAGCCGAGCACGCGCCGGAGCGCCGCGGATTGCCTTTGATCCATGCGTTTCATCGCTCATGCCTCCTTTGTGCAGACCGCTTCTTTGGGGAACTGCGAATGGTAAATCTCCTGATAGACAGGGCAGCTTTGAAGCAGCGCTTCGTGCGTGCCGATGCCGGCAACGCGCCCGTCGTCGAGGACGATGATTTTATCCGCATGGCGGATGGAGGCCGCCCGCTGGGAAACGAGGAACACCGTGGGGCCGCCTTCCATTTCACGGATGGCCCTGCGGAGCTTCGCGTCCGTTGCGTAATCGAGCGCGGAGGCGCTGTCATCGAGAATCAGGATATCGGGCTTGCGCACGAGCGCGCGGGCGATCGTGAGCCGCTGCTTCTGCCCGCCGGAAAGGTTTTTGCCGCCCTGCTCCACGGGGGCGGACAGGGCGCCTTCCTTTTGCTCCACAAAGTCCTTCGCCTGCGCACACGCAAGCGCGGCCCAAAGCGCATCATCCCCAGCATCGCTGCGGCCCCAGAGCAGGTTTTCCCGGATGGCGCCGCGGAACAGCACCGCCTTTTGCGGCACGATGCCGACCTTTGCGCGCAGCGCGGCGGCAGGCCAATCCTTCACATCCCTGCCGAACACGCGCACCTGCCCGCGCGTTGCCGGGTAAAAGCCGGGGATGAGGTTCACAAGCGAGCTTTTGCCCGACCCCGTGCCGCCGATCACGCCGATGATTTCGCCCGGTTCGGCACGGAAGGAAACATCGGAAAGCGATTCTGCGCCCGCGTTTTCGTAGGCCAGGCTCACGCCGCAAAACTCTACCGCCGGCGCGCCCGCGGGCACGGCGGGCAGCGCGCCCTGCGTGTTCCCCATGGCGGCGTTGCCGGCGGGGAGCGCAAGCACGGCGGAAACGCGGTTTGCGCTTGCAAGCGCGCGGGTCAGCGTGATGATCAGGTTTGCGAGCTTCACAAGCTCAACCAAAATTTGCGACATATAGTTTACGAGCGCCACCAGTTCGCCCTGCGTGATGCGCCCCGCATCCACCTGCACCGCGCCGGTGCGGAGCAGCGCAAGCACGGCAAGGTTGATGATGGCATAGGTGAGCGGGTTCATGAGCGCGCTGATGCGGCCGACAAAGCGCTGCATGCGGGCGAGCGCGGCGTTCTTTTCCTCAAAGGCGGAAACCTCCGCATCCTCGCGCGCAAAGGCGCGAAGCACGCGCGCGCCGGCGAGCGTCTCCCGCGTTTTGCCGAGCACGCCGTCGAGCTCCGCCTGTACACGGCGGTATTGCGGGATGGTATAAAGCATCGTGCCGAACACGACGAGCGCAAGCAGCGGGATGACCGCAACGAAAAGGAGCGCGGATTTTGCATCGATGGTAAACGCCATGACCATCGCGCCGAACACGATGAACGGCGAGCGCAGCAGCAGGCGCAGCGTGAGATTTACACCCGTTTGCACCTGGTTGATGTCGCTTGTCATGCGCGTCATCATGGTGGATGTGCCGAGCGTGTCAAGCTGCGTATAGGAAAGGCTTTCGATCTTTTCAAACAGCGCGTGGCGCAGCCGCCCGGCGAAGCCCACGGCGGCCTTTGCGGAAAAATATTGCGCGGTGATGGCGGCGGCAAGCCCCACAAGGCCGAGCAGCAGAAGCACGCCGCCCATGCGCAGGATATACCCGCGATCCGCTCCGGCCACGCCCGTGTCGATGATGGCGGCCATTACGAGCGGCACAAGCAGCTCGAACGAAGCCTCCAACAGCTTGAACAGCGGCCCAAGCACGCTTTCTTTGGCATAGCCCTTCATATAAACCAAAAGCTGTTTCATTATGGCGTTCCTTTGCGTTCCCGGATTATTTTCTCCCATATACTAGCATACTTGCGCGCAGCGCGCAAACCATGCATCATGCGTGGGGGTTCAGGGACAAAATATGAAAAACAGAATGGAGCCATGCGGTGTACAATATGGCAGCCCAACGGGGAGAAAACAAGCAAAAATACCTGAATTTCCCAACGGAGTTCGGGAGAGACCATACAGGCCGGGAACGTTACCAAAAATGACGCACTGTGGTCACGGCGGATTCGATATTACCCATATCGATATTGAAATATCAATATTCCGCTTTCGTATTTCCATTTTTTCGTCAATATTGATAAAATAATATCAAGAAAGAAAGGAAACCCTATAGCAAACCGTGCGGCGAGGCGCTGCACATCAGGCAAAAAGGGCACCGATTCAGAAATTTATTCAGGAGGTTCAGAAATATGGCACGGTTTACACTTCCAAGGGATCTTTATCACGGAAAAGGCGCGCTCGATGCGCTTAAGACACTCAAGGGTACGAAGGCGTTTGTCGTAGTTGGCGGCGGCTCCATGAAACGGTTTGGCTTCCTTGACAAGGTTGTCAACAACCTGAAGGAGGCAGGCATGGAAGTTATGGCCTTTGAAGGCGTTGAGCCGGATCCTTCCGTCGAGACCGTTATGAAAGGCGCGGCGGCAATGCGTGAGTTCCAGCCGGACTGGATCGTCGCCATTGGCGGCGGCTCCCCGATTGATGCGGCGAAAGCCATGTGGGCGTTCTATGAGTATCCGGACACCACGTTTGAAGAGCTCTGCATCCCGTTCAATTTCCCGGCGCTGCGCACCAAAGCGCGTTTCTGCGCAATTCCGTCCACCTCCGGTACGGCGACGGAGGTGACAGCGTTCTCCGTTATCACGGATTATGCAAAGGGTGTGAAGTATCCGCTCGCAGACTTCAACATCACGCCGGATGTGGCGATTGTCGACCCGGATCTCGCGGAGACCATGCCCAAAAAACTGACCGCGCACACCGGCATGGATGCTATGACGCATGCCATCGAGGCCTATGTTTCCACGCTCCATTGCGATTATACCGACCCGCTTGCGCTGCATGCCATTGAGATGATCAGCCGTGACCTCGTCGCTTCCTATAACGGTGATATGGATGCCCGCGACAGGATGCACAACGCACAGTGCCTTGCCGGCATGGCGTTTTCCAACGCGCTGCTCGGCATCGTGCACTCCATGGCGCACAAGACCGGCGCTGCCTATTCCGGCGGCCATATTGTGCATGGCTGCGCCAACGCAATGTATTTGCCGAAGGTCATCAAGTACAACGCCAAAGAGCCCGAGGCTGCAAAGCGTTATGCTGAAATCGCCAGGTTCCTGCACCTTGCCGGCAACACCGACGAGGAGCTGACGGACGCGCTGATTGCCCACATCAAGAACTTGAACAAGCAGCTTGATATCCCCTCCTGCATCAAGGAGTATGAAGGCGGCATCATCAACGAGGCGGAGTTCCTTGAGAAGCTGCCCCAGGTGGCAGAACTTGCCGTCGGCGATGCCTGCACCGGCTCCAATCCCCGCAGCATTGACCCCAAGACCATGGAGAAGCTGCTCAAGTGCTGCTTCTATGATACCAAGGTCGATTTCTGATACCTTCTTTGACGGCAGAGCGCCTCGCGTAAGCGGGGCGCTCTGCCGTTTTGGGGAATGGGCAAAACAATCCTCAGCCCGCTGCGCGGACAGCTCCTTTCAAAAAGGAGCCTTTTGGGTTACCGCTTCCCCTTAAGCCCCCTTTTTGAAAGGGGGGCGGAGCCGAGCGAGAGCAGTGCGGGATGCAGCGAGGCGGAAGCACAGTAAGCAAGGGAGCGCAAGGAAGCCGTTCCTGCGGCGATGCGGCGCGACCATTGCGCACTGAGAAGCAGTACCAAAGGTGCTGCCGGGGGACTGCCGAAAACCGCGACCATTGCGCACTGTAAGCAGCATGCGCAATGCTTGCATGAGATGGGAAATCTACTGTTTCTTATGCTGAAACCGTAAATTTCAACCGAATTAGCACTCGAATAATACGAGCGCTAAAGTTTGCAATTCCACAACAATTCCTCTCTTTTTCCGCAACAATCCTGTTGTATGATAAAGCCATCAAAAGAAAGAAAGGCTCCCGGAACCAAGGTGCCGGGAAGCCCCCCCCCCGGAAGGGAACCGGAACATAAAAGGAAGGCGATTCCAATGTGCTGCCTGCGGAAAACGAAGGATGTGCGAAGGGCATGAGTTCCTTTGCATAAACGGGAACTGAATTTGGGAACATAATGGAAGATTAGCAAGGAGGCATGAATTATGTTTGGACTTACACCGTATGAGCGCAAAAACAGCGCAATGACTTATGATCCTTTCAAAGCGTTTGAAAACTTTGAGCGGGAGTTCTTTAAAACCAACGGCCTGGCCGAGTTCAAGACGGACATCAGGGACAACGGCAAGGAATATGAGCTGGAGGCTGATCTGCCCGGCTTTAAGAAAGAGGACATCAACATTGAACTGGACGATACTTACCTGACCATTCAGGCGGAGCGCAAGTCCGAAACCGAAGAAAAGGACAAGAAGGGCAACTATGTGCGGCGTGAACGTTCTTACGGTTCCTTCAGCCGGAGCTTTGACGTGAGCGGCATTGATGTTTCCGCAATCAAAGCCAGCTATCAGGACGGTGTTTTGAAGCTGGTTCTGCCCAAGAAAGAGGAGATCGTGCCTGCCGCAAGGCGGCTTGAGATCGAATAACCCCTAATCCAACGGAAAATGCCGCGGTGCGCATGCGCCCGCGGCATTTTTCAATTGCAGCTTTTTTGGCCTGCCGTGCCAATGCGGCGGATGTCGTAAGGCGTGGTCTGGTAAACGAAGTAGTTCAGCCAGTTGGTGTATAGCAGGTTTGCGTGCGCGCGCCAGGTCATGCAGGGCGGCCTGGTATCATCGTCATCCGGATAATAGTGCTTCGGTACGGCGATGGGAAGGCCCTCTGACTTATCCCGGAGATATTCCTTTTCCAGCGTGCGCGCATCGTATTCCGAATGGCCGGTGATGAAAAACTGGTTTCCCTCCTTGGCCGAAATCGCATAAAGCCCAGCCTCTTCGGAGGAAGCAAGGATGTTGAGCGCCGGCACGGCTGCAACCTCCTCACGCAGAATGGTCGTGTGCCGGGAATGGGGCGCCATGAACACATCGTCAAACCCGCGGAACAGGATGGAAGGTTTGTATTCCACCCTGTGTGCGAATACGCCGAAGAGTTTTTCCGGCAGCGCCCGTTTTTTGATGCCGAAATGATAATACAGCGCAGCCTGTGCTCCCCAGCAGATGTGGAACGTGCTGTGCACATGTGTTTTGGACCATTCCATAATTTCACAAAGCTCGTCCCAATATTCCACCTCCTCAAACGGGAGGGTTTCCACCGGCGCACCCGTAATGATCATGCCGTCGAAATTACGTGCGCGCACATCCTCAAAGGTTTGATAGAACGCGAGCATATGTTCCTCGGCGGTGTTGCGGGAAACATGGGTGCGCGTGTGCATCAGTTCGATCTCTACCTGCAAAGGGGAATTGCCCAGCAGGCGGGAAAGCTGTGTTTCCGTGTCGATCTTTGTGGGCATCAGGTTCAGGATCAGCAGCTTGAGCGGCCGGATGTCCTGCGTGATGGCGCGCGTTTCTGTCATCACGAAAATGTTTTCTTCCGTGAGCGTTTTCACCGCGGGCAACTCGTTTGGGATCTTGATCGGCATACGCGCCTCCTTGCCTTATGCCCCGCGCAGCGCCTGATCGAGATCGGCCATGAGGTCTGCCGCATCTTCCAGGCCGCAGGAATACCGCACAAGATCCGGGGATACGCCGGCCGCACAGAGCTCCGCGTCGTTCATTTGCCGGTGGGTGGCGCTTGCCGGGTGCAGGCAGCAGGTGCGCGCATCCGCAACGTGCGTTTCGATGGCCGCAACCTTGAGCCGCCGCATGAACGCTTCCGCCGCCGGGCGGCCGCCCTTCACGCCGAAGCTTACCACGCCGCACACGCCGTCAGGCAGGTATTTCCGGGCAAGCGCATGGTATTTGTCGCCCGGAAGACCGGCGAATTTGACCCAAGAAACGTTTGGGTGCCCCTGCAGGAACTCTGCAACGGCCTGGCCGTTTTCGCTGTGGCGCTTCATGCGCACGTGCAGGCTTTCAAGCCCGAGATTGAGCAGAAACGCATTCTGCGGGGACTGGATGGAGCCGAAATCGCGCATCAGCTGCGCGGTGGCCTTGGTAATATAAGCTCCGCCGAGGCCGAAGCGCTCGGTATAGGTTACGCCATGGTAGCTTTCGTCCGGCGTGCAGAGGCCGGGGAACTTTTCGGGGTACTTCGTCCAGTCGAACCTGCCGGAATCCACGATGCAGCCGCCGACGCCCGCGCCGTGGCCGTCCATGTACTTGGTGGTGGAATGGGTGACGATGTCCGCGCCCCATTCAAACGGGCGGCAATTGATGGGTGTTGCAAACGTGTTATCCACGATGAGCGGCACGCCGTGGCGATGCGCCGCCGCTGCAAATTTTTCGATGTCAAGCACGGTGAGCGCCGGGTTCGCGATGGTTTCGCCAAACACAGCCCTGGTGTTCGAGCGGAATGCCGCGTCAAGCTCCTCCTCGGTGCAATCCGGGGAGACGAACGTAAACTCCACGCCCATCCGTTTCATCGTGACGGCAAAGAGGTTGTATGTTCCGCCGTAAATCGTGGCGGAGGCGACCACGTGGTCCCCGCAGGAGGCGATGTTGAACACGCTGTAAAAGCTCGCAGCCTGGCCGGAGGAGGTCAGCATGGCGGCCGAACCGCCTTCGAGCGCACAGATTTTCGCGGCGACGGCGTCGTTCGTCGGGTTCTGCAGGCGCGTGTAAAAATACCCTTCGGCCTCCAAATCGAACAGCTTGCCCATGGCTTCGCTGGTATCATACTTAAAGGTCGTGCTTTGGATGATGGGGATCTGCCGCGGCTCGCCATTTTTTGGCGTGTAGCCGCCCTGTACGCATTTGGTGCCGGTTTTCATAAAATTATCCTCCTGAAGCGCCCGTGGACGCTGGTTTACGCTTTTACGGAATGATATATGATTCGGCGCGGAATGTCAAACGCTTCAGCCAAAATGCCGGGATGGGGGCGCAAAAAAGGCCGGCGGACTGACGAATGCGGCGCTGCAGGAAGCGAAGCGCGCAGCCTCAATTCGAGCACGGCAGCACGCAACCCCGTCACGGTTCGATAAGAAAAAAGGAATACCGAAACCCCATTGACAGCGCATTATATAAGGATTACTATAACAGCATAACGGAAATGATATAACCCGGGGGCCGGGAAAAGCGGAGGAGAAGCGGTGAACACACAGCATTTAAAGTACGCCGTAGAGGTGGAACGCACAGGTTCCATCACCCAGGCGGCGGACAACCTTTATATGGCACAGCCCAACCTGAGCAAAGCGATCAAGGAGCTGGAGGATACGCTTGGCATCTCCATTTTCCGGCGCACTTCAAAGGGTGTGGTGCCAACGGAAAAGGGCGCGGAATTTCTGGTGTATGCAAAGCGCATCCTCACGCAGCTTGAAAAGGTGGAGGCGCTGAACCTGCCGCGCACGGAGAGCAGGCAAAGCTTTGGCGTTTCCGTGCCGCGTGTGAGCTATATCGCAAAGGCGGTGACGCGGTTTGTGGCCTCGCTGGACCCGGAGCGTGAGCTGGATGTAAACGTGCAGGAAACAGGCGCGCTTGAAACCATTGCGCAGGTGGCGGAGGGGCAGTTCAACCTCGGCGTGGTGCGCTACCGGCTGCTGTACGAAAACTACTTTATGAGCGCGCTTGCCGAGCGCGAACTGAAAAGCGAGCCCATTTGGGAAGCGGACTGCCTGCTTACGGTTTGCACCCGGCATCCGCTTGCGCAGAAGCGCACCGTTTTGCCGGACGATCTTGCAGGCTACATCGAGCTTGTGAACGACGATGCAGACGCGCCCTACCTGCCTGCGCATGAGCGCAGGCGGCATAAGACGGCTGAGGCGCGCACGCTGCGGCAAATCTCCATTTATGACCGTGCAAATCAGTTTGAGCTGTTGGAATACATCCCATTGGCCTATATGTGGGCCACGCCCATTCCCAAGGATATGCTCGCACGCTACAATCTGGTGCAGCGGGAAAGCCGCAGCGGCGAGGGGCGCAGCAAGGATGTGCTCATTTACCCGGCAGGATATGCTATGAGCCCGCTTGAGCAGCGGTTCATCAACGAGCTGTATGTGGCGCGCAATGAGGTGGCATTTCCGGGGCAGTGAAATCCGGCATGGAAACAGTATCGGCATATCGATAAAAACATATCGATATGCCTGTTTTATATTGACCCATATAGGTACGGTCTGCTAAAATCTTATTGAAATAAGAAAGCTTTACCGGGCAACCCTGAAGAGGACGTCCGATGCCCGATGCCCGCACACATACTAGGGGAACTGCCGCGCGGCACATGGCGGTGCCGCGGCTTTTTCCTGTTTGAAAGTATGCGCCGCACGGGCTTGCCCAACTGCTGGCCACACCATATATTATTTATTTTCAAAGAAAGAGGGACGAAAATGTACCGCATCGTTCAAAAGAAGATCCTAAACCCAACCGTGACGCTTATGGAAATTGAAGCGCCGCTCGTCGCCAAAAAGGCGGAGCCCGGCCAATTCATCATCCTGCGCGTGGACGAAACCGGGGAACGCATCCCGCTGACCATCGCGGATTTCGACCGTGAAAAGGGCACTGTGACCATCATCTTCCAGATTGTCGGCGGGACAACCGAGCGGCTCAACCATAAGGAAGCGGGCGACTTCATCCAGGATTTCGTCGGCCCCCTTGGCGTTGCAACCCACACCGAGGGCCTCAAAAAAGTTTGCATCGTGGGCGGCGGCGTTGGCTGCGCGATTGCATTGCCCATCGCGAAGAAGCTGCATCAGCAGGGCTGTGCGGTGACCTCCGTGATCGGTTTCCGCTCCAAGGATCTCCTGATTCTCGAAGATGAATTCCGCGCTGCGTCCGACAAGCTTTATGTGATGACGGACGATGGCTCCTACGGCCGCCACGGCAACGTCTGCGTGCCGCTGGAGGAGATGTTTGCAGAGGGCGAAACCTTTGACCAGGTCATCACCATCGGGCCGTTGATCATGATGAAGTTCGTGGTTGCGGCGGTGAAGCCCACGGGCATCCCCTGCGTCGTTTCCATGAACCCAATCATGATCGACGGCACGGGCATGTGCGGCGGCTGCCGCCTGACGCTCAACCGCGACGGCGAGAAGATCACGAAGTTCGCCTGCGTAGACGGCCCGGATTTCAACGGCTATGAAGTCGATTTTGACGAGGCGATGTCCCGCGGGGCGATGTACCGCGATTTTGAGCGGCATGCGCATGAAGAAGCCTGCAACCTGTTCCACAAGGAGGTAAAATAACCATGACGAAGCCAAACATGAGCCTGAAGAAGAACCCGATGCCCTCCCAGGAACCGCAGGTCCGGGCACATAATTTCAACGAAGTTGCCACCGGTTATACCGAAGAAACGGCGCTTGATGAGGCGCTCCGCTGCCTTTCCTGCAAAAACATGCCCTGCGTTTCCGGCTGCCCGGTGAACATCCATATTCCGGAATTTATCGCAAAGATCAAGGAAGGCGATTTTGAGGGCGCTTACCGCGTCATCAGCAAAACGTCCTCCCTGCCCGCAGTGTGCGGCCGCGTTTGCCCGCAGGAAACCCAGTGCGAATCCAAGTGCGTGCGCGGCATCAAAGGCGAGCCTGTCGGCATCGGCCGGCTCGAGCGCTTTGTTGCGGACTGGCACAACGCCCACAGCGGCGAGGTGCCTGAAACTGCGCCTTCAAACGGCCACCGCGTCGCAGTTGTGGGCTCCGGCCCTTCCGGGCTGACCTGCGCGGGCGACCTTGCAAAGAAGGGCTATAAAGTAACCGTGTTCGAGGCGCTCCACACGGCGGGCGGCGTGCTTGTTTACGGCATCCCGGAGTTCCGTCTGCCCAAGGCCATCGTGCAGAAGGAGGTCGACACCCTTTCCGCGATGGGCGTGGATGTGGAGACAAACATCGTCATCGGCAAGACGCTCACCATCGACGAGCTGTTCGAGCAGGGCTATGAAGCCGTGTTCGTAGGCTCCGGCGCGGGCCTGCCGAACTTCATGGGCATCCCCGGCGAGTCCTACAAGGGCGTGTATTCCGCAAATGAGTTCCTCACCAGAAGCAACCTGATGAAGGCATATGAAAGCGACCCCGTGACCCCCATCATGAAGGGCGGCCGCGTTGCGGTCGTCGGCGGCGGCAACGTTGCGATGGACGCCGCGCGCACGGCGCTGCGCCTTGGCGCGGAGAAGGTTTACATCGTGTACCGCCGCTCGCTGGAAGAGCTCCCCGCGCGCCGTGAGGAAGTGGAACATGCGATGGAAGAGGGCATCGAATTTAAGCTGCTGAACAACCCCATCGAAATTCTGGGTTACCAGAACCCCGATGACAGGCGCGATCCGAAGAACGGCTTTGTGACCGGCATGAAGTGCATCCGCATGGAGCTTGGCGAGCCGGACGAAAAGGGCCGCCGCCGCCCGGTGCCCGTGCCCGGCAGCGAATTTACGCTGGATGTGGACACCGTGGTTATCGCCATCGGAACAAGCCCGAACCCGCTCATCAAATCCACCACGAAGGGCCTTGAGGTCAACCGCAAGGGCGGCATCGTTGTGGAAGAAGCGACGGGCGCCACGAGCCGTGAAGGGGTTTATGCCGGCGGCGACGCGGTCACCGGCGCGGCCACCGTTATTTCGGCGATGGGCGCAGGCAAAGCGGCTGCGGCAGCCATTGACGAATACATTAAAGGCAAGGAGGCGTAAAGCCATGAGCGTGCAGTCCGTTTCCAAGCAAACGCTGCAACGCCTGCCCCAGTACCTTAACTTTTTGAAATCCATGCCCCGTGCGGGCGCGGCCAACATTTCGGCGACGGCTATCGCCGAAGCGCTGGGGCTTGGCGATGTGCAGGTCCGAAAGGACCTTGCGCTCGTCAGCTCCGGCGGCAGGCCGAAGGTGGGCTATGATGCCGACAGCCTGATTGCGGATCTGGAACGGTTCCTGGGCTACGATGACGCCACCAGCGCCGTGATTGTGGGCGCAGGGGATCTTGGCCGCGCGCTGCTTGGCTACCACGGCTTCGCGGCATACGGGATTGAGATCGTGGCTGCGTTTGACCATGACCCCGCGCGCTCCGGGCAGACCATCCACGGGAAGCCCGTGTTCCCGGTGGAGCGGCTGCAGGAACTCTGCAAGCGCATGCAGATTCGCATCGGCATCATCGCTGTGCCTGCCGGGGAAGCGCAGGCCGTGTGCGACGCGCTTGTAGAAGGCGGCGTGCGCGCGGTATGGAACTTTGCGCCGGTTATGCTTTCCAAACCGGAAAGCGTTCTGGTGCAGAATGAAGACATTGCGGTGCCCTTGGCGGTGCTTTCCAAACGCCTTGCGCGAAAGCTTGCCGAACGGGAGTAAAGCTTTTGGCGCAGCCGGGCGGAGGTATCCCCAGCTTTCAGGATTTCCTGCGGAGTATGATTTGATTCCCCGCAGTTGCTGGCGTCGCTTTTTTTACATCGCACCGTATACACGGATACGAGTATAACGGCAGGGGGGAAGTTCCTGCACAGCATGACCGATTACTGGAGGGAATACGCATGACAGAATGCCTGAGACTGAAAAAGTCCAACTGCAAAAACTGCTACAAATGCATCCGGAACTGCCCTGTGAAATCCATCCGCTTCTCGGATAACCAGGCGAACATTGTTCCGGAAGAATGCATCCTCTGCGGACACTGCTTCGTGGCCTGTCCTCAGGGCGCCAAGGAGATCCGCAACGACGTTCCTGTGGCAAGGACGCTCATCGCCTCCGGCGCGCCGGTTTATGCGAGCGTGGCGCCCTCCTTTGTGGCCAATTTCGATGGCGCAGCCATCGGCTCCATGGAGCGTGCGCTTAAGGCGCTCGGCTTCGCGGGCGCTGAGGAAACGGCAGTGGGCGCAACACTTGTAAAGCGCGAATACGACCGCATGGTGGATGCGGCGGAGAAGGATGTAATCATTTCTTCCTGCTGCCACAGCGTGAATCTGTTGATCCAGAAGCACTACCCGGATGCGCTGCCTTATCTTGCGCACGTGCTCTCGCCTATGCAGGCGCACTGCCAGGATCTGAAACGCCGCCACCCGGATGCAAAAACCGTGTTCATCGGCCCCTGCATCGCAAAGAAGGACGAGGCGGCGGGCTGCCCGGAGCTTGTGGACTGCGTGCTTACGTTTGAGGAGCTTGCGGCTTGGCTGCGGGAGACCGGCGTTACCATCGAGCAGGATGCGGAGCGCAGCGAGGAAAGCCGCGCGCGCCTGTTCCCGACAACGGGGGGCGTGCTCCGCACGATGGCGGCGGACAGCCCGGAGTATACCTACCTTGCGATTGACGGCGTAGAAAACTGCATGCACACGCTTGAGGATATCCTGAGCGGAAAGGTGCATAAATGCTTCATTGAAATGTCCACCTGCGTGGGGAGCTGCGTCGGCGGCCCGGCGATGGACAAAAACCACCGCCGGCCTGCGAGCGACTACCTTGCCGTGAACGCTTATGCCGGCAAGCGGGATTTTCCCGTGGAGCAGCCGGAGCCGGCGGCACTCAAAAAGAATTTCAAATACTTGAGCGTGCCGCGCGCCAACTTTGGAACCGCTGCCATCGAAGCGGTGCTTAAACAGATGGGCAAGACGTGCCCGGAACAGGAGCTCAACTGCGGAAGCTGTGGATACAACACCTGCCGGGACAAAGCGGCAGCCGTGCTGCAGGGCAAGGCGGATCTCAACATGTGCCTGCCTTATTTGAAGGACAAGGCGGAGTCCTTTTCGGATAACATCATCAGCAACACGCCCAACGCCGTCATCGTGCTCAACGAATCCTTTGAGGTGCAGCAGGTGAATGACGCGGCCTGTAAGCTGATGAACATCCGCGACGCACACAACGTGCTGGGCGACCAGGTCGTGCGCATCCTTGACCCGCTCGTGTTCATGGAAACCTATGCAAGCGGGCGCAACGTGTACAACAAGCCCGTGTATCTGGCCGAATACCAGCGCTATGTGGAGCAGACCGTCATTTATGACAAAAGCTACCACATCCTTATCTGCATCATGCGCGATGTGACGGCGGAGGCCAAGGAGCGGGAAAGCCGTGAAGCCATGAGCCGCACCACCATGGAAATTACCGACAAGGTGATTGAAAAGCAGATGCGCGCCGTGCAGGAAATCGCCTCGCTTTTGGGCGAAACCACGGCTGAAACGAAGATTGCGCTTACAAAACTCAAGGAGTCGCTGAACCATGAATAGCCTCTGCACGGACATCGGCTATGTATGCCTGAATAAGCGCGGAGAACAGCTCTGCGGGGACCGTGTGGAGATTGTGGAGCAGGGGGATAACGCGACGGTGGTCGTCCTTGCGGATGGCCTCGGCAGCGGCGTGAAGGCAAACATCCTTTCAACGCTCACGGCGAAGATCATCTCCACCATGATGGCCAACGACATGACCATTGAGGATTGTGTTTCCACCATTGCGGCCACGCTCCCGGTTTGCGATGTGCGCAAGGTGGCATATTCCACGTTCACCATCATCCGCATCGCGGGCAGCAACCTCGAAGCGGAGCTCATTCAATATGATAACCCGCATATCATCTTCCTGCGGGACGGAAAGCATGTGGATTATCCCGAAATCTGCGAGATGATCGACGGCAAGGCCATTTATAAGACCAAGCTGAAGCTGCGGGAAGGGGATGCGTTCATCGCCATGAGCGACGGCGCAATCCACGCCGGGGTAGGGCAATCGCTCAACTTTGGCTGGCAGCGGGAGCAGATCATGGAATTCATGGAAACCGTGTATGATCCCGCGTTCACCGCAAAGACCCTGAGCGCCATGCTCGTGAACGAATGCAGCCGCCTTTACGGCGGGGAACCGGGGGATGACACCTCCGCCTGCACGGTGAAGATCCGCAGGCGAGAGCCCATGAACCTGATGATCGGCCCGCCGGCGGACCCCAAGGACGTGAACAAGATGATGGCGCTGTTCTTTTCCAAGGAAGGAAAGCACATCGTCTGCGGCGGCACAACTTCCACCCTTGCAGCGGAATTTCTGCACGAGCCGCTGGATGTTTCCATGCCCACCTATATTGACCCGGAGATCCCGCCCACGGCGAAGATCAAGGGCGTGGATTTGGTGACGGAGGGCGTTATCACCATCAGCCGCGTGCTTGAATACGCGCGCGATTATTTAAAGGATAACGAGCGCTACACGGATTGGAGCTACAAAAAGGATGGCGCTTCCAGTATCGCGCGGATGCTGTTTGAAGAAGCAACGGACATCAACTTTTACGTTGGCCGCGCCGTGAATCCGGCGCACCAGAATCCGAACTTGCCCATTGGGTTCAACATAAAGATGCGCCTCATTGAGGAGCTTTCGGAATGCCTGAAGAACATGGGCAAGAAAATCAAGGTCAGTTATTTTTAACTTAAATTTTGGCCGGAAGGCCAGCAAGCAAGAAGAAGGAGACGGAAATGAACACCCAAGAACTGTACCAGAAGACCGATGCGATCCTCGCCCGGTACGGCACGGAAGAGCGGAGCATGATCGCCGTGCTGCAAGCCGTGCAGGAAGAGTATGCATACCTTCCCCGCGAAGTGTTTCCCTACCTGTCCGAGCGGATGGGGCTGAGCGAGGCTCACATCTATGGCGTTGCCACGTTTTATGAGAATTTCTCTCTGGAACCCAAGGGCAAATACGTAATCAAGGTGTGCGATGGCACGGCCTGCCATGTGCGCAAATCCCTGCCGATTCTCGACCGCCTGCGCGAAGAACTGGGCCTTTCGGCCGATAAAATCACTACGGATGACCTGAACTTCACCGTGCAGACCGTGGCCTGTTTGGGTGCGTGCGGCCTTGCCCCTGCCGTGACCGTGAACGATAAGGTATACCCCGCGATGACGCCGGATAAGGCGTCCGAACTGCTGAAAACGCTGAAGGAGACGCTCTGACATGCTCAAGAATAGACAGGACTTGATCGACCTGCGCGCCGCGTGCCGCGACGCCGCAAAGAAACAAACCCGCAAGATCCTCGTATGCACCGGCGCAGGCTGTGTATCCAGCGGCTCGTTGGACATTTATGCGCGCCTTGTGGAGCTGCTGCGCGACCGCGGCATCCCCTGCGAGGTGGAGCTTGCAAAGGATCCGCACGATGACAGCGTGCGCGTCACCAAGGGCGGCTGCCCCGGTTTCTGCGAGATCGGCCCCCTTGTGCGCATTGACCCCGAAGGATACCTTTACACCAGGGTGAAGGTTTCCGACTGTGAGGAAATCATAGACAAAACCATTGTTGCCGGTGAACTTGTGGAGCGGTTGGTCTACAAAAAGGACGGCAAGGTTTATGCCAAAAAGAACGAAATCCCGTTCTATCAGAAGCAGAAGCGCCTTGTACTGGAGCACTGCGGCGAGATCGATTCCGATTCCATCCGCGAGTACCTGAGCGTGGGTGGCTATACCGCATTTGAAAAGGCGCTTTTCGACATGAGCGCGGACGATATCGTCAACGAGATCAGCGAATCCAACCTGCGCGGACGCGGGGGCGGAGGATTCCCCACCGGCAAGAAGTGGAGCCAGGTGAAGCGCCAGAAGGCCACGCCGAAATACATCGTCTGCAACGGCGACGAGGGCGACCCCGGCGCGTTCATGGACCGCTCCGTTATGGAAGATGACCCGCACCGCATGCTGGAAGGCATGATGATCGCAGGCCTTGCATGCGGCGCTTCCGAGGGTTATATCTACGTCCGCGCGGAATACCCTGTGGCGGTGAAAAAGCTCAGCCGCGCCATTGAGCAGGCGACGGAGCTCGGCCTCCTCGGCAAGGACATCCTCGGCACGGGATTTGATTTTACCATCCGCATCAACCGCGGCGCAGGCGCATTCGTTTGCGGCGAGGGCAGCGCGCTCACGGCGTCCATCGAAGGCAAGCGCGGCATGCCGCGCGTGAAGCCCCCGCGCACGGTGGAGCACGGCCTGTTCAATATGCCTACGGTGCTCAACAACGTGGAAACGTTCGCAAACGTGCCGTCCATCATTGAAAACGGCGCTGCGTGGTATAAGTCCATCGGGCCGGAGAACAGCCCGGGCACGAAGGCGTTCGCCCTCACGGGCAACGTGGTAAACACGGGCCTCATCGAGGTCCCCATGGGGACTCCGCTGCGCGAGGTCATCTTCGATATCGGCGGCGGCATCCGCGGCGGTGCGGAGTTCAAGGCCGTGCAGATCGGCGGACCTTCCGGCGGCTGCCTCACACCCGAGCAGCTTGATCTGCCGCTAGATTTTGATTCCCTGAAGAAGGTTGGCGCCATGATCGGCTCCGGCGGCCTCGTGGTGATGGACAGCAACACCTGCATGGTGGAAGTGGCGCGCTTCTTCATGCACTTCACGCAGAACGAATCCTGCGGCAAGTGCGTGCCGTGCCGCGAGGGCACCAAGCGCATGCTGGAGATCCTCGAGCGCATTGTGGCCGGCAAGGGCCGCGATGGGGACATCGAGCTGCTGCTGGAGCTTGCGGACACCATCTCCGCCACGGCGCTCTGCGGCCTTGGAAAGACCGCGCCTTCCCCTGTGGTAAGCACGATCAAGAACTTCCGCTCGGAATACGAGGCGCATATTTACGAAAAACGCTGCCCGGCGGGCAACTGCCGCAAGCTCAAACGCATCTCCATCGATCCTGCGCTGTGCAAGGGCTGCTCCAAGTGCTCCCGCGGCTGCCCTGTTGGCGCGATCAGCGGCACGCTCAAACAGCCGTTTGTGATCGACCAGGAGAAGTGCATCAAGTGCGAAGCGTGCGTCGGCACCTGCCCGTTCCACGCCATCAAGGAGGACTAACATGGCCATGGCAAACAAGCAATTTATGACGGTTGACGGCATCCCTGTCGAGATCAACGGCGAAAAAAATCTGCTGGAGCTGATCCGCAAGGTCGGTGTGAAAATGCCCACCTTCTGCTACCATTCCGAGCTTTCGATCTATGGCGCATGCCGCATGTGCATGGTGGAAAACCAGTGGGGCGGCCTGGAGGCTGCGTGCTCCACGCCCCCGAAGGCGGGGATGGAGATCCGCACCAATACGGAGCGCCTGCGCAAGTACCGCAAAATGATCCTAGAGCTTCTGCTTGCAAACCACTGCCGGGACTGCACCACCTGTGACAACAACGGCACCTGCAAGCTGCAGGATCTTGCAATGCGCTTCGACATTAACGATGTGCGTTTCCCGAATACGGCCGAAAAGCCGAAGATCGAGGATTCCTCTGTCAGCATCGTGCGCGATGCGCACAAGTGCATCCTCTGCGGCGACTGTGTGCGCATGTGCAACGAGGTGCAGAACGTGGGCGCCATTGATTTTGCGCACCGCGGCTCCAAGATGACCATCAGCACGGCGTTTGACATCCCGCTTGCAGAATCCCCCTGCGTGGGCTGCGGCCAATGTGCGCAGGCCTGCCCGACGGGCGCCATCGTTGTGAAGAATGACATCGCAAAGGTCTGGAAGGCGCTTGACGACCGCGGCACCAAGGTAACCGTGCAGATTGCCCCTGCCGTGCGCGTGGCGCTTGGCCGCGAGCTCGGCATTGCCCCGGGTGAAAACGCGATGGGCAGGATCGTTGCCGCGCTCAGGCGCATGGGCTTTGACGAGATCTATGATACCTCCACAAGCGCGGACCTCACCGTGCTTGAGGAATCGAACGAGCTTGCAAAGCGCCTTGGCGAAGGCAAGGCGGAGCTGCCGCTGTTCTCTTCCTGCTGCCCGGCCTGGGTGCGCTATTGCGAAACGCGCTATCCCGAACTGATGGAGCATGTTTCCACCTGCAAGTCCCCGATGCAGATGTTTGCTGCGGTAATCCGCGAGAACAACCGCACCTCCAGCCGCAAATGTGTGCATGTGGCGGTCATGCCCTGCACGGCGAAGAAGTTTGAAGCGGTGCGCGACGAGTTTAAGGTGGAAGGCAAGCAGGATGTGGATTATGTGCTCACAACGCAGGAGCTCGTGCGCATGATCAAAGAATCCGGCATCATGTTCCGCGATATTGAACCCGAAGCGGTGGATATGCCCTTTGGCACGATGACCGGCGCCGGCGTAATCTTCGGCGTAACCGGCGGTGTGACGGAGGCCGTATTGCGCCGCCTTGCGTCTGACAAGAGCAACACGGCTCTGATGTCCATCGCCTACACCGGCGTGCGCGGCATGGAAGGCGTGAAGGAAGCCCGCGTGATGGTGGGCGAAAAGGAAGTGCGCATCGGCGTTGTGAGCGGCCTGAAGAACGCTTCCGACCTGATCGAACGCATCAAGGCGGGCGAACACTTCGATTTTGTTGAGGTGATGGCATGCCCCGGCGGCTGCGTCAGCGGCGGCGGGCAGCCCTTCGCATCCAACATGGAAAGAGAAAAGCGCGGCGCGGGGCTTTACTCCGCCGATAAGCTTTGCAGCATCAAGCGTTCGGAAGAAAACCCGCTGATGATGTCGCTTTACAACGGCATCCTCAAGGGCCGCGTGCACGAGCTGCTGCATGTTCATTACCATGGTGCAAAACAGGAGGATCACTGAGTATGGTAGAAGTCAGCGTTTGTATCGGAAGTTCCTGCCATCTGAAAGGCTCTTACAACGTGATTCAGGCGTTTCAGCAGATGATTGAGGAAAATGGCCTGCATGACAAGGTGGATTTTAAGGCCACGTTCTGCATGCGCCAATGCAGTTGCAGCGGCGTCGCCGTTTCCGTGAATGGGCAGGTGTACAGCGTAATGCCCGATACGGCGCGCGAATTCTTCAGCACGACCATTCTTCCGCTCGCCCAATAAGCGAAGGGAAAGATTGGTAAAAAAAGAAAACGGTTCCCGCCCCCAAATGAGGGGTGGGAGCCGTTTGTGCGTTGAAATGGGGAAAAACCGCTGGATTTGCAGGGGAGTGTGGAACAAAAGATTGTAAAAAAATTAACGCAAATACGAGGCATAGCTTCGCTCTGCGTTTGACGAACATTTTACATGATGCGGATTATGGATTTGACCTCCCGGCGGTATACTCGCCTTGATATCAAAGATGAAACAATGTTTGGGAGGTTTCCGAATGAAAAAGTATTGTGCAATGATTCTCACCCTGCTGCTGTCCATCGCTGCCTTTGTGGGCTGCGCTGCCAAAGCACCGGCTTCAACGCCCACAGCCGCCCCCACTGCTGCGCAGACGAGCGCGCCCGCTCCCGCGCCCACGCAAACGCTTGCCGGCGCACAGGATCAGGCGGCAGCGCCGAAGTATGTGTTCCTGTTCATTGGAGACGGCATGAGCTATCCACAATTTCAGGCGGCTGCCGATTACCTCGGCGCAGTTGCGGACACGGATGAGGACGGCATCCTTGCTGGTTCCGAATCCCTGAACTTTATGGAATTCCCCGTAGCAGGCAGCGCGAATACCTACGATTCAAGCTCTTTTTGCCCGGATTCCGCATCCACGGCCACTTCAATTGCAACGGGGTATAAAACGTATTCCGGCGTAATCAATATGGATGAAGGCAAGACCACCGAATATGAAACGATTGCGGAAAAGGCCCATGCACAGCTTGGCTTTAAGGTCGGCGTGATTTCCAGCGTGAACTTGAACCATGCGACGCCCGCGGCATTCTATGCGCATCAGGCAAGCCGCAACAATTACTATGAGATTGGCCTTGAACTGATTGAAAGCGGTTTTGAATACTTCGCGGGCGGCGGGCTGAAAAAGGTTACCGGCAATGAAGGCACAGAGACAGACCTTTACGAATTGGCCGCTCAGGCGGGCTACAAGGTCGTCATGACGCAGGCGGAGGCTGAAGCCGTTACCGCTGCGGATGGAAAGGTACTCATCATTGACGAGCATCTGGCGGATTCCGATGCATTCCAATACGAAAACGACCGTCCGGAAGGCGATTGGGCTCTTGCGGACTATGTGGAAAAGGGGATTGAGGTGCTTGACAATGAGACCGGCTTCTTTATGATGGTGGAAGGCGGAAAGATCGACTGGGCGTGCCATGCGAATGACGCAGGCTCCACCATTGCGGATACCATCGCCATGGCGGATGCAGTGGATGTCGCAATTGCGTTTGCAAAGACACATCCGGAAGAAACGCTCATCCTTGTCACCGGAGACCATGAAACCGGCGGCTTGACCATCGGCTATGCGGGAACGGATTACGACACCTACCTTGCCAATCTCCAAAATCAAAAGATTTCCTATGCGAAGTACGACAGCGACTATGTGGCTGCTTACAAGGAAAACGGAACTTCCTTCGAGGATGTGCTTAAGGATGTGGAAACCCTGTTTGGCCTGAAAGCGGAAGGCGATGCGGAAGCCGACAAGCTTGTGCTCAATGAATACGAACTCGGCCTGCTCAAATCCGCTTACGATAAGACCATGGCTGCGGAAGCCGCGGAGCTGACGCAGGCGGAATACATCCTCTATGGCACGTATGAGCCGCTGAGCGTGACCATCACGCATCTTCTGAACAATAAGTCCGGCATTAACTTTGCCTCTTATGCGCACACCGGCCTTCCGGTTGCAGTGTTTGCAGAGGGGGCGGGCCAGGAGCAGTTTGAAGGGTACTATGACAATACCGAAATCTATGCAAAGCTCGCGGCGCTGCTGAACGTGGCGTGAGACCTGCGCGGGTGAATTTGGCGGCGGGGCGCAAAGCCCCGCCCTTTGTTTGAACATGGAACCAGGTTTTTTGGAGGGAACAATGAAACGTTTACTTGGCCGCAGGAGCGATTACCTGCCCGTATTGGTGTGCCTGCTGGCGATCTTTGTGCTGCTTCTGCCGACAGGCTATGAGGATGCGCAAATCTATCAGGAGGCGGAGCATTGCCGCGCGCGCGTGACAGCATGTGATGATTCAAGCATCATTGATACGGGGCTTGTGCGCGCAGGTGAACAGCGCTGTACGCTCCTGCTGCTCAGCGGCAGCTTTAAGGGAGAGGAGGCGACGGGAATCAACATGCTGAACGGTTCGTTGGAACAGGATAAGCTGTTTGTGCCGGGAGATACAGCGCTTGTGCTTGTGAACCAAAAGGATGGAGCGATAACCTCTGTCAGCATGGTGGACCATTACCGGCTTCATGCGGAACTGCTTCTTGCAGGGCTTTTTGTGGCGCTTCTTGTGCTCTTTGCCGGGCGCACGGGCGTGCGTGCGCTGCTTTCAGTGGCGTTGACCGTGCTTGCGGTTTGGAAGGTGTTGGTGCCCTGCTATCTGCGCGGGGCAAATCCGGTTTGGGTGGGCCTTGGCGTAACGCTGTTTCTGACGGTGCTCATCATTTCGCTTGTGTACGGATTTGACCGGCGCGCGGCGGCGGCGGTCTCAGGCGCAGCACTTGGCGTGCTTGTGGCCTGCCTGATGGGCATGGCTTTTACAGATTTGTTCCAAATTCACGGGGCGGTGATGAGCTATTCCGAAAGCCTGCTTTACAGCGGGTATCAGGATTTGAATCTGACGCGCATCTTCATGGCGAGCATCTTTATCGGCGCATCGGGCGCGGTGATGGACCTTGCGGTGGATATTACCTCCGCTGTGCGCGAGGTGGTGGAGAAGAAGCCTGAAATCGGCTGGAAGGAGGCTGCGCAAAGCGGCATGAACGTTGGCCGGGCAGCAATGGGTACAATGACGACCACGCTTCTGCTCGCCTATTCGGGCGGGTATATCTCTTTGCTGATGGTGTTTATGGCGCAGGGCACGCCGTTGGACAACATCCTGAATTACAAATACGTTTCGGCGGAAATCCTGCACACGATCGTGGGCAGCTTTGGGCTTTGCACGGTCGCGCCATTCACGGCGCTTACAAGCGGCATCCTGCTGACGGGGCGGCGGAACGGCGCGCCGGAACCGGCCGCGGAATGACGCAAAATCGGGGCGGAAATCCGCCCCGATTCTTTATTCCGCATCCGGCGTTTGCTTTGCCGAAATCACCTCTGCCGATTGGCAGACAACCACGCAGCGCTGTTTGGATGTGCCTGCCGTGCGGTCATAATCCCCATAGCAGGTGATAAGCGTGACGCGGCTTTCGCCGGAAAGATCCATCACGGTGTTGGGCACGCCGTCGTAAGGATAAAAATCCACGAAGACAACGTAGAAGTATTTCACGGCGCCATCTTCGTATTCAATGGCGATTTCATCTCCAACCGCCATGTCCCACAGCACGGAAAAGCGGCCGATTTTCCCTTTCCAGCTTTTGTGGCCGTTGATGAGCGCATTGCCCTCTTCGCCGGGGGCGGGGCCGGGTTCATACCAGGCGGCAAGGTCGGGATCGTCCACGGTGTCCATCTGCCCCTGACGTTCGCCTTTCTGAATGATGCCAACGGGTACAATGTCCGCCATGATCTCAGCCTTTGTGAAGTAGATCCTCGTAGGGATGGGCTTTACATACGGGGTAGGGGAAGGCGTGGGAACGGGCGTTTCGGAGACGCCGGGGGTTGCCGTGGCCACAGGCGTGGGGGTAGGGGTGGGCGCCGGAGAGGCAGGCGGTTCGTACTCACCCGGAATAAGCACATATTGCCGGACCAGAAGATAAACGCCCGCGATGAGGAACGCGGCGCTCAGCGCATATAAAATAATGTTGACAACTTTTCGCTTCATGGGAACAGTATAGCATCCGGCCCTGCAAAGCGCAAACAGAGCCGCACAAGTTCTGTTATTTTTTACATTTTGGCCGCAATGTGGTTTACACCTGCCGCGTTGCGCGGTACAATTTGGGAAATAAAAGAAACGGCTGAGAAAATGAAAGAGATTTTGTGCTACGGTGATTCAAACACATGGGGGTTCACACCCACAACAGGCGCACGCTACCCTTATGCGGTGCGTTGGCCCGGCGCGCTTGGCGCGCTTCTGGGGAGCGGCTGCCGGATAACCGAAAACGGGGTTAACGGAAGGACGACTGTGTTCAACGACCCGGACTTCCCCTGCAGGAACGGAAAAACAGGGCTGGGCTATGCGCTTTGCGCCGGGAAACCCTTCGACCTTGTGATTCTTATGCTTGGCACGAACGACCTGAAGTTTACGGACGCAGCCGGAGCGGCCCGCGGTGCGGCGGAGCTTGTAGCGCTTTTGCAAAACGCGAACGCGCGCTTTCCGGGTGCGACGGTCGTTTTCCCGCAGGGAGCGAAGATCCTCCTCGTTTCGCCGTTGCACATCGGCGAAAATGCCGTATCAGAGGGACGCTTTTTCAACCGGGCCGAATCGCTGCGCTTTGCGGCGCTCTACAAGGCCGCAGCGCAGGAAGCGCGGGTATCCTTTCTCGACGCGGCATGCTGCGCGGAGCCTTCTCCTGTGGAGGGCACCCATCTGTTGCCGGAAGGCCATGCAGCGCTTGCGCGGGCGCTGGCGGAAAAGGTGCGGGAGATTTTTCCCGAAATGGGCGCATAACCCCCGAAAACAAGCCTGTAGGTTTGTCAAAGATGTTGGACGGTATAGCAACGAAGGAAAAGGTTGGGCGAGCAATACTGTAAAGGGCGCATAGGACGGTTATTGGAGGCTCTTCGATGCACAGCGAGCTGAGCATCGAAGTCGGCAAGCGAGTAGAAACGATGGGAGTCGTAGAAGCGACGCTGATCCTCACGGTGGCTGCGCTCTACTTTGCCATTGT
>DCKB01000050.1 GCA_002320595.1 Christensenella sp. UBA1685
AGTTCAACTGGTGGTTTTGATTTTCCCGCCTTTACCCCTGCATTTGCTGCAGCGCGCTTTTTTCCCGCCGATGCGTATAGACCACCTCAATCACGACGCCCAAAGCGATAATCAAAAAGCCGATCAAGCCGATCACATCCGGGTACTGATGCAGGAAGACCGCTACCCACAACGGCCCAAATACCATTTCAAGCGGCGTAATCATTGCCGCGCGCGTGCCGCTGATCTTCCGGAGGCACAGGTTATAACAAACATACCCGCCGCCAAACTGGAACACGCCCAGGATGAGCATGATGACCCATTCCGATGCGCGCATCGTTTTCAGCGCGCCGAGCTTCCCCTGTGCGGCACAAAGGCAAAGCAGCACAGCCGCCATAAAAAGGTTGTTCAGGCTCACCGTGCCAAGCGGGTTTTCACCGCCCACGCGCTGCATCGCAAGGGTTAAAAGCGCAAACCAGATGCCCGTTGAAAGCGCTATGATGTTCCCAAGCAACGTCACCTCACCCGAGCGGGAGCACATGGAAACGGCAACGCCGGCCGTGAGCACGCCAAGCGAAACCAGATGGCTTCTGGATACCGCCTCGCGCCTTAGCCGGGCAATCAGGTAAAGCCAAACCGGCGCGGTATACTGCATGCCCACGGCAATGGCTGCGCTGGTTTTTTGCAGTGCGACTACAATAAACAGGCTTTGCAGCGTGAAGAACACCATCATCGAAACCACCGGCAAACCCCATTTGATCTTTTTCGGCCGAAGGAACGGAAGGAGCACAACGCCCGCAATCAGCGCGCGCATTCCCGCCACGAGCGTCGCGTCCAGCGAAAGGCTTTTGATCAACGGCGCATTGGTGCTCCAGAGCAAAGCCGCCATGAGCGCAAGTACCGTTCCCTCCGTTTGGCTATTCCGTTTTTTCCGCGTCGCTTCCATCGTTCCCTCCGAGGATTCGTTTGAGCTTATGCATAGCGCTTTGGGGAAGCTGCGCGCGAATGCGCGTTCCCTCTTCCTCATGCGTTTCTGAAAGAATACGCCCCTCCGCGCGGATGAGCGCCACGGCCTCGTATTTATCGTAGGGGATCAGCAGCTCCGCCACGGTGCGTTCCGCGCCGAGCGTGTGCTCCGCACGCGAAAGCAGCGCCTCAATTCCTTCCCCTTTCGCAGCGGAAATGAAGGCTGCTTCCCCCTTTGCAGCAGGTTGTGCCGCCAACTTGTCAAGCTTATTGTACACATTGATGCGCGGCGTTTCCGCTGCGCCAAGGCCTGCAATGACGTCCTCGACAACCGCCATCTGGCTGTCGTAATACGGGCTTGATGCATCCACGACATGCAGGATCAGGTCCGCACGCGCAACCTCGTCCAGCGTCGATTTAAACGCCTCCACCAGATCATGCGGCAGCTTGTTGATGAAGCCCACCGTGTCGGACACAAGCGCCTGCGTACCACCCGGGAGCGTCACCTGACGCACAACCGGGTCAAGCGTTGCAAAAAGCTTATCCTCCGCAAGCACGCCCGCATCGGAGATCGCGTTTAAAAGCGTGGATTTCCCGGCGTTGGTATAGCCCACAAGCGCAATGAGCGGCAGCGGGTTCTTTTCCCGCCTGTCCCGCCGGAGCGAACGCTGCTTTTCAACCTCCTTAAGCTCCTCGCCCAGCTCGTAAATGCGGCGGCGGATGCGCCGCTTGTCCACCTCAAGCTTCTTTTCGCCCGGGCCGCGCGTTCCGATGCCGCCGCCCTGCTGCGAAAGCGCAAGGCCCTGCCCTGCAAGGCGCGTCATGCCGTATTTGAGCTGCGCAAGCTCCACCTGAAGCTTGCCTTCGCGGGATTGTGCACGCTGTGCAAAGATATCAAGGATAAGCGCCGTGCGGTCGATTACGCGCACGCCAAGCGTGGTTTCAAGATTGCGTTGCTGCATGGGGGAAAGCTCATCGTCAAAAATGAACAGGTCGGCTTCCAGCTCGCTTCCGAGCAGCGCAAGCTCTTCCGCCTTGCCGCTGCCGATGTAGGTCGCGTTATCTACCGGCCGCCTGCGCTGTTGCTCCCGCGCTACAACGCTTGCCCCTGCGGTCTTTGCAAGCTCTGCAAGCTCCGCAATCGTATCATACCCTTCCGCGTTTTCGATGCCAACCAGAATCGCCCGCTCCGGCCGCGCTTCAGCCGTTTCCTTCGTGCTGCTTTTCAGCCGCTCGTCCGCAATGCGGATCTCATCCATCAGCTGGCGCTGCGGCAGGCGGTAAGGCCTGAGCGGCCCAGCCACAAGCACCTCGCGCTCCTCCTCCCGCATCTCGCCCAGGAAGGCTGCATAAAACGACGTTGCCTCCCCCGCCTCGTTTACGCCGAGCGCAGCCATCGCGTCAAGCCGCATGCTGCGGAGCGTTCCAAGATCCACGCCGGAAAGCCGGCCGTCCCCGCTCGGGTGCGTATGTACGCAGCGCACGCCAGAGAGCCTGTCCGCATTGCGCACAAGGCGCATATTCGGCATGTTTACCTTGCCTGAATCGCCGATGGAAACATCCTCCACCGCGCCATCCCTGCCGATATAAACGGAAATTTCCCGCCGGATGAGGCCCGTAAGCGCAGCGAGTTCATCCACGAGCGCGTGGGACGCAAACTCTCCTGCCGCCATCTTCAAATCGTAAATTGCGGCGATGCGCGTGAGTACCGTTGTCCGGATGCCCTCCGTATTGCCGTTGACCTGCTTTTTCATAGGGGTAGTTCACCTCATTTCGTTTGGGAAATTCTTTGTTTTTCCGCATGTATTGTATCACAGATGCCTGCGTTTGGACAGACGCCGCAAGGCAATATATTCGTCCGTTTCCCGGCGCACCTGCGGCGCGAGCGCAAGGAGCATCACCAGGTTTGGCAGCGCCATCAGCGAATTGAACGCTTCGCCCATCCGCCACACAGGGGCAATCTCCATCACTGCACCCACAAGGGCGCAAACCAGAAACAGGATACGATATGCCCGTATCCCCTTTGCGCCCAGCAGGAACTCCGCCGCGCGCACGCCGTAAAGCGACCAGCCGAGCATGGAGGAAAATGCGAACAGCGCCACGCAAACCGCAAGGAACACGCCCGCTTCGCGCTTAGGCACGACTGTGGCAAGCGCATCGAGCGCGATCGCCATGCCGGAAGCATCCGCATCCCCGTAAGGAATGGGAACGCCTGAAACAAGCACCATCAACGCGGTCAGCGTGCAGATGAGGATTGTATCCACAAACACCTCAAAGATGCCCATCATCGCCTGTTCCACGGGATCCTCACACCGCGCGGATGCATACGCCATAGGCGCCGCGCCGATCCCTGCCTCGTTGGAAAACACGCCGCGCGTCATCCCAACGCGGAGTGCGCGCGAAAGCGTAAACCCCACCGCGCCTCCCACAGCCGGCCGGAGCCCAAACGCGCCGGAGAAGATCATCCGCAAAACCTCCGGCAGGCGGTCTGAAAAGCGGAGGATCACCCAAACCGCCGCCCCGATATAGAGTGCGCTCATCACGGGAACCACATACGCGCTTGCGCTGCAAACGCGCTTGGCCCCGCCAAGGAGCACAGCGCCGAGCGCGACCGCCGTAACCGCCCCTGTGATCCATGCAAGCAAACGCGCATCCGCCCCGGATGCCGCCGCAGGCGAGATGACCTTTGCAGCCTCCGAAACAGCGGATGCGATGGTGTTCACCTGCACCATGTTGCCGCAGCCGAGGGAGGCAAGCAACGTGAACGCCGCAAACAGCACCGCAAGCGGTGCGGCTCCCTTCCCCATGCCAAGGAGGATGCAATACATCGTGCCGCCCACAGGCACTCCGTCCGCACCGCGCTTGCGGTAGCGCATTGCGATGAGCACTTCCGCATATTTTGTGGCCATGCCGATCACGCCGCTGATCCACATCCAAAAGATCGCACCCGCGCCGCCGATGGCAATCGCGGAGGCTACGCCTGCGATGTTACCCGTGCCAACAGAACCGCCAAGCGCTGCGGAGAGCGCCTCAAACGGGCTGATTTCGCCCTGTTTTCCGCCCTTTCCGGGACGGAACAGCCGCAAAAGGCCGCGGCAGACGGTTTTGACGCGCAGCGGAAACAGCCGCGTCAAAGCAAGCATATACGCCCCCATGGCGATGAGCAAAAGCGCTACGGCAAGGTTGAAGGTTTCGTCAAACATAAAAAGCACCCCCGCTGTGTTTTATGCGAGGGTGCGCCGCTTCATGCGGATTACTTCAGCTTGATGCCATAAATGCGCTGGCCGCGCGTGCCCACAACGATCATGTTGTCATATGCTGCAGGCGAAGCTTCGATGTTGCTTTCGATGTTGATCGTGTCCAACACCGCGCCGGTTTTCCCGTCAAGCAGGTATACGTTTCCTTTGCGGTTGCACTGTACAAGGTAACCGCTGCCCGCTGCGTCATAGAGCATCACCGGGGAACTCCAGGCATAATTGCCCATATCGTACTCCCAGACCGTATCGCCCGTTTGCGTATCGAGCGCATAAATCACGCCGCGGTCATCCCCGCCGTAGCTGGCAACGGTCGTAAAGAGCATGCCCTCCACATTCCCTTCGCCGAGCACTGCGCTCGACATGATGCCGCCCGTCACGTTCTTGGTCGTATACACCTTGAATTCCTTCTGCCAGATGATTTCGCCCGTTGTTGCATCAAGCTTGAAGAAGGCTACAGGGCCATACCCGTTCCCGTCCGCCTTGTTATCCAGTGTGGAGCCAACGTAAAGATACGCCCGGCTGTTTTCGATATCTTCCTCAAAGGCGGCGGTGGCGTTCGTGTCATCCCAGATGTCCTGCACCCAAACGGTTTCCATCGTGTTGGCGTTCACGCAGTGCATAAGGCCGGAGTTTTCCGTCAGGAACAGATATTCCCGCCAGCCTACGGCGCTGCCCTCATAGCCAACCCAATAGTCGTTTTCGCCGGTGCGCGTTGCGCCATAGCGGTATTTCACCGGGCGGGAAGGGCTCATCGCCAGCGTGCCCGCCGCTTCATCATATTGCGTGTTCAGCTTCACGCGGTAAAGCAGGCCGTTTTCGCCCGGATAGATCAGCACGTCGCTTTCGGCGCACACAAGGGCGGAGCTGTCATAAGCATGCCAGGAGCGGTCCGCAAAGCTGTCCGGCTTGTTGCCAAAGGAAAAAAGGATCTCGCCCGTCACGAGGCTCACAGCCATTGCGCGGGATTCTCTCCCCGCATCGCGGTAATGGTCGCCGGAACCAAGGTACAGCACGGGGATGCCGCGCGGGTCGAGCGAACCTGCGCCCTTGAACGGAACGCCGATGTTGATTGGATCGCGCGTTTTTTCGCCCGTTTCCAAATCAAGGAAATAAATTTTTCCATCCATCGTGGCATAAATGACTTCTACAAGCCCCGCTTTGCTTTTCGCGGAGTCGTACATGTTCATGATTTTTTTTGTGGCTTCCGGCCATTGCACAAGGATCGGCTGGCCGGACCAGCCGCTGCCCGTCCACGAGCCGGAATAGCCGCCGCCTTCCCCTTTTCCGAGGCTGCCGCTCGCAGCATACCAGACGGCCTCGAGTTTCTTTCCCGATACGTTTCCGGCCGTGCCGTAATATGGGTTTTGCCGGTAATTGCTGCCGCGGAAGGTTACTACGCCGGGAAGCTGTGCATACTCCGCGCCGCTTCCAAAGTAGACCTTGTCTGCCTCTGCGGCCGCATATTGCTCCGCCAAAGCTCCGTCCACCTCAATTTCGGAATGAAAGCCCCATTTCACGCCGGTCGTGTCCGCCGTGTCCGATGCAACGGAGGTGGGGTTCGGTATGGGCGTAGGCGTGGGCTCCGGTGTGGGTTCCGGCGTCGGCTCCGGCGTAGGTTCCGGCGTTTCGCTGTTGAACAGCCCGTCCAAAATGCCGGGCTTCTGCGTGGGGGAGGACTGCGGAACGCCATCCGCACCCGGAGTTCCGCTTCCCACAAGCGAAGAAATTGCAAGAATGCCCATCAGCACCGCTGCAATAAACAAAATCAGGATAATCAGGAACTTGGGGGTAATTTGTCTGCGCCTTCTGCGGCGGCGTTTCACCATGGATGCACCTCGTAGAAATCAATCTTGCTTGCTATTATACCTGTTTTGGCAGGATGCGGCAAGTGGAGGGGATTTTCCTTACATGCGCACGTGCCTTTTGCTTTCACAGGTTCGGGCCCAATTGGCTCAATTCCCCAAATGATTTCGGTTATTTAATAAGTTTTAAATTTCGCAAACGCGGTATTTGCTGTCGCTCTTCTTAATTTTCACTAAATCAACAACTGGGAATTCATATATTAATTTGTTTTATTAAAAAGGCACTATGGAAATTCATGCCTAATTCCTCAATATAGAGTTTTAATATCGCTTTGTAATTCTTCGTCGATGTAGATAAAGTAATATACTTACATTGAGACTTCACCTCATTTTCGATAAGCTGAAATAGCTTTTTTCCTATTCCCATACAACGATGTTCAGGCAAAACATAAAACTCATCAATGCTAAAACGCGGTTCCCCTATTTCTATATAAGAGGTCTTTTTTTCCTGAGAATAAAAATGACCAAAGATATACCCCACAATTTTGCCTTTATCCAAAGCTACTGCCAAAGGCTCATTCAAATCGCTCTTGGTATTCACTTCCATTCCATAACAACAGTCTTCCTCTTTCCATTTTTTTGACAGGCAAATCAACTGATCTATTGTATCTTCATCCAGTTTTTGCAATTCATACTTCATAATAATCCCTCCCATACAAGTTTGTATCCATCACAATATTTTCTCTATTCAACATTTTCTGAATTGTTATGCTGCTTCTGTTAGCTTGAATTGTACCACAAAGCCAGATAAGTAACAACATATCGCATTCTCTGTCCCTTATGCGAGGATTGTAGGATTACAATACATCTTGGACAGCGGCAAGAAAAAGGATGAAGGATTCGCACAAATCGGTTATTGTGAGTTTCGGAAAAACAACAAGGACCGAAAGGAAGTGCAAATCCCTCATGACAACTGT
>DCKB01000053.1:0-41607 GCA_002320595.1 Christensenella sp. UBA1685
CGTTCCCGGACGGCAACTCTGCTCTGATGCTGGTCTGTGCCCGGCTGCGCCATGTAGCCGGAACTCAGTGGGGCAACAAAAAGTACATGAATATGAAGCACTTGGAGGCGGTTCTGGATGACGCCTCTATTGCTGGCTGACTTCATTCAGCCGGAGTCTGCAAACTAATTTGCGCATAACTCTTGACGGCACCTCATGCCTTACGATTCGGTGATACGCCAAAATCAGCTGTGCGCGCGAGTTGACCTGCAGCTTGCGGTATATATGGCATTGGTGTGCGTGTTCGGCGTGAAATAGGCCACGCCGAGCCGCTTCGCCTGCCTCCATGCATTCCGGCACCGTTTCACGCGGTGCGTTCCGCCTTGCACCCAAGCGCCTGATCCACTCTGCCATAGCCTTCCCCCTGCCTGTCACATGATTAAGGCTACATTCATTTTGATGCATTCATTCCCAAAATGCAACCGTGTTCCCCCATTTTAACCAAAAAATCACCCCATTAGAATTAATGAGATGATTCGTTTTTTGCATCCGTTGACATGGGCACATACGGTTTTACGGGCACGCATTTCCCGCAGTATTGCTGCAGCCGCTTGCCATAGCGCCGCTACGCCCGCCGCCGCAAAATGCAGAAACCGCAACCCTGTCGGGTTGCGGTGCGCGGCCTCTTGTCAGCCGATGATATCGTCCATTTTTCCTCAGTCCTGCTTTTTTGCGCCCAGCAGATAAAGGATCGGCAGTACGATTGCGGTAACATTGCTCCACGTAAACCGGAATCCGCTGAAAATCAAACCCAGCACAGCCAGAACCAGAAGGATCATGCCAAGCGTGCGGCACTGCGCCAATTTGTTTTGCAAGCCTTTTATTCCCGCAATAAATTCCAAAATACCGCCAAGGCACCCAATGATGACGGCAAGGGCCGCAAGTATGCCCGCCCCCGGAGCGCCCGCCGCCGCAAGCAAGCCGCCCCCGATGATGCCGGCTACTGCGGTAATTACGGAAAACACGCCGAAAATGAGAAACAATATGCTGATTACCTTCAGCAATGTACGGTTGGATCCTTCCATTGATGCGCAACTCCTTTCAGTATAAGAAGCGGATTTAAGCTTAGCATGGCCCCTGCCCACGCATTTCATACAAAGCGCCGCCCTCAAACGGCGTTTGGGGGCGGCAAGCTGTTGCTTTCAGCGCAGTTATTCCTTCTGCGCAAGCATTTCCTTGGTCTTCATCAGGCGGGTCAAATTGCCGCGCTCGTTCTCGTCAAGCTTCATCTTGATGGTGCGGATGGCTTCGTCAAACTGCGGAATCATCACATATTCAAGCGCGTTGACGCGGCGCCGCGTTTTTTCGATCTCATCCGCAAGGCGGTTGCAGGTCTTTTCCACCTCCGCAAGCTCGATCAAAAGCGGCAGCAGCTCCGCAAACGCCTGCACGGCGGCGTCAAGCTCCGCGCTGGTGCCCACAATGCCGTACGGCAGTTCAACCTTGCCCACTGAAGCCAGTTCCAGCTTGGGAACCACAACCGACAGCACGTGCTGCGCCGAAACCTTGATCTCCGCAGGACGGGCGGGGTAACAAAGCGCTTCCTCCACGGCTTCCGCGCGCATGGAAGCGCGCGCCAGCACAAAGCCCTGCATGGCGGATGCAAGCTTCTGTTCCACCTCCTCGCGCAGCGTGCGGTTGCGCCGCACATACACGATGAAGCGGCGCACCATTTCATCCCGCTTATCCTTCATCAGCTTATGCCCGCGAACAGCCACTTTCCGCTTCTTTTTGAGGTTGGAAAGCTCCATCCGCGTTGGCTTTACATTTAAAGCTGCCATAGCTCCTCCAGTTCCGCCGCTTTATGCGGCATCGAGTCCGTCAAGGGTTACGCTTCCGCATCCGCCTTGGGCAGATACTTGTCAAGGTATTCGTCACGGATACGTTTGAGTTCTGCGCGTGGCAGGATGGAAAGTAGCTTCCAGCCAATGTCCAGCGTTTCTTCAATGGAGCGGTTCGTATAATAGCCCTGCGAAACATATTCCGATTCAAATGCGTCCGCAAATTTTGCGTAAAGCTTATCCGTGTCGGAAAGCGCCGCGTCGCCCAGAATGACGGCAAGCTCTTTCGCATCCTTACCGCGGGAATATGCGGCAAAGAGCTGGTTCATTGTATCCGCATGATCCTCGCGTGTCTTTCCGCGGCCGATGCCCTTATCCTTCAAGCGGGAAAGGGAAGGAAGCACGTTGATCGGCGGCGTAACGCCCTTGCGGTGCAGTTCGCGCGAAAGGATGATCTGCCCTTCGGTGATGTAGCCGGTGAGGTCCGGGATGGGGTGGGTAATGTCGTCCTCCGGCATGGAAAGGATCGGGATCATCGTGATGGAACCGCTGTTGTCCCGGATGCGGCCCGCGCGCTCATACATCGTCGCAAGGTCGGTGTAGAGGTAGCCCGGGTAACCGCGGCGGCCGGGAACTTCCTTGCGCGCGGCGGAAACCTCGCGCAGCGCTTCGGCATAGTTGGTGATGTCCGTAATGATGACGAGCACGTGCATGCCGAGTTCGTAGGCAAGATACTCCGCAGCCGTAATGGCCATGCGCGGCGTTGCGATACGCTCGATCGCAGGATCGTTTGCAAGGTTTACGAATGTGACCGTGCGGTCGATCGCGCCGGTGGCGCGGAAATCGTTGATGAAGAAATCCGCCTCTTCAAACGTGATGCCGACCGCGGCGAACACAACGGCAAAGCTTTCGTCCTTGCCGCGCACGCGCGCCTGACGCGCGATCTGTGCGGCAAGCTGGGCGTGCGGCAGGCCGGAGCCGGAGAACACGGGCAGCTTCTGACCGCGCACGAGCGTGTTCAGGCCGTCGATGGCGGAAATGCCCGTCTGAATGAACTCGGAAGGATAGTCGCGCGCTGCGGGGTTCATCGGGTTGCCGTTGATGTCAAGGCGCTTTTCGGGAATCAGCGCGGGGCCGTCGTCCTTCGGGCGGCCCATGCCATCGAACACGCGGCCAAGCATATCGGGCGCCACGGCCAGCTCGATGGAGCGGCCAAGGAAACGCGCCTTGGAATTGGAGATTTTAAGGCCCTGCGAACCTTCAAAGAGCTGCAGGAGCGCGCGGTCGCCGTTGACCTCCAGCACGCGGCCGTGGCGGATCTCGCCGTTCTTCTGCTCAATCTCGACCAGCTCGTCGTACTTAACGCCTTCGACGTGCTCCACCATCATCAGCGGGCCCGCGACTTCCTGAATCGTACGGTATTCCTTACGCATCCTCGTTTCCTCCCTCGGTCAGCATGCGGATCTCGGCGGCAAGCTCGTTCATGGTCGTCTCATAACGCGGCTCGCACTCGGCTTCCGGCACATACTTAAAGCGGCCGATCGCCTCACGCGCGGGCAGCGCGGCAAGCTTTGCAAACGATGCATCCGCCTCAAGCGCCTCAACGCCCTTGTTGTAATAAGTCAGGATCAGTTTGAGCAGCATATGCTGCTTCTTCGGCGAAGTATAGGTATCCACCTCGTGGAACGCGTTCTGGTGGAGATAGTCCTCGCGGATGGAGCGCGCAGCCTCAAGCGTCAGCCTGTCGCGGAAGGACAGCGCGTCGATGCCGACAAGGCGGACGATCTCTTCAAGCTCGCTCTCCTCCTGCAGGATGTTCATAGTCGCCTGCACCATCTGCGTCCAATCCTCGCTCACGTTCTCGTTGAACCAGCCTTCCAGCCGGTCGAGATACAGGGAATAGCTCTGCAGCCAGTCGATTGCAGGGAAATGGCGCGCGTATGCAAGCTTGCTCGAAAGGCCCCAGAACACCTTCACGGTGCGCAGCGTGGCCTGCGAAACAGGCTCGGAGATATCGCCGCCCGGAGGGGATACCGCGCCGATGGCCGTGACCGCGCCGGTGCGCCCTTCAGAGCCTAGCGCGACGACAACGCCCGCGCGCTCATAGAACTCGGCAAGGCGGCTGCCCAGATAGGCCGGGTAGCCCTCTTCACCGGGCATTTCTTCCAAGCGGCCGGACATTTCGCGCAGCGCCTCCGCCCAACGGGAAGTGGAATCCGCCATGATGGCGACCTTGTAGCCCATATCGCGGAAGTATTCCGCAATGGTGATGCCGGTGTAGATGGAAGCCTCGCGCGCCGCAACGGGCATGTCGGAGGTGTTGGCGATGAGCACCGTGCGCTTCATGAGGGAAAGGCCGGTGCGCGGGTCTTTGAGCTCCGGGAACTCCATCAGAACGTCCGTCATTTCGTTGCCGCGCTCGCCGCAGCCAACGTAAACGATGATGTCCGCATCCGCCCACTTTGCAAGCTGATGCTGCACGACCGTCTTGCCGCTGCCGAATGGGCCGGGAACCGCTGCCACGCCGCCCTTGGCGACGGGGAAGAGCGTATCGATGACGCGCTGGCCGGTGATCATCGGCTCGGTCGGCGCGAGCTTTTGCTTGTAAGGGCGGCCGCGGCGGACGGGCCACTTCTGAAGCATGGGCACTTCCACCTCGCCGTCTTTTCCCGCGATGCGGGCAATGGGCGTTACGATGTTCGCTTCGCCCTCAAAGATCCACGTCAGCTTGCCGGAAACGCCGTAAGGCACCATCACGCGGTGCTCAACGGCCTCTGTCTCCTGCACGGTGCCGAGGATGTCGCCGGGAACGAGCTCGTCCCCCACCTTTGCCACGGGCTTGAACGCCCAAAGGCGCTCATGGTCGAGCGAATCCACCACGATGCCGCGGGTGATGCGGTCGCCCGCCTGCCGGCGGATGACGTTCAGCGGCCGCTGAATGCCATCGTAAATGGATTCGATGAGGCCCGGCGCAAGCTCCACGGAAAGCGGCGCGCCGGTGGATTCCACAGGCTCGCCGGGGCCGATGCCGCCGGTTTCTTCATAAACCTGAATGGATGCGCGGTCGCCGCGCAGCTCGATCACTTCGCCGATGAGCTTCTTTTCCGAAACGCGCACCACGTCGTACATCTGCACGTCCGCCATGCCGTTTGCGACGATCAGGGGGCCGGACACCTTAACGATCGTACCTTTCTCTGCCATATTACTCCTCCGAAAATAGAATGTCCGCGCCGATCGCCTTCTCGACATTGGACTTGATCTGTGCCATCGCAACGCCCGAACTTCCCTTGGAATCCGGGATCGGGATGATGGCCGGAAACGATTCATACCGGTATTTGGAAACCGCCTCGCCGCATGCGGCATAAACGGGTTCCGTAAGGAAAATCACCTTGCAGCCTTCCCGCGCCAGGCGGTGAATGAGCTTCGACGCTTTCTCCGCATCCGTTTCATCGAACACGGCAAGCCCTGCGGCCTTCGCCAGAAGCACGCTGTCACGGTCGCCGATCATGGCGATTTCAGCCTGTTTATTCGCCATAAAGCACGCGCATCCTTTCTGTGATGATGGATTCGGGCAGGCCGTTGCGCTTTGCCGTCAGAATGAGGCGGATGCAGCGCGCTTCCTGCTCGCGGGCAAGGAGATACCCCACGATGGGCGCAACGGTATCCTGATCAAACCTGCCGCGTTCTGCAAGGCGGATCAGGTAATTATCCCGCGCGCGCTCCACGGCCTGAGGGCCGCTCTGCTGCGCATCTTCCACTGCCTTGCGCAGAACCTCGCCCACGGGGCCCTGCATAAGCTCCTTGCCCCACTGCTCGGCGGGAAGCCCCACAGCCCTCAAAAACTCCGCTTCCGGGATGTTGCCGGCAGGAAGCAGCGCCTGCGCGAGCCGTTCCTCTGCCGCGCCCATGTTTGTAAGGCGCAGCAGCACAAGCGCATTTTCAAAATCCGCCCGCGCCTTGAAATATTCCACCGCAAAAGCGCTCTTGCTTGCATACCCCATGCGGAAATACGCGCCGTCAAGCGCCGTGCTCACACGAACGGGGTCAGCCGCTTCATGGGAAAACGCTTCGTCAAGCCCCCGGAGCGCCTCCGCAAGAGGGGCAGGAAGGGGTTCGTAATCCGATTCGCGCACCATGCGCGCGAGTGCAGCGGGCTCAAACGCGCCGCCCTGCATCAAAGCCTGGCCGGCGTCTCCGCCGCCCAGGAGGCGCAGCTTGTAAAGCGCCTTCAGGTTATGCACGTCCGCCTGCATCAGAAACAGCTCCGTCAGCGCGGGGTCCGGCGAGATTTCCCGCACCAGCGCATCGGTACGCGCCAGTTCAGCCGCGATGAGCGCTTCAACGTCTGCCGTGCCTTCGGCTGCGGCAGCGCCGCCATAGCCCGCGCCCGTGAGCACCTGCATCGCTTCCTCCGCCGTGCCCGCGATCATGCGTGCCATGCGCTCGCGTCCGATGAGGCCATTCTCGTGGCAGCGGATGCGCGCAACGGCATACAGTGCGTTATCTTGTGCCATGTTTCACCCTACTTTCCGGGCGAATCAGCCGAACAGCCGCTTCGCCACGCCGCCTTCAAGCCGGTCGCGCGCTTCGCGCAGCATCGCCTCAAAGGAGCAGTCCTTTTCATATCCGCCGCCGACAAGCGTAAACCCGCCTGCGATGGATTCGTCCACAGGCCCGAGCGCAAGCGCCGCACGGCCGTTCTGCGCAAGCGTTGCGTTCACCTTTTGCAGCACAGCTTCAATGCCTGCTTCATCCGCCTTTGCGGGGCGGAGCGTTTCCCCGCCATCCGCTTCCTCTGCGGCAATGGAGCTAAGCAGCGCCGCGCGCACTTCGCCCGTCATAGCGCAAAGTTCTTTCAACGCGGCGGCAAACGCTTCGTCCAGCACCATGCGGCGGGACGCAAGCGCCTGCTTGCGCGCTTCAAGCTGCGCAGCGGTTTCAGCGTGCTCAATGGCCTCAGCATGCGCGGCCTTTGCACGCGCCTCGGTCTCCGCAGCGAGCGCCGCGGCTTCCCGCTCTGCGCGCGCGCGGATCTCCTCGGCCTGCGCCGAAGCCGCAGCTTCGATTTTCGCGGCTTCGCCGCGCGCATCGTCCAGGATGCGCGCGAGCAGCTTATCCGCGTTGTTGATCCCGTTTGCCATCAGCTGCCTCCCGCATTACGCGAACAGCACGAGGAACACGGAGATGATGAGCGAAAGCAGGGCGTACGTTTCCACCATAAGGGTGAACATCATCGCGTTGCCGAAGCCGTCCGGGCGCTTTGCGAGCATGTGGATGCCGCTGACCGCAACCTTCGCCTGATGCAGCGCGGAAAGAAGGCCGCCAAACGCGATTGGCAGGCTTGCAGCAAAGTAGGAAAGGCCCTTTTCAAGCGTAAGCGCCGAGGTGTCGCCGCCAAGCACGCCGGAGAAGATGAGGATCAGAATCGCTACGGCAAAGCCGTAGATGCCCTGAGAACCCGGGAGCAGCTGAAGAACCATGCAGTTACCGAAGCGATCGGGCTGCTCTGCAACGACGCCCGCGGCCGCCTGGCCGGCTTTTCCTACGCCGATGGCGGAACCGATGCCCGCAAGAACCGCGGCGAATGCAACGCCCAACATGGTGAAGATGATGCCCCAATCGTTCGGGGTAAGGGATGCGAAGATGCTCTGAGATTCGGTTGGCATTTGAAAATTCCTCCTGAGTTTAATCGTAAAAGGTTTTTGTTGCTATGTGCAGGATCCGGATTCCGGATCACTTGTCACGCAGGATCACATTGCGCGTGTTGAAGCGAAGGGGCTTGAATGCCCTGCCGTCCGCCTCATAAAACTTGCCGAAAAATTCAATGAACTGGAGCCTCGCGCAGTGCGCGTAAGCGCCAAGCGTGTTGATGAACAGGCTGAACACATGGAGCACAAGGAGCACCGCGCCCGCGAGGATGCAGCCGAGGATCGCGCCGACGATGCCAAGCCCGCCGAACGCATCATACACCATGCCGCCGATGAGGTTGAACACCATGCCCATCGCGCCTGAAACGAGGCCGAGCGCGAAAATACGCACATAGGACAGGATGTCCGAAAGGTAACCGGTGATGTTGTACAGCGCGCCGAGGCCGGAGCCGATGCGCATGATGGGATTTTTCTTCGAGCGGCCGGAGAACAGCAGCAGCATGCCGCCGCCCAGGGCGGTGAGCACGAGCGCCACCGTTTTAAGCGCCGGCGCCGCGAAGAGCAGGATGAGCCCAGTAAGCAGCAGAATCCACGAAAGCTGATCGAAGATCGCGCTTTGCGGGTCGCCGTCGCGGAAGCACATATACATCTTCACAACAATGCCGGTGAACATGTGTACAAGGCCGAGCCCGCAGCTTAAAAGCATCATGGGCATAACGTCCACCATCGGGTCGAACAGGAGCGGGAAAATATCCGTGTGGAAGATGTCGTTCCAGTTCATGCCGAAGAACGTGCCAATGAACGGGCCGCAGATCAGCGCGGACAGCCCGCCGTAGGTAATCACGCGGGCAAGCTTCGCCATGCCGCCCTGCGGCTTCATGTACTTCGAGAACAGGAGCCCGCCGATGAACAGCGCAAGGCCGTATCCGGAATCGGAAAGCATCATGCCGAAGAACAGGAAATAGAACGGCGCCATCACAGCCGTTGCATCCACGCCGCGGTAGGATGGATATGCATACATCGTGACGATGGATTCAAACGGCTCCACAAGCTTTTTATTTTTCATTGCGGAAGGCGGCGCTTCCTCCTCGAGCGGCTCGCGCGTTTCAAAGCTGAACACCTCTGCCGCGCCTGCGACAGCCTTCTGCGCTTTTTCTTCCTCGTCCGCGCGCACCCAGCCTTCGAGAATAAATGCCGAGGTCGTTTTTTCAACCGCTGCCGCAGAGCGTGCGCGATCGCGTTCAATGGAGGTTGCATCCAAGCCCTCGAGCAGCAGCGTGCGCTGCTTGGCCACGGTCTCAAGTGCGTTCACGGTTTGCGCTTCCGTTTCGCGCAGGGACGCAATTTCGGTTTCCAGCGCGCGGATGTTCATGCGCGGCGTGCCCTTCATGGCAGGGAAGTTGAATTCCGCAAAGTCCAGCTCCTTCAGCGCGCGCTGCATTTCATCGTATTCGGAAGCGGCAGAGGCCACAAGCACCGCCGTCTCCCGCACGCCGGGGAACGCTTCCACGGCAAAGCCCGCCGCTTCCACCTGTTCCACCGCACAAAGGGGCAAAAAGCCCACGGCATAACGGACGCTGCGCGTTGCATGGATATCCTCGATGCGCGCGTCAAGCCGTTCCCAGGGGAGCAGCGTTTCGATCAGCGTTTCTTTTTTTTCAATCTCCGAGCGCGCGGCGGCGAGCGTCTTGTCCAGCTCCTCCGTGCGTTCCATGAGCGCCACCGATTCCGGCATGGACGCAAAAAGTTCCTCCGCGCTCATCTCGGGCTTCGGGCCCATGGGCGGCTTTTCGCCATACCGCTTGAGCAGCTGTGCGGCGCTTTCAAAGCGCTGCACCTGCGAGAGAAGTTGCTCGTCCCCCGTTTTTTCGTCGGAAACGTCCGCCTGCGAGATCACCTCAACCGTCCCGGTGCGCTGGAGCGCCTGAAGAATGGCTTCCTCATCCGCTTTGAGCGCAACGAGCGTCAGCCGTTTCATTGGTACGATCATTTTGTTACCTCGCTGAGAATATATGCCGCCGCATCCGGGATGCGCGCCCTTGCCGCCTTGCAGGATGCTTCCGCCGCCGCCGCGCCTTCCTCACGGATGCGCTGCATGCGCGCTTCACCCTCCTGCCGGTCGGCCTCCGCGCGGGACCGCAGCGTTTCCCGGGCATTCTCCCGCGCAAGCGCCGCCGCTTCCCCTGCCTTCTGCTCTGCTTCTGCCACAACCGTGCGCGCCCTTTCGGTTGCCTCACGCACGATCCTGGCGGCTTCGGCCTCCGTCGCGGCCACCCTTTCGATCATGGATGCCAAACCGCAACACCTCCTCCCAATCAGTCGAATTGATACGCATAAAATGCGTTTATCTTTTCCACATGGCAAAGCTCGCCATACGGTGGATTTTCCGCAACCGCCGAAAAATCCAATTATCAGTATTATATCCTCACCCTACCAAAAAAGGCAAGGATTTTAGCCTATGTTTCTATGTTATTATTTTGTCGCCTTTGTGAAAAAAATATATTAATCGTTCAAAAAAACGCAGGGCGGAGCAAAGGCTCCACCCTCTTTTTCGCGCTTATTCCTGCAAGGTTATGCAAAAGCTTATTTCGTGCCGAACAGCCTGTCGCCCGCATCGCCGAGGCCGGGAACGATATACCCATGGTCGTTGAGGTAATCGTCCACATGCGCAACATAAATGTCAACATCCGGGTGTGCCCCCTGCACGGCCTTCACGCCCTCCGGCGCAGCGATGAGGCACACGAGCTTCACGCGCTTGCAGCCCGCGCGTTTCACAACGTTGATGCCCTCCACCGCGGATCCGCCCGTCGCCAGCATCGGATCCACGATGATGATATCCCGCTCGCTCACATCCGGCGGCAGTTTGCTGTAATAATCCACAGGATTGAGCGTTGTGGGGTCTCGGTACAGGCCGATGTGGCCCACTTTGGCCGCCGGAATGAGGCTCAGCATGCCATCCACCATGCCAAGGCCAGCGCGCAGAATCGGCACGATGCCGAGTTTGCGGCCCGCAAGGGTGTAGGTCTTTGCCATTGCCACCGGCGTTTCCACCATGGTTTCCTCAAGCGGCAAATCGCGCGTTGCCTCGTAAGTCAGAAGCATTGCGATTTCCTCCACGAGCTCCCGGAATTCCTTGGAGCCCGTCTTCTTGTCCCTGAGATGGGAAAGCTTGTGCTGCACGAGCGGGTGATCGATCACCGTCAGTTTACTCATAAAAAACTCCTTTCGTATTCACAGCGCAGATGCACGCATGGTTTTACTGAAGACATAAAAAATGAGGCTCACGCCTCGTATTTTTCGATTTTGCCAATGCGGCCGATATGGCGGGTTCCCTTGGAAAATTCCGTCGTAAGCCACGTAAATACGATGGCCTTTGCAAGTTCCGTGCCAACGATGCGGCCGCCGAGCGCCAGCATGTTGGAATCGTTATGTTCGCGGGTCAGGCGAGCCATGGTTTCATCCGTGCAGAGCGCGCAGCGGATGCCGCGCACCTTGTTCGCGCAGATGGAAACGCCGATGCCCGTGCCGCATACGACGATGCCGCGCGCATATTCACCATTCGCCACGGCTTCGGCCACGGGAAAGGCCACGTCAGGATAATCCACGCTTTTTTCATCCGGGCAGCCAAAATCCGCCACCTCGAAGCCAAGCTTTTCGATGACGGGGATAAGTTCCATTTTCAGGGCGTAACCGCCGTGATCCGATCCGATTGCGATCTTCATTTCATTTCTCCTTCGTTGCGCGGGATTCATTCGGAAAGCACATGGAAGCCGGCTGCGCGCAGCAGGCGGTTCATGTAGGCAAGGCCTTCGCCCTGTTCCGGCAGCGCCTCGGCAAAGATGACATCCACATCGTCCGAATGGGCGCGAAGCTGTGCAAACAGGTTTGCGCAGAGCGTCGCCGGTTCATTCCTGTCGCCTATTATAACATATTGTCGGCCGCTGTAAAGCGCCCGCGTTTGCGCCGTAGCAAAAATAATGCAGCGTTCCCCCCGCATTGCACGCGCATCATACGCCCGGGCAATGCGGGAAGCAGCCTGCCGCGGCGCGCCTTCGGCCACAAGCACCTCCGCATCCGGAGCATAGTGGCGGTACTTCATGCCGGGGGATGCGGCAGTCTCCCCCGCCTTGAGCGGCGCAAGGATGGACGGCGCAAGCGCCACCGGGCCGGCCACAGCCTCCAGCATCTCCTTTGTAACCGCGCCCGGACGCAGGATGGTCGGCTTTCCCACAAGCGAAAGCACCGTGGATTCCACGCCGAAGCGGCACGGCCCGCCGTCGATGATGAGGTCGATCTTTCCCTCCATGTCATGCCGCACATGCTCCGCCGTCGTCGGGCTTGGTTTGCCGGAGGTGTTGGCGCTCGGCGCGGCCACCGGCACGCCTGCCTCGCGGATGAGCGCAAGCGCCGTTTTATTGTCCGGCATACGGACGGCAACGGTCTCAAGCCCGGCGGTAACCTCGTCCGGCACAGCGGAGGAGCGGTTGAAAATGAGCGTAAGCGGCCCGGGCCAAAATGCATCCATCAATGTGCGCGCAGCATCCGGGATGCGCGTCCAAAGCTGCTTCACATCGTTCTTTTTCGCCACATGCAGGATGAGCGGGTTGTCGCCCGGCCTGCCCTTGGCTTCAAAAATGCGGCGGACGGCGTCGCCGTCCAGCCCGTTCGCACCGAGGCCGTAAACGGTCTCCGTCGGGAACGCAACAAGGCCGCCCGCGCGCAGAATGCTCCCGCCAAGGCGCGTGCCGTTTTCCTTTTGCGTTACCGCGTTTGCAAATTGCGTTTGCATGGGATTCCTTCTTTCTGGCGCTCCGCCTGCGGAAAAATCCGCAATGGGCAATTGCCCATCGTCAATGCTCCGCCGTTTCCCCGGACAGCTGCGCCGTGCGCTCGGCAAGGATCAGCGCGTCGATCAGCTCATCCATGTCGCCATCCATGAAAGCCTCAAGCTTATACAGCGTAAGGCCGATGCGGTGGTCGGTCACACGGTTCTGCGGAAAATTGTAGGTGCGGATACGCTCGCTGCGGTCGCCGGAGCCGACCTGGCTCTTGCGGTTCGTGGCCTCGGCCTCCGCCGCCTGGCTCTGGTAAAGCTCCAACAGGCGGCTTTTGAGCACGCGCATCGCCTTGTCCTTGTTCTTGTGTTGGCTGCGCTCATCCTGACATTGCACCACAAGCCCGGTCGGCAGGTGGGTGATGCGGATGGCGCTTTCCGTTTTGTTCACGTGCTGGCCGCCTGCGCCGCCGCTGCGGTAGGTGTCGATCTGAAGGTCGTTCGGGTTGATCTCCACCTCCACATCGTCCGCTTCCGGGAGAACGGCAACCGTTGCGGCGCTTGTGTGAATGCGCCCCTGCGATTCCGTCTCCGGCACGCGCTGCACGCGGTGTACGCCGCTTTCAAACTTCATGCGCGAATAGGCCCCGCGCCCGGAGAGCGAAAGCACGACTTCCTTCACGCCGCCCATCTCCGTCATGTTCTCATTCAGGAATTCGGCTTTAAAGCCGTGGCGTTCCGCGTAGCGCTGGTACATCCGAAGAAGGTCGGCGCCGAAAAGCGCCGCTTCATCCCCGCCCGTGCCCGCGCGGATTTCGATGATGACGCTGCGTTCGTCGTTCGGGTCGCGCGGGAGCAGCATGAACTTCAGCTCCTCCACAAGCTTTGTTTCCGCTTCCTCAAGCGCCGTAAGTTCCGCATGGATCAGCTCGCGCATCTCTGCGTCGTGCTGCTCGGAAAGCATGGCACGGCAATCCGCAAGCTCCTGCACGGTGGCGGTATAGCGGTCATAGGCTGCAACGATCTCCGAAAGCTGCGCATGTTCCCGCGCGAGCTCCCGGTATCGTTTTTGGTCGTTCATCGTCTCCGGCTGTGCAAGCAGCGCGGAAAGCTCCTCATATCGGTTTTTCAGGCTTTTGAGCTTATTGAGCATCGGCTTCGCTCCATTCCATCAGATTTGCCGCATCCGTACCCACGGCATCTGCAACGTGCGCATAGCACGCTTCTATTCTTTCCCGTGCGTCCGCATCAAGCGGCACGGCCGCCTTTGACAACGATGCATCCGCATAGCACGGCACCGCCTGGTGCAGCGTCCTGCCATCCGCAAGTTTCTGCCGGAGGCAAAGCACGGGCAAATATTCCACCGCCGTGCAGGAAACCGCGCCGTCCGCGCCGCGCAGCAGGCGAAGGCGCGCAAACATGCCGTATTCCGTATCCGGCTTGGACATATTGGAAACGAAGTTTCCCAACGAATAGAGAACCGGCGCGCGCATGAGCTCACCGCCGCGCTCCGCCTCAATCCATTCAACCGGCTGCACTACATGCGGGTGCGAACCCACAACCGCATCCGCCCCCGCGGACACGAGCCGGCGCGCCGTTTTTTTCTGGCGGCTGTTCGCTTCCGCCTCAAATTCCACGCCCCAGTGTACAAACGCTATTATAAACTCCGCGCCCGCTTCCCTGCAAGATGCGATCTCTCGCGCAAGCTGTTCCTCTCCGGAAAGGCGGGAAACGGCGAAGCCCCGGCTTTCTGAAGGGATCAGCGCATCGTTGCGGTTGACGCTCTCCGTCGCCGAAACAACGCCGATGCGGATGCCGTTCACCGCAAGGATGCGCGGGGTGAAACGATCCTCTTCGGAGCGATACACCCCGCTTTGCAAGAGCCCCGCCGCGCGCAGCGTCTCCGCCGTGCGCAGAAGCCCGTCGTAACCGCGATCCAGGCAGTGGTTGTTCGCGGTGGAGACAAGGTCAACACCCGCTGCCGCAAGCGCTTGTGCAAGCGCATCCGGCGCGTTAAAGGTCTGGTATGGCTGTTTCGGCGTCGGGTCGGCCTCCGTAGGCGGCGGCGCGGTTGGCCGCGGCTCGGAATAGCCCGCCTCCGCCCCGGCCATCGCCCCTTCAAAGTTGACGCATACCGCACCCGTTTCCGCAAACAGCGCCTCCATCGGCGCAAAGCTGCCGGAAAAATCATACGTTCCATCCGCCTGCTTCGCGTTTTGCACCTGCGTCTGCATGATGAGGATGTCGCCCAGAAAGCCAATCGTCGCCGTCTGCGGCGCGGGCGAAGGCGTGGGAGAAGGCGAAGGTTCCGGCGCAGGCGTTTCCGCAGGCATTCGGGTCCTTTCCGGAGGCGGCAGAGGTACGGAATCCGCCGGTGCAGGCGTGATCGTGAGGGGCGCGAGCGTTTCCGCAGCACATCCGCACAGCAGCAGGCAGGCGAGCAGCGCACCGGGCGTAAGCAGGCGCCTCAGCATACGGCCACCACCCGTTCCACGCCGCAGAGATCGCGCAGCGCATAAGCGTTTTCCCCAAACAGGGCGCACACTGCAGCCGCCTGCCCGAAACCGACCTCCAGCAGCAACGCTCCCCCGGGGTTGAGGTGCGCCGCATACTCCGTGCGGATGCGGCGGTAAAAATCGAGGCCATCCGCTCCGCCATAGAGCGCGAGAGCAGGCTCAAAGCGCACTTCCCGCTGAAGCGCCGCCATGTCCGCATCGGAAAGATACGGGGGATTGCAGGCGATAAGATCAAAGCTTCGCTTTATATTTGAAAACAGATTCGTTTCCGTCATGCGGGCGCAAACGCCGTTTTTCTCCGCGTTTTCCCGCGCAAGGGCAAGCGCATCCGCGCTGATGTCCGCAAGCGTAACCGCCGCGCCGGAAAGCGCCGCAAGGCTGATGCCGATGCAGCCCGTGCCGCAGCAAAGGTCCAGCACCGTGCGATATCCGCGCTCCTTTATGAGGCCGAGCGCGGCCTCCACAAGCGTTTCCGTATCCTGCCGGGGAATGAGCGCCCGCGCATCCACGCGAAACGGCAGGCCCATCAGTTCCCATTCGCCCAGAATATATTGCAGCGGTTCGCCCGCAAGCCGCCGCGCAAGCATTTCTCCGAGCATTTTTTCATATTCCCCGGGAAATATGTCGGTTTGGCGCGAAAGCAGGCGCGCCATATCCCATCCAAGCGCATGGCAGAAAAAAAGCCGCGCTTCCCGTGCGGCTTCTTCCCCGGCAACGGGCGCGAGCGCGGCTTGTGCCGCGCGCAGCGCCTCGCGTATGGTTTTGCATGTTTGTTCAGTCACTCGCCTTTGCATCCTCCGTCTGTCCGGCGGCCGTTTCCACGGCGGCCGTCTCCACGGCGGCCGTCTCGCCTTCTTTCGTTTCCGCCGCGGCCTGCTTTGTGGCGAAGCCCTCCGGGTCCATCGCAAGTTCAAACGCGGTGATCGCCACCTCAAGCATATCCGGCGTGGGTTCCTTGGTAGTGATGTATTGCAGCCCCATGCCCGGCGCGCGGATGATGCGCGTAAGCAGGTTGTCGTGCTTCGCGGCAAAACGCAGCACTTCATACGAAATTCCGGCCACAAGCGGCAGGAAGATGATGCGGGATGCAAGGCGCACGAGGAAGTTTGCATTCCAGCCAACGGCCGCAAAGAACAGGATGGAAACCGCCATCACAAGGAACAGATAATTCGTGCCGCAGCGTGGATGCAGGCGGCTGTGCTTCATGGCATTTTCAGGCGTAAGCGGCTCTTCCGCCTCGTAGCAGGCGATGGTCTTATGCTCCGCTCCGTGGTACATGAATACGCGCCGCACATCCTTCACCCGTGAGCAGAGCACGATATACCCCAGAAAAATGAGAAGGCGCACAAGGCCCTCCGTCAGGCTCTTCCAAACTGAGGCGACCTCGCTTCCGCCGAGGATCAGCGAGCTGAGAAGCGTGGGCAGCACAAAGAACAGGCCCACTGCAAGGCACACCGCGATGACCACCGCAAAGCCGATAATCACGCTTTCAACCGATTTGCCAAGCTTTGCAGCTAGCCATCTTTCAAATTTTGACGGTTCCTCGTCAATCTCCTCGCCGGCGAGCTTTGCGGATTCGGTCAGCGTACCCATGCCGATGGAGAGCGATTCCACAAACGCAACCACGCCGCGCACAACCGGCAGCCCATAGAACGTGCCCTTCTGCGCGCGCGATTTTTCCGGCTTATACTGTGTGGCAATGGTGCCGTCCGGCTTGCGTACCGCCATGGCAATGCCCGTTGGGGACTTCATCATCACGCCTTCCATCACGGCCTGTCCGCCGACCGTGCAAACCTTACCCATTCCCTACTGTATCCTCCCAACGCCCCTGCGGGCGCGTCTTTCTTGCATTTTCTTCATTATAGCACGGACGCGCGCACGCCGTCAGCCGCACAATGTGAAAAAAGATTGAAAAAGCGAAAAACAGGCAACACTACCGGGTGAAGGGATCGCCCCGCCGCCGCAGGCGTCCGGGCGCTCTTGCGATAGAATGATGGAGGTGTTGTTACATGCAAAAATTCCGGCAGGCTTTCACAGCGTTCAAGGGAAAGGCAGCGGCCTTCTTCCGGGCCAGGGGATACTATATCGCGCTCACCGCATGCATTTTGGTGCTGTGTGTGGCGGCAGTGGTGGCTTTTTCCGCCCCACAGGGCGGGGAGGACACGCCGAACCCGACGGATGCGCCCGTGGCGTATTCCAACGACGAGCGGCTCAATGAAGCGGCGCGTACGCCCGTCCTTCCCCTCCCCACGCCTTCGCCTTCTCCTTCGCCCACGCCCTCGCCTATTCCCGATTTCACCCAAGCGCCAAGGCCCACAAAGGCCCCTGCGCGCACAAAGGCTTCCCCGCCCGTTTCAGGCGAGATCATTTGGGGGTTTGCAGTGGATTCGCTGCTGTATTCCCGCACGCTGAACCAATGGATGACGCACGCCGGCGTTGACGTTGCCTCTCCGAAAGGCACGGAGGTGCACGCCGTGTTTGCCGGTACCGTGGAGGCCGTTTACGAAGACGATGCGCTCGGCGTTACCATAGAGGTGAAAAGCAAGGACGGCATGCTGGCGGTTTATGCCAACCTTGCAAAAGAGCCGCCCGTGCGCGAGGGGGCACGCCTGAACGCGGGTGATCTCATCGGTACAATCGGCGATACGGCCATTTCGGAATGCGGCGACAAAAGTCACCTGCATTTTGAGCTCTACTTGGATGGGAAGGCCGTTGACCCTGCGGAATATGTTTTGTTTGAAAAGGCGGAATAACGATCCAAAATGCCGGGATTACCCATTGCTTTTGGTTTTATCCCGGTCAAAATACTTATCAAGCTCCTTTTTCATATCCTCCGGAATGGTGGTATCCAAGGGCAGGACGATGGAGTTCGCCACGCGTGCAATGTAGCGCACCGCAAATTCCGCATCGCGATACAGCTGCTCCGCCCCCAACGGGAAAAGCACATCGCTATGCACATGGTAATCCGCGCTGTCTGCATAGCGGCTGATGGCGATCGCAGGGACTCCGTGGTCGGCAAACACGGCGGAATCGCTGGATTGCACGCGCACCCGCACCACCGAGGAGCGCCCGACCTCGCGGCAGAACTGCTCCGTGAAATGCTTGAGCGCTTCCCCACCGGTAACGGAAATATGGTTTTCCCCAAGCGTTGTGCCGCACATATCAAAGTTGAAGCAAAGACGGATCTGCGGCATCAACGCTTTGTTGCGCTCGATGTAGGCCTGGCTTCCAAACAGGCCGCCCTCCTCCGCGCCGCACCAAATGAAGCGCAGCGTGCGCTTGGGCGGATTTTTGAGGAAATGGCGGTAAATATGCATCAGCGCAGCCGCCCCGGACGCGTTATCGTGCGCGCCTTTGCCAACGGGCACGCTGTCGTAATGCGCAGTCAGCGCGATGGACTCCTCCGGGTATTCCGTGCCCGGGATCACGGCGAGCACATTGCGCGATGTGGCTTCAAACTCGCTCTGCACAAGCGTAAGGTGTACGCGATCCACGCCGTCGCGCACCATCTCCGTGGCGTCTTTGGCAGAGATCATAAAGCCCGGGATGCGGCCAAACTGCAGCTTTTCATCGCTCAAGTTCTTGCGGTAGGCATCCGCGGTTTTAAGCGTATTATAATGCAGGCCGCGCATCACGATGAACGCCGCTGCGTGCTTTTCACACAGCAGGCGGTAAGCCTCAAACGAAATGGAGTTCACCATCACCGCGGTATCGGAAAGGTCCCCCATGCCGACGTAATCCTCTGCTGCGCCGCGCTCGGCATAATAGAATTTCAGCGTTTTTCCGCCTTCGGGCAGCGCGCCGGAGCGGCCATACCCGATCGTTTCAACTTCCCGCGCGTACGGAGAAACGATGCGCATCCCCTCCTGCGTTACCGTGCAGGCAGGGATTGGGAACTCCATCCATTCCCCACTTCCCCCAACCGCCTCTATTTCAGCCAGAAGCAGCTGCGCAGCTTTTTTCTCATCCTCCGTGCCCGCAACACGGCAAAAGCTCAGCTTCTCCAGCACCGAATACGCATATGCATGATTGTCCATATCTATTTCCTCCTTGCAGTTTTCGCCGGACCTTTTTATTTTAACGCCCATGCCCTATGATAGCAAGCAACCCCGCCGCTGCCTGTTTGGGCGGCCACCGCTCTATTCGTTTCATTTGATTTTCCCCTTGTCTTTTGGCCGCGATGTCACTATGATATAGAAATAATATATTATTTATAATTATTAATTTTGTCAACGCCATGCCGCAAGCATGCCGGGATATATTTTTGAGTTTACAGAAAGGACACCCGCTATGGAAACCACTACCCAACAGTTGCTTTGTAAAAACGTCAAGGCTCTCCCGCCCTCCTTCATCAAGGGCATGCTGAAGGCCACACAGGATCCGGAAATCATCTCCTTTTCGGGCGGCCTGCCCAGCCCGCTCTCCTTCCCGATGGAAGCGCTCGGCAAATCCATGGCGCATGCCGTGGAACGCTATGGTACAAAGCTGTTCCAATATTCGCTCACGGCCGGCATCCCGGAGCTGCGCGAATTCATCGCGGCGCGCTGCAATGAAAAATACGGCCTTGGCGTGACCGCCGCCGATATTCTCATCACGACCGGCTCCCAGCAGGCGCTTGACCTCATCGCCAAAGTCACCCTGGACCCGGGCGACGGCGTCATTGTGGAAGAGCCCGGCTACCTCGGCGCGCTCCAGACCTTCCTGCAATATGCGCCCACGTTCCATCCCGTCGCACTCAGCGAGGACGGTCTGGATGTTGAGGGCCTTGCCTCTGCGCTTGCGGCGCCGCGGGTGAAATTCATCTATACCGTGCCGAACTTCCAGAATCCCACCGGCCTTACCTACTCCGCCCAAAACCGCAAAGCCGTGTATAATGTCATTCGGGATAAAAATGTCATCCTGATTGAGGATGATCCCTACGGCGAGCTGCGCTTTGACGGCAAAACGCTGCCCTACATCGCCGCAGGCCGGTTTGACAACTGCATTCTGCTCGGCAGCTTCTCCAAAACGGCGACGCCCGGCATGCGGGTCGGGTACCTTGTGTGCAAGAATGCGGAGCTGCTTGAAACGATTGCCGCAGCAAAGGAATCCTCCGATGTGCATACAAGCGTGCTTTCGCAATATGTGCTTTACGACTACCTTACCCACAACGATTACGACGGCCACATCGCCGAGATCCGCGCGCTGTATGAAAGCCAGTGCAAAACCATGCTCGACGCCATGTCGGAGTGTTTCCCCGCTTCCGTTTCTTACACCAGGCCGGATGGCGGCATGTTCATCTGGTGCACGCTGCCGGAAGGCAAGACCGCGCTCGATTTCTTCTATGAGGCCGTGGAGTGCAAGGTAGCCGTTGCACCGGGCGACCCGTTCTATACCGCGCCCAAGGCGGTGCGCACCTTCCGCCTCAACTACACCAATGCCTCCAAGGAGGAGATCCGCGAGGGAATCCGCCGCCTCGGCACGCTGCTGTAAGCTGCATCCCGGCTGAATTCCATCGTTTTTCCGGGGCGTTTCAATGCAGCCGTCCCTTTACCATACCCGAAGAATGTGCTAGGATGGGCAGAGAATAAACCGCGCTTGCGACAGGAGGATCCCCATGTTTGTATCACAATTGGAAACCCCGGCCCTCATCGTCGATCTTGATGTGCTTGAACGGAATCAAACCCGCGCGATGGATCTGCTGCGTCCGCTCGGCGTGGCGCTTCGCCCGCACTATAAATCCCACAAATGCACCGCCATTGCCCATATGCAGCTTACAGGCGGCGCAAAGGGGATTACCTGCGCAAAGCTGAGCGAAGCGGAAGACCTGATCCAATCGGGCGTGGAGGATGTGCTCATTGCAAATCAGGTGGTGGAGCCCGCAAAGCTCATGCGCCTTGGCTACCTTGCTGGCTGCTGCCGGCTTTCCGTCTGCGTGGATACGCTTGAAAACATTCGCGCTCTGGAATCGGCGGCTGCCACCTTCGGCACCACCATCCATTGCCTTGTTGAATACGAAGTCGGCATGCGGCGCTGTGGCGTTGCAACGCCGCAGGAGGCGCTCGCGCTTGCAGAAGCGATCCTTGCGGCGCCGCACCTTTCGTTCCTGGGAATTCAGGCCTATGCCGGGCAGCTTTCCCATGCGGAAGATTTTGCCCGCCGCTCCCGTGAGGCTGCCCGCATCGAAGGACGGCTGCGCGAATTGCTCACGTTTCTGCATGAAAACGGCGTTGATGTCCCTGAAGTCAGCGGCGCGAGCACCGGTACCGTGGAGCTGCGCGGCGCGGACACCGTTTACACAGAAGTGCAGGCGGGGACCTACCTTTTCATGGACGCTGCGTATGACCGCGTGGGCGTTGGGTTCGAGCACAGCCTGTTCCTGCTTTCCACCGTGGTCAGCGCGGATGCGGAGCATGTGGTGTGCGATGCGGGGCTCAAGACGCTCGGCGTGGATCAGGGCAATCCCGTTTTTGCAGATTTTCCCGCAGCTTCCGTGAACATGAGCGAAGAACACTGTGTGGCTTATTGCGCCAACCGGTGCGCTGCAGGAGATAAGCTGCGCCTGATCCCCGGCCACTGCTGCACGACCGTTAACCTGTTTGACGCGATTTATTTCGTGCGGGACGACCGCGTGGTGGACCGCGTTCCGGTCACAAGCCGCGGCAAGAGCCGCTGACCCACAGCCCAGCCCCGACAAAAAATGGCGGAAACGCCATTTTTTTATTTGCGCATTTCTGTAAAACCCGCTTGCATTTCAGGTTGAAAATGCTATACTTTTTCAGGTTTACAGCGTATGTTTATGCGCGTTTGGCGCTCCGTGCTTGCGTCCATCGCGGTATCGGAAAGCCTGAACCTGCTGATTTACGTTTTCGCGGCGCCGATTTTCGGTATTTTTACGCAGGATCCTGCCGTAATTGCCCTTGCGCGGCAAATCATCCTTGTGGGATTTGCTCTGGAGCTGGGCCGTTCGGTAAACATCACGATGGTACGATGCCTCATTGCTGTAGGGGATGTGCGTTTCCCCGTGGGTGCGGCGCTGTTTTCCCGCGTTGCGTGCCGCATGCGCTAAATCAGCTGATACAGCAAGCCTTCCTTTGCGCTGTGCCAAAGGAGAATCCCGCGCCCCCGGCGTTCAATACGCACCTGCAAATCCCATTCCGGGTACTGCTTGACGAGCTGCACCCGTTTTCCCATTTTGAAACCGTTTTGGGGCTGACGCAAAGCACCTCGGCAAGCTCTGCCTGCTTCAGGCCGCGCTCCAGCCGCAGGGTACGGATCAGCCGCCCCGCTTTTGCGCAATCCATTTTTCTTCACCTCTTGCAGAAAGTATAGCATGTGCGCCCGGCCTGCGCTATCCACGCTCCGTAGAGCCGAAGGCGTTTATGCAAGCGTGAACCGGTATTCCGTCCGTTCGTCGTACCGCATGCCTGCGCGCAGCAGCGGGGATGAGAACGCCGCATGATGCATCGCATCCGGAAAACGCTGCGTTTCCAGGCATACGCCGGAATAGGGCTCGTATTGCACGCCTCCCTTGCCGGCGCGTGCAGAAAGGAAATTCGCCGTGTAAAGCTGCATGCCTTCCATCGTGGTATCCACCGCCATGGAAACGCCGCTGCGGGGGCAGGAAAGCTTTGCCGCGCGGCGCATCCCCCTACCCGAAAGCGCAAAATTGTGGTCATAGCCATGCAGAGGCGCAAGCAGCGCATCTCCGATGCGCGCACCAAGCGAATTTTCCGTGCGGAAGTCAAGCGCTGTGCCCGCAACAGGCGCAAGCCTGCCGAACGGCAGGTTGTCCGCACCGGCGGGCGTGTACTCCTCTGCCGCAAGGGCGAGCGTATGGTCGAGCACGCTGCCGTTTCCCTGCCCCGCCAGGTTGAAATATGCATGGTTTGTGAGGCTCACGAATGTATCGCGCGTGCTCTCCGCCTCGTAGCGGATGCAAATTCCATCCCGCAGGAGGATGTATGTGACCGTCACCGCAAGCGCCCCCGGGAAGCCTTCCTCCCCTTCCGGCGAAACGCGGGAAAACGCAATGCCGCCCGGCACGGGAGCGTAATCCCACACGCGTTTGTCAAAGCCATGCGCGCCGCCATGGAGCTGGTTTTCGCCCTCGTTCGCGCTGAGGCGGTATTCCTTCCCGTTGAGCGTAAACGCCGCGCCGCCGATGCGGTTTGCATAGCGCCCTATCGTCGCTCCCAAACAGCCGTCCCGCTTTTGATAATCCGCAAGCGCATCATAGCCCAGACAAACGTCCAGCCCATTGGGCAGGACAAGGCTTTGCAGCGTTGCGCCATAGTTCAAAAGCGAAATGCGGTAGCCCTGTTCAGAAAGTGTCAGCCGTTTTACGGGACGGCCCTCCGCTTCTCCAAATGTCGTTTCGGTATAATTCAAGCCGCTTTCCTTCCGTCAATATGCCCTTTGCAGTTTGGTTTTATTGTAAGCCTTATTGCGCACAGGGCGCAAGCATGCGCCGCATGAAGCGGCGGTGTTTCGGGAACCCTGAAAAAAAGCGGCTTCGTTGAAAGCCGGATTTTAAAAGGAGTGCAATTCATGAACCGATACGTTTGCACCGTCTGCGGGTATGTCCACACAGGGGACAGCGCGCCGAACCAATGCCCTGTTTGCAAAGCTCCCGCTTCCAAATTCAAGATTCAAACCCGTTGCAGAGGTGGAGCGCGACCACAAATATGCCGGCACGCAGACCGAGCGAAACCTGATGGATACCTTTTCCGGCGAATCGCAAGCGCGCAATAAATATTGTTTTTTCGCGGAAGCTGCACGCAATGAAGGGTATGAACAGATCGCCGCGCTGTTTGAGCAAACAGCGATGCAGGAGCGCCAACATGCCAAGATGTGGTATGCGGAGTTCCACGGCATAGGCAGTACCGCCGAAAACCTTGTTACCGCCGCCGAGGGTGAGCACATGGAATGGGCCGACATGTATGCCCGCATGGCGCGCGAGGCGCGCGAAGAGGGGTTTCACGCCCTCGCCGAGCGATTCGCACGCGTTGCGGATGTTGAGCAGAGCCATGAGGAGCGCTATCTCCGCCTGCTCGAAAGCATCCGCAAAAACCGCGTTTTTTCCGAAGAAAGCGAAGAAACGGTCTGGATGTGCCGCCAGTGCGGCTACCTGCACACTGGCCCGGAGGCGCCTGAGCACTGCCCTGCCTGCGGGTATGCGCAATCCTTCTTTGAGCGGAAAGCCGAAAACTACTGACGCAGCAGCGCTTTACCCCTCGATTATCCCGCAGCCGATGCGGCTGCCGGCATCGCCTGCCGGTTGGGATGTAAAATCGTCCCTTTGGCTATGGAGGATGACCGTGCGTTGCAGGATTTCCCGCACGGTAAAGCGCTCCGTATAGACTGCGGAAAACGCATATCCCCGGTTTGAAAACAGCGGCGGAAGGTCCCCCGCATGCGCCGGATGCGGGCAGCCCGCCGGGTTGTAATGCCCGCCCGCGCCGGCAAACGCGCCGCCATCCCCGGCGCAGCTTCCGTTCGTATGGATGTGCATCGCGAATATGTTTTCCGCACAGCGCGCCGCGTCATACGGCAAGCCGTGAAATTCCGCGAGCACAAGCGTTCCGCTTCCCGCCGGATAAAAGCGCACGACCCCGCGCAGCTGCGGATGCGCGGCATCCCCGCTCACCCGCGCAACCGCACCCGGGCTTGCGCCAAGCCCGGAAAACAAAGTTTGTATTCCCGCTTTCTGCCGGTTGTTCTGCATAGGTTTCACCTCGTTTCTGGTTCATACTATGCGTGCCGCCCTCGGAAAGCAGCAGAATGCAGGATAAGGAATTTGATATGAACCGCCTACAGCACGAAACGAGCCCCTATCTGCTCCAGCATGCCGCCAACCCTGTGGATTGGTATCCATGGGGTGCGGAAGCGTTTGAAACCGCGCGGCGGGAGGACAAGCCGGTGTTCCTGAGCATCGGTTATTCAACCTGCCACTGGTGCCATGTAATGGCGCATGAAAGCTTTGAGGATGCGGAGGTTGCCGCGTTTCTCAACGCGCATTTCATCTCCATTAAGGTAGATAAGGAGGAACGGCCGGACGTCGACACCGTCTACATGCGCGTATGCGAAGCGTACACCGGCAGCGGCGGCTGGCCGACAAGCATCTTCATGACCGCCGCGCAAAAGCCGTTTTTTGCCGGCACATATTTTCCGAAGACGGCGCTGCTGGAACTTCTTGGAAACATCGCCGCGCTTTGGCAAACGGACCGCGCCGCACTTTTAAAAAGCGGAGATGCGTTTGTGAAGGCGCTCACAACCAATGTGCGCCATGGTGCGGAACCTTCTCCCGCACTGGTGGAGCGGGCGTTCTCCCATTTCCGTGCAACGTTTGACGCGAAGTACGGAGGCTTCGGGCCTGCTCCGAAGTTCCCTGCCGCGCATAACCTGATGTTTTTGCTTGCGCTCCATGCGCTCAAAAGGGATAGCAGGGCGCTTGCCATGGCGGAAAAAACGCTCCTTCAGCTTTACCGCGGCGGTATATTCGATCACATCGGCGGCGGATTTTCGCGTTACTCCACAGACAGCCGGTTCCTTGTTCCTCATTTTGAAAAAATGCTTTATGACAACGCCCTGTTGATCCTCGCATACAGCATGGCTTTCCACCTCACGCGCAACCCGCTTTACCGGGCTGTAGCCGAAAAGACGGCGGGCTATGTTTTGCGTGAGCTCGCTGCGCCTGCGGGAGGGTTTTACAGTGCAGAAGATGCGGACAGCGAAGGGGTGGAAGGGAAATATTACACATTCGATGCAGCCGAGCTGCCCCGCCTGCTTGGCGTGGACATCGGCGCGCTGTTCAACCGCTATTACGGCATCTCGCCCGGCGGCAATTTTGAGGGGAAAAGCATTCCGAACCTGCTGCATGCCGAGGAATTTACGGATGTGTTTGAGCAATACCTGCCGCGGGTGCGCGCCTACCGGAAAGAGCGCACACACCTGCATTTGGACGATAAGGTTTTAACAGCGTGGAACGGCTTGATGATTGCAGCGCTTGCCGGGCTTTATTCCGTCACGGGCGAAGCGGAATATTTGTATGCCGCCGAGCGCGCCTGCGCCTTCGCGCAAGAGGTTCTTATGACCGCCGGCGAACCGCATGTGGGCTGGTGTTCCGGGCGCCTGCTCGGCCCGGGTTTTTTGGATGATTATGCCGCGCTGGCATTCGCTTATCTTTCGTTGTACGAAGTTACGTTTGAGAATGCTTATCTTGAAAAAGCCGCGGCGCTCGCCGAACGGGCGGAAGCGTTGTTCCATGATGCGGAAGGGGGAGGATATTTTCTTTCCGGCAAACAAAACGAGCCGCTGATCCTGCGGCCCAAGGAAACATATGACGGCGCAATGCCAAGCGGCAATTCCATGATGGCATATGTGCTCGTGCGGCTCAGCCTGCTGTATGATGAGGCGCGCTTCGGCCCGCGGGCGGAAGCCCAACTGCGCTTCCTTGCAGCCGAGGCGGAATCACACCCTGCCGGACACTGCTTCTTTCTGCTCGCGCTTCTCTGCTCCCGCCCGCAGGCAAAAGTCGTATGTGTGCTGGAAAACGAAAAAGATGCGGAAGGGCTGGCCAACCGCTTCCCCTTCGGGACGGCGCTCGTTGTGCTGCATGCGCCCACAGAAGCTTACCCCCTTAAGGATGGGCGCACCACATATTACATTTGCAGGGAAAACGCCTGTCTGCCGCCCGTAAACGACCTTGCCGAAGCGGGGTTCACGCCTTCTTCCTGGCCAGGTCCATAATCGCTCCGAAGCGCTGCATGACATAATCATATCCCGTGCCGCGCTTATGGGGGATCATGCAATTGCTGCAGTCCTTGACGCCGTTTTCCGTATAGGTGAAATTCCCGCCGCATTGGTCGCCAAGCGCATAAAGCGGGCAATAGCAGAACAGGCAATTGAAATTCTCCGGATCGTTCGTCTTATGGCAGGGAAAATATTCGCATTCCGCGTTGCAAAAAAAGGAATATGCCTTCTTTTCATCCATACAAACAGCTTCTCCTTCAATATTAAATCGATTAAAATCCATTTGGTTTCACATTTCTCCGCCAAGCGTGCGGAGCGGCGCGGCAAGCCGCCGCGCCAGATATGCCGCAAGGGCAATTTTGAGCGCGTCGCCCGCAAGAAACGGGAACACGCAGTATACAAGGCTCGTCCATATCCCCGTTCCCGTGACCGCCATGAACCAAATCGTGCCGAAAAAATAGCATCCCGCAGTGCCGACCGCCATCGCAAAACAAAGCCTCCAATATCCAATGCCCCACCGTGCCCGCAAAAGCCCCACGAGCAGCGCCGCAATCAGGTAGCCCAGAAGATAGCCCCCGGTTTTCCCCATGATGACCTGCACCCCGCCTGCAAAGCCCGCAAACACCGGCGCGCCGAGCGCACCGAGCATCACGTAGGCGGCCACTGCCGCAACGCCGCGCTTTGCGCCAAGAAGCGCGCCTGCAAGATGCACCGCAAACAGAGCAAGGTTGATAGGCACCATCGGCAGTGGGATCTGAATCTGCGCACACACGGCGCACAGCGCGGTAAACACCGCGCAAAAGCAGAATTGCCTGAGGTTTGTTTTCAAGCCGAAGCCCTCCTTTTCCGGCCTTATTATATCGTTGCACGCAGCGCGCTGTCAAACCGGCCCGCCCACCCGTTTGCTAAAAAATTTTAAGCTGTTGACAAGAACATTCAGATGTATATACTAAGGATATGCAAACATAATATGCAACCCGCGTTCCACGCGGAGAACTCGCCCAAATCTCAATGATCAAAAACAAAGGAGACTGCCATCGTGAACAAAATCGTGATTGCACTTGGTGGAAATGCCCTTCAGGAAGCAGGAAAGCCGGCAACCGCGCAAGCACAGCTTGAAGTGGTTGAAAGGACCTCCGTTTATATCGCCGATATCCTGGAAAAAGGATATCAAATTGTTCTGGCGCACGGCAATGGCCCGCAGGTGGGCCGCTTGGTCATTCAGAACGAATATGCGGAGCCGGTTACGCCTGCGATGCCGTTCGATGTTTGCGGTGCAATGAGCCAGGGCATGATTGGCTATCATATCCAGCAGGGGCTTTCAAAGGTGCTGCGCAGCCGCGGCAACAGCACCCCTGTGGCCACGGTTGTAACGCAGGTTGTCGTCGATTCGCACGACCCCAAATTTCAAAACCCCTCCAAACCCATCGGCCCGTTCTATACCGAGGAAGAGGCCGCGGCCATCGCCGCGCAGAAGGGCTATGTCATGAAGGAGGACGCAGGCCGCGGCTGGCGGCGCGTTGTTGCTTCCCCCATGCCGGTGGAAATCGTGGAACTTGACGCAGTGCGCTGTTTGGTGGATAATGGGTTTATCGTTGTCACCGTGGGCGGCGGCGGCATTCCCGTTGTGCGCAACGCGCAAGGCAATCTGGAAGGCGTGGCAGCCGTAATCGATAAGGATCTTGCAAGCGAACGTCTTGCCGAAGATCTTGACGTCGACGCGCTCGTAATCCTCACGGCCGTGGAAAAGGTGAGCATCAATTTCAAAAAGCCGGATCAGAAGGATCTTGACACGCTCAGCGTTGCGGAGGCGAAGCGTTATATTGCCGAAGGGCATTTTGCGCCCGGCTCTATGCTGCCCAAGATTGAGGCTGCCGTAAAGTTTGTGGAAAGCAAGCCCGGCCGCAGGGCGATCATTACCTCGCTGGATCAGGCCGCTCTCGCGCTTGAAGGCAAAGCGGGCACCACCATCGCCTGAACCGAAGCCAGCAGCCCCCCTTTTTCTTACTTTAATTTATCTTACGGAGGCATCCCATGTTCAAAAACTCCATCGGCGTCAAAGTTCCCGACATCCTGTTGCCGCACGAAGGCGTATCCATGGAAAAATGGGCCGTCGTCGCCTGCGATCAGTTCACCTCGCAGCCCGATTACTGGGAGGAAGCCGAGCGCATCGTTGGCGACGCGCCCTCCACGCTGCGCCTGATGCTGCCTGAAATGTATCTCGACAAACCGGGTGAAGCCGAGCGCATCGCAGCGATTAACGCCACCATGGATCGCTACATGGCGGACGGCACGTTGGAAAGCCGCGGAGAAGGCTTCATGTTTGTGCGCCGCACCGTGGATGGCAAAACGCGCAGCGGCCTTGTTGTGGCGCTCGACCTTGAGCAATACGATTACAGCCGTGGCTCCGAAACGCTCATCCGCGCATCGGAAGGCACGATTGTGGAGCGTATTCCGCCGCGCCTGCGCATCCGCAAGGATGCCGCGCTTGAGTTGCCGCACATCCTCGTTTTGATCGACGACCCGCAGCACACGGTCATCGAGCCGCTCGCAGACGCCGCAACCGCAGAAAACAGGCTTTACGATTTTGAGCTCATGCTTGGAGGCGGCCACATCGAAGGGTATATGGTCCGCGATGTGGGCAGGATTCAGGGCGCGCTCCGCGCGCTGGAAGCGCTTGCAGACCCCGCCCGCTTTGCGGAGCAATACGGCGCGGATAAAAAGCCCATGCTCTTTGCGATGGGCGATGGCAACCATTCATTCGCCACTGCGAAAGCCAACTGGGAGGCCCTGAAGCAGACGCTTTCCCCGGCCGAGCAGGAGAACCACCCCGCGCGCTATGCGCTCGTGGAGCTTGAGAATATCCATGACGAAGGCATCCTGTTTGAGCCCATCCACCGGGTGCTGTTCAACCTGGATCCCGAAAAAGCGCTGCGTTGGCTGCTGGAGCGGCTTGCCTTGGACAACGGCGCCTGCAAAATGAACCGCTTTGCCACCAAGGAAGAATGCGCCGCATCTTTGAAGATCGCCGCAACATGCGGCGGCCACCTTCTCCCATTTGTGACCGCCGGCAGCTATGGCTACCTGAAGGTGAATGCGCCCGCGGCGCAGCTTGAGGTCGGCACGCTGCAAAACGCGCTCGATGCAATGCTCAAGGCTTTCCCGGAAGCCACGATCGATTACATTCACGGCGCGGATGTGGTCTATGACCTTGGAACAAAGCCCGGAAACCTCGGGTTCCTGCTGCCGCCGATGGCCAAGAGCGCGTTCTTCCCCACCGTGGTGTTTGACGGCGCGTTGCCGCGCAAAACGTTCTCCATGGGCGAAGCAAACGAAAAGCGTTACTATCTCGAATGCCGTAAAATAAAATAAGCGGCGCGCCCGCTTCCGTTGCAGGGCGCAAAGGTGGTATACTAAAGGGGTGCGGAGCGCCCCTTTTTTGTATGCCGCGCCCCTGCCCGGATGGTTATTCCGCACCGGAAGCATCCTGGTTTTTAAATACCGGCGATTCGCCTGCGTGGTAATTTCGGTGATTTCAATGGAACATACCCCTTTAAAAAAGCACAAGCACCCGGACAATGTCAAACCGCAGCCGCCTGTTTTATACGGCCTTGTTGCCCTTCTGCTGCGGCCGTACCTGCGCCTGAGATATGGATTCCGCAGGCCGAAGTCGCTCCCCATACGCGGGGAGCGCGGTCCCGTCACCGTGCTCGGCAACCACGCGTCCAACATAGATTTCCTGTTTGCCGTTGCAGCCCTTTACCCCAAGCGGCTCAACTTCCTTGTCTCCGCCTATTTTTTCAACCAAAAGCCGCTGTGTTATCTGCTGCGTTTCATGCATTGTGTGCGCAAGGAGCAGTTCACGGCCGACGTTGCGGCCATCCGCGATATGCGCGCGCTTGTTTCTGCGGGCGGCAGCATCCTGCTGTACCCGGAAGGCGAGGTCAACGGCACCGGCCGCACAGGAGCCTTTCCGGAAAGCACGGCGCGCCTTTGCAAGCTGCTGAAAGCGCCTGTTTATGCCGTACGCACCAAGGGCAGCTATCTGACGCGGCCCAAATGGGGGCCAAGTCGCAGGCGCGGGCGTGTGGAAACGGACGTAACGCTCGTCGCCACGGCGGAGGAGCTGCCCACCCTTTCCAACGAAGCGCTTTATGCCCGCATCCAAGCGGGGATATTTCAGGACGAATATGCCTGGCAGGCGCAGGCGCGCGTCCCGTTCCATGCAAAGAAACCGGCGGAAGGGCTGCACCTGATGCTGTATCGCTGCCCCAAATGCGGCCGGGAGTTTACCATGCGCACGGAGGGGAACGCCATTTTCTGCACGGCTTGCGGCAACCGCGGCCTGATGGATGGGTACGGCTTTCTTTCTCCGGCCGGGCCGGAGGATGTTATCCCGGCTTCCCCGCTTGCCTGGGTGGATTTTGAACGCGAAGCCCTGCGCGACGAAATGCGCGCTCCCGATTACCGGATGGCCGCCCCCTGCTCGCTGCAATATCACACCGACGCGCACGCGCTTAACCACGTGGATGTGGGAGAGGGCGTTGTCACGCTGGACCGCAGCGGCATTTCCTATGAAGGCACGGCGGAAGGCGCGCCCATTTCTCTGCATTTCCCGCTTGTCGACCTCTACAAGCTTCCGTTCGCAGCAGGCCGCCGCTTCGAACTGCCGCCCGCCGCGCGCGTGACTGCCATCCGCACCCATGAACCCGGAGCCATCTGGAAATTCGTGCTGGCGCTTCCCTTGATGAAAGCCACCGTCCAGGCTGCCGCAGACGGCTGAACGCCGTCTCCCTCCGCCTTCAAAGCAGAAAAGGCTGCGCGTAAGGGCGGTGTTCGTAAAACAGTTCATGAGAGCAGTCAGATGGCTGCCCTCGTGTTTTATTTGTTTATGAAAAATATCTTGATTGGATTTTTCAAAAGCTATATGCTAACAACAAATCGGAATTTGTGGGAGGCATCTACATTGATTTTTATTGAAACGGAACGACTTTATCTGCGAAATACAATACCCTGCGATGCAGCTGTTATGTTCGATTATAGAAATAACGAGCTTTGTTCCCGTTATCAGAGAGGGCAGACAAAAGACTATGAAGGAATTGCGAAATTAGTTGAGCGTCGTAAAAATGATGTTTTGTCTGTTGAGGCCCCCTTTATGGTCGCCGTTGCAATAAAGGAAACAAATGAAATGATTGGTGAGATTGTGGTCATGCCGAAGGACAACACGATTTCTCTCGGATATACATTTTCCTACAAATATCATCGCCAAGGGTACGCATTTGAGTCCCTTGTTGTTTTAATTGATATTCTCCATAAGATGGTTCCCGATTGGGAGTTTATCAGTTTCACGGAACCGCAAAATGTTGCAAGTATGGGATTGCTTCTAAAGTTAGACTATAAGAATTTAGGATATGTTCCGTCTATGGAATCTCAAGCGTTTGGCAAGTGGACAAAAGCGAGTACGGAAGAAGAAATTGCTAAGTTAAGCCGATAAATTCCGATTTGTTGGGATAATTTGAAGAACGGGACGCACCATAACCCCCCTTTACACAAGGGAGCCTTTAAGAGCAAGATTCTACCACGGTGCCAAATTTGACACCACCATCTTGTTGGGGCGTGCCTGCCTCAAACCCTGCATAGAAAAAGGTCAAGTATCATTTTCAAATACTTGACCTTAACTGTCCTACGAACACCTGCCTAATGGCGCAGCCTTTTGTTTGCAGAAAGAAGCGGAAGAACCCGTTTTTGAGGGGGACTCATATGCCGCCAGCTATGGCCAAACCTTCAGAATTTTTCGCGGTCAGAGCAGCAGCACTAGCTTCTGTCCGTCGGCCAGCATTTCCGAAAGGCCGGGGTTTGTGTCAAGCAGGCGCTTGCGCGGAAGGTTGAAGCGGCGCCCCACATCAAACAGCGTCTCCCCTTCCCCCGCGAAATAAATTACGATGCCGCGCGGGCATGCCTCCTGTGGGCACTCCTCCATTCCCGTTACGGCAGCGGTCTTTACAACCGCATACGGCTGTGCTGAAATCTGAATTGTATAGGAAAACTCAACGCTGCGCCCCGCGCCCGAGGCCGTTGCGGAAACCATGCGCACCTGCGCCCGTGCTTCTGGGAACGCGCCTGCGCCGGAATTTTCAGAGCGGAACGGGATATCCTCCGTAAAGGCATACAGCATGCCGCCTTCCGTTTGATACAACACGCGCGTAAACAGCAAACCCTCTACTGCAAGCCGCCCGTCCTCCACCGAAGCGGAAGTCACGACCGGGCGCGCCGCGCAATATGCCACGCGGTAGCATTCCGGCATGCCATCCGGTATGCTGAGCGTTTCGGATGCACCGAACCGGAAGCATGCCGTTTCCCCGCGCAGCAGAAGCTGCGCTTCTTCCCGCACGCACGAAAGCGGAAGGGATGGCGCGTATGCATCCTGCGGCAGGGTAATCGTCTCCATCCGCGGCGCTTCCACGCGCACCGCGATGCGCGCTTCCACGCTCATCAGCCCGCTGGTTTCGCCAATCGGTGCAAGCCCAAGCGATTCCACCTCTGCCGTGGCTATGGCAGATGCTGTGTTCCGGCCCGCGGCATCGGCCTCCGTTTCAAGCGTTACCGGCACGTGCTGCACAAGCTGCATCAGCTTCCCGTCCGCACCCACGGCGAGCGCGGTAACGGTCAACGTGCCTTCGGAAACAGCCGTGTCCCCGCCCACGCGGATGTCGCGGATCTGGCATGCGCCCGAAGCGCGCAACACGCCCGCAATATTCGGTACGCTCATGTCCTCACGAATGCGCACCGTTTCCTGCCCAAGCACGTCGTAGCGCACGGTTTCATAGCTCCGCTGCTTACACTCAAGATCCTCCGCGCCCTTGATGCCTGCGAGCACGCGCAGCGGCTCCTCCCGCAGCACCAGGCATTCCACATCCAACACCGCCGAAAGCGCGAGCGTCCCCGCCTGCTCCACGGAAAGCGTTTGCAGCGTAGCATACGCCTCCGCCTCCATCCCTTCCTTCGCCCCCGGCGCAGGGAGCGAATGGCGGAACGCCGCGCTGGATGCAAAGGCGAACACCTCATCCCCGTCGCGGCAAATCAGCTCCACGCGCACGCGCCCTTCAACCGTGGCCGCACCCTCGTTCACGGCAGCGCCCGTAATCGTGACGCTGCCATCCGCGCAAAGCACCTCCGCGCTTTGCCGCCCTTCGGGTAAGGGAAGATCCCCTTCCACAAGCGCCTGCGACGTTGCCCGGAGCACGAGGCGCGTGGCGCCCAAGTCGCTAAATTGCAGTTCCATCGTTTTCCCTCCCAATCGTATGGCTGTATCAGTCCATATCTATGAAGGTGCGCTCTGCTTTATGCATGATGCAGGACTTGCAACGCGCTCATGCAATCCGGCTGCGGCTTTTGTCATTTCTTTGAAATTAATCAAATATTGACTTGGAACGATGCGCGTTCTGCCCTATTCGCAGGGGAGTTATCCACACTCTCCACAGACTTATCCACAAAACGCCCGTTTTAGGGCACAGGGTATGTGAATAATCTGTGAACCGCTTTTTTGACATGGTATATCATGCTGCATAGGCCGTATAAATGCATTTCCCCTGTAAAATTTTTAACTTTTTATCTTTCCGGGGAAAAACCGTCTCCCTGCGCGGGCATACGGCACATCCTGCATCGCGCCGCGGCCTGTGGCCATGGCGCGCAAATTCCTTCTTTTTTCTTCTGCCGCCTGCATCAGCCGACGTCACGAATCTCCTGCCGCGTGCGCTCCCGCGCATCCTCCATAATGAGTTTATCGGCCACAAGCGCGATAAATTCGCCGTTTGTAGGCTTATCATTCTTGGAATAGATGTTGTATCCGAACAGCTGGTTGATGTTTTCAATTTTGCCGCGCGTCCAGGCGACCTCAATCGAATGGCGAATCGCACGTTCCACCTTGGACGCGGAGGTATTAAAGCGCTTTGCGATGCCGGGATACAGTTCTTTTGTGATGCGGTTGATGAGTTCCGGCTCAAAATATACCATGCGGATGGCTTCGCGCAGGTAATGGTATCCCTTGATGTGCGCAGGAATGCCGATCACGAGGAACACCGCAGTAATCTTTTCGTCCAGGGTTTTCGGCTGCGCTGCCGCCATGCAAACCTGGGAACGGCCAAGATATGTGTTTTCCAGCATGTCGAGCATCCGTTTTACAAGCGTTTCAGGATCGACCGGCTTCACCATGAAGTATTTTGCACCCATGGCGCATGCCTGACGCACCATATCCTCATGCCGCATGGCGCTTACGACCATCACGGCCGGCGGGTTTTCCACAAGGCCGTTGCTCAGCCGCTCCAGCAATTCAAAACCATCCACGCGTGGCATAATAAGCTCCGTGATGAGCGCGTCATAATGCCCTGCGCGCAGCGCGTCGATGGCCGCCTGCCCATCCGCCACAGCCTCAAACTGCGCCACCTGTTCCTGCGCTGCAAGGCAGTCCCGTACTGCTGTTTGAAACTGAAGATTGCCGTCCGCCATAAGAATTCGATATTTTGTCATTCGTATGCCTCCTTTTTGCAACCGAGATGCAATTTTTGTCTGTGTCCCAATCATAACACCGCGTTTTTCGCGGCGATAGAGCATAAAATTGCCTGGTATTGTCGTGTTTTGCGGCGCTTTCTGCACTTCTTGTCGCGCTGCGTCAATCGTTGATGTTTTTTCATTTGTTTTGTCATTTTTTATCATTAAAAAACATTTTGCCCCTGGATGCACACGGGGCAAACTTCGTGTTGACAAATTCCCGACGCGAGCGTAAAATTATTAAGCGATTAACTGTTAGCCGGTTTATATTCCGTTTGAAAGGAGGCAGCCCTATGGCTATACCGGAGCAATACCGCAGGATCATCGGCGCAATGCACAGGCTGGAGCTGCTCAGGCGCATCAGCATCCGGGACGGTGCGCGCGGGATCGAGCTGCACCGCACGCAGATGCCCATGCTGGAATACATCGCCGCGCACGACGGCTGCGCGCAGGCTGATGTTTCAAAGCATCTGCATGTTTCGCCCGCCTCCGTTGCCTGCTCGGCCAAGCGCATGGAAAGCGCAGGGTTGATTGCGCGCACGGCGGATGAAACAAACCTGCGCTGCAACAAGCTTTCCGCCACCGAAGAAGGGCATGCGCGCCTCGCGCAGATGCGCGCCGTGTTTGATGCGCTGGATGCGCGCACATTCCGGGGGTTTTCCGATGTGGAGCTGGACGCGCTTTCCCGCATGTTGGATCGGATGATCCTGAACTCGGCCCGCGGGGACGAGGCGCAAAAAACGATGCATGAGCTGATGTATCAGCTTCATGCGATGGAAGGAGAAGATGAATGCTGAAAAAGTTGTTCCCTTTTATTAAGGGATATGGGCTTCGTTCCGTACTTGCTTCGCTTACGGTGATCTGCGAGGTTCTTCTTGAAGTATACATTCCTTATCTGATGGCGGATATCATCAACATCGGCATTGCAAACGGCGATGTTGATTTCATCCTCCGGCGCGGCCTGCTGATGATTGGGATGGCATGCCTTTCCCTTACAATGGGCGCACTCTCTGCACGCTTTGCCGTAACCGCCAGTGCGGGCTTTGCAAAGAACCTGCGCGCCGGCCTGTTCCAAAGGGTGCAGGGGTTCTCATTTGCCAATGTGGATCACTTTTCCACCGCATCCCTTATCACGCGCCTTACCACGGATGTAACGAACGTGCAGCAATCCTTCATGATGATCATCCGCACGTTCGTGCGTTCGCCGCTGATGCTCATCGCAGCAACCATAATGGCCGCGCGCCTGAATGCAGAGCTTGCCGTTGTGTTCGCCTTCGCCATCCCGGTGCTTGCCGCATTTTTAATTTTCATCGGCACGCGGGCGTTTCCACGCTTCAAAGCAATGCTCAAAAAGTACGACGCAATGAATGCACAGGTGCAGGAAAACCTGATCGCCATCCGCGTGGTGAAGGCGTTTGTGCGTGAAAAGCATGAAGATGCGCGGTTTACAGCCTCTGCGGAAGCCGTGCGCGAAGCGCAGATCAAGGCTGAGCGCCTTCTGGTTTGGAACATGCCCATCGCCCAATACGTGCTCTATCTCTGCATGATCGCGGTATGCTATATCGGCGGGCACCTCATTGTGGCAGGCGATATGCTCACCGGCGACCTCATGAGCTTCATCAGCTATATTTCGCAGATTCTCTCCGCGCTGATCATGCTGTCGATGATGTTTGTTATGCTCATCATGACGCGTGCAAGTGCAACGCGCATCGTGGAAGTTCTCACGGAAAAGAACGACATTACCGACAGCGATGCCTCGGCAGCGCTTGCCGTATCGGATGGTTCCATTGAATTCCGGGATGTTTGCTTCAGCTATGCAAAAGACCCCAACAACCTGACGCTTTCCCATATCAACCTCAAAATCAGGCGCGGAGAAACCATCGGCGTCATCGGAGGCACGGGATCTGCCAAGTCCTCGCTCGTGCAGCTGATCCCCCGGCTTTACGATGTGCTCTCCGGTTCCGTGCTCGTGGGTGGGCACGATGTCAGGGAATATAAGATCAAGACCCTGCGTGACAGCGTTTCCATGGTTTTGCAGAAGAACGTGCTCTTTTCCGGCACCATCCGCGAAAACCTCCGTTGGGGCAACGCGGACGCCACGGATGCGCAAATTGAGGAAGCCTGCCGCGCCGCCGCCGCACATGATTTCATCACCTCCTTCCCAGCCGGGTATGACACCGACCTCGGCCAGGGCGGCGTGAACGTTTCCGGCGGGCAAAAACAGCGCTTGTGCATTGCGCGGGCTTTGCTCAAACGCCCGAAGATCATCATTCTGGATGACAGCACAAGCGCCGTCGATACGGCGACCGATGCCGCAATACGCCGCGCGCTGCGCGAAACGCTCACGGGCACGACAACCATCATCATCGCCCAGCGCATCACCTCCGTAATGGATGCAGACCGCATCGTGGTGATGGACGAAGGCCAGATTTCAGATGTCGGCACACATGATGAGTTGATGGCACGCAGCGAAATCTATCGTGAAGTATACGAATCTCAGCAGAAGGGGGTGGCCTGATATGCCTCCGGTACGTCAAGGGAAAAACGCATTTCGCCGGCCGAAGAACATGAAGCGCACCTTCGCACGGACGTTTTCCTATTTCCGTGCTTACCGTTTCCAGCTTGTGCTGGTGTTTATCGGCATTGTGCTGAGCGCAGGTGCAAACGTTGCGGGCACTTACATGCTGAAGCCCATCATCAACGATTATATCGTGCCGTGGATCGGCAGTGCGGAGCCGGACTTTTCCGGGCTCATTGGGCAGCTTGCCATCATGTTCGTGATGTACACGATCGGCATCGGCGGCGCATATCTTTACAACCGCCTGATGATTTCGGTCTCGACCGGCACGCTTCTTCAGCTGCGCCGCGAGCTTTTTACGCACATGCAGAAGCTCCCGATCCGTTATTTTGACACCCGCACGCACGGCGAGATCATGTCCTCCTACACCAACGACATCGACGCCATGCGCGAAATGCTCAGCCAGGGCATTCCACAGTTCATCAGCTCTGTCATCAGCATCGTCGGCACGTTTGTGATGATGGTCTTGCTCAGCCCCATCCTCACGCTCGTTTCCATCGGCATGCTCGTGATTATGCTGTTCATTACAAAGGCCATTGCAAAGCGCAGCGGACACTATTTCAAAGCGCGCCAGGATTCGCTTTCCCAGGTAAACGGCTATATTGAGGAGATGATCGAGGGGCAGAAGGTCGTAAAGGTATTTTGCCATGAGAATGCCGTAAACAGTGCGTTTAACGGTTTGAATGAGGCGCTGACGCAAAACACCGTAACCGCCAACACCTGGGCGAACCTGATGGGCCCCCTCATGAACAACCTCGGCCATGTCACATATGCGCTCACGGCAGCAGCCGGCGGCCTGCTCGCGGTCGGCGGCCTGATGGATCTTGGCTCCATCGCTTCTTTCCTGCAATACACGCGCAAGTTTTCCATGCCCATCGGCCAGCTTTCCCAGCAGATGAACAACGTGATGGGCGCGCTTGCGGGCGCGGAACGCATCTTCGACATGATCGACGCGCCTGCGGAAGAAGATGGCGGCGATGTAACCATGGTCAACGCCTGCCGCAATGCGGAAGGCGCGCTGGAAGAATGCACAGGGCGCACGGGCATCTGGGCCTGGAAAGTACCTTCCGATACCGCGGAAAGCGGCTTTGAGCTCGTGGAGGTGCGCGGCGATGTGCGCTTCCATGATGTAACGTTCAGCTACGACGGTGAAAAGACCGTGCTCCAAAACGTTTCGCTTTACGCACGCCCTGGCCAGAAAATTGCGTTTGTGGGTTCCACGGGTGCGGGTAAAACCACGATCACAAACCTCATCAACCGCTTTTATGATGTGCAGGAAGGTGAAATCACTTATGACGGCATCCCCATCCTGCGCATAAAAAAGGATGCTCTGCGCGGCTCGCTTGCTATGGTGCTGCAGGATACGCACCTGTTCACCGGCACCGTGCGTGAAAACATCCGCTACGGCAAGCTGGACGCAACGGATGCGGAGGTCGAGGCGGCGGCAAAACTCGCCAACGCGCATTTCTTCATTTCGCATCTGCCGCAGGGATATGACACCGTGCTCACCGCAGACGGTGCAAACTTGAGCCAGGGCCAGCGGCAGCTCATTGCCATCGCCCGTGCGGCCGTTGCAGACCCGCCGGTGCTGATCCTTGACGAGGCCACAAGCTCCATCGACACACGCACCGAGGCGCACATTGAGCGCGGCATGGATCAATTGATGAAGGGCCGCACGGTGTTCGTGATCGCGCACCGGCTTTCCACCGTGCGCAACTCGAACGCGATCATGGTGCTTGAGCATGGCGAGATCATCGAGCGCGGCGACCACGATGACCTGATTGCCCAGAAGGGCAAATACTATCAGCTCTACATGGGCATGTTTGAGCTGTCCTGATCGATACTGGAGGGATTAAAAATGCCATTCACGTTTGAACCGGCCGGAGAGGCCGAGTTGGATACGGCGCTCGCCATCGCGCGGGCCGCATCGGAAAGCCCGTTTTCCCACTGGGATGCGGAATACCCAAACCGCGAAATTTTGGGGGAGGACATCGCGCACTGCGAGCTGTATTTTCTCCGGGAAGACGGAAGGCCCATCGCCATGATCTCCATCCTTGATGAAGCCGAAGAAGCCATCGAATTCCCCTGGCCGGAGGTGCGGGAGCACACCTGCATGCTCGCCCGCCTCGGGATCCTGCCCGAAGCGCAGGGGCGCGGCCTCGCGGCGGAAACGATGCGCCTTGCGGCGGAAGCCGCCCGCGCCCGCGGCTTCACCACTGCGCGGCTGTTGGCCTCCGAGGACAACCCGCTCACCAACCACATCTACCAAAAGCTCGGATACAAGCAGAAGGGCCGCGCGCGCCTTTGGGACTCCGAGGATTTCGTTGGGTATGAGCTTGCGCTGTAAGCGCAGAACGAAGGGCGGCTTCTTAAGAAGCCGCCCCAAATTTTCGAAAAGCTGGTTTTTTCTTAATATCCCCCTTCTTCCGCGATCCGTTCCCGGTACGGTTCGGAGCAGGGCAGCGCCCGCAGGCGGCCGAACACGGAAAAGTCCTTCCAAAAGTGCATGGGATACGCGCGCGTCGTATCCGTGCGGCGCATAAAATAATCAAAACCCCGGTCAAACGCAGCCTCCTGCCGCGGGTCAAGCACAAGGAAGGCTGCGTCGATCCGCCGCCCGGCAAGGCGGTCAACCTCCGCCCGGAAGCGCGCGGTCATGGCACAGTTTTCTTCCGGGGATTCTTCATTCCATACCCAATCGTTCAGGTCCCCGGCATGGGACAGCGTTTTCCCTTCCACAGAAACGAGGAACGCCACGCCTTCGTCCGTGGAGTCAAGCGTTTCCACGGCAATTTCCCCCAGCTCCGTTCTTTCGTATGGCCGGAGAAAAACGAGCGCGTCATATGCCTCCTTCGCCACGCCATGACGCGCAAAGCCCGCCGCGTTCCAGCTGCGCCGGATATCCCGCGAAAGGATGTAGGTCACATCCGGATGCGTTTCCCGCAGCCTGAAAATATCGAAGTTGAAATGATCCCGGTGCGCATGGCTGCAAAAAACATACAGCGGCTTTTCCGAAGGGAACACGGGCAGCGTTCCTTCATAATAATCAAACAGCAGCGTGCAATGCGCAAGCTCCGCTGCAAAGCCGCTGTGGCCGATGTAGGTGATTTTCATGGATTGCCTCAGCGCTTCACGGTTTTATATTTTTTTGCTTCCACACGCCCGCGCAAATGTGCGGCAAGCGCCTCCGCAGTCCCCTGATCAAAGCCCGCTTTGGATACGATGTATGCCTGACGTGCATTCGCGTACAGATAAAAAGCGTCCGGCGTTTCCCAAACATCGAACAGCCGGTTGTAATATCCCCGGTCCTCCTTGCCGTTTACACACACGATAAAGCTGTTCTTTAAAAACGTATACCGCTGCGAAAGGCCCGCAAAGGAGGATTGCTCAAACTTCTTTTCCGGCGCAATGTAGATTGCGTAAAACCGCCGTCCAAATACATAAAGTGCGAGCGCAAGCACGGCAAGATACAGCCAGGCATGGCTGCGCACAGCGAAAAATGCGCCTGCGAGCACGGAAAGCATCAGGAACGCAAACAGCGCATGGGTACTCCAGGGGATGCTCTTTACAATGCGCGCATTGAACTGCTGAAAGCGCAGTACAGTATCTTTGTCGTAATCGGTAGTGTTGATTATTTCCATGGCTTGCTCCATTCGGTGAGATTTGTTCCTTACAATGTATCACATTTCGCCGAAGGTTACAAGAGCGCCGCGCTCACTGCGCGGCTTTGCACTGTAGGATTACAATACATCTTGGACAGCGAGAAGAAAAAGGATGAAGGATTCGCACAAATCGGTTATTGTGAGTTTAGGAAAAACAACAAGGACCGAAAGGAAGTGCAAATCCCTCATGGCAACTGTAACACAGGACATGAAGTACAGGCAATCCCTAATGTGCTACGCCCTGAAATATGGCGTAACCAAGGCGGCGAGGAAGTACAACCGGCCTCGTTCAACGATTTACTTCTGGCTGTCAAGGTACGATGGAACAA
>DCKB01000053.1:41659-41867 GCA_002320595.1 Christensenella sp. UBA1685
GAAGCTTATACGGGATATGCGGCGAAGAAATCCACAGTTAGGTTTGATCGACCTGTGGTGCAGGCTGCAGGAACGCGGATACACTCGCTGCCCGGAAAGCCTGTACCGGGTACTGAAACGTATGGGTGCTTTGCCTGAGCAGTCCGAAAAGCAGCCGTACAGCCCTAAACCCTATGAGCAGATGACCTATCCCGGCCAGCGTGTTCAG
>DCKB01000040.1 GCA_002320595.1 Christensenella sp. UBA1685
GTAGCACATTAGGGATTGCCTGTACTTCATGTCCTGTGTTACACTTGCCATGAGGGATTTGCACTTCCTTTCGGTCTTTGTTGTTTTTCCTAAACTCACAATAACCGATTCGTGCGAATCCTTCATCCTTTTTCTTACCGCTGTCCAAGATGTATTGTAATCCTACAAGTACAATTCTATCATTTCGCGCATTGCATTGCCATAGTTTTAAAAATGCAGTATAATATTTCGGAATGATTTTGAACGCTTTAAGGAGACTTCACCATGGAACAGCAACGCAAAAAGATCGTGTTAAGCGGCATCCAGCCCTCCGGCTCGCCGACGCTCGGCAACTATGTGGGCGCGCTGCGCAACTGGGCGCTTTTGCAGACGGATGACCGTTTCTGCTATTATTGCGTGGCCAACCTGCACGCCGCCACCGTCCGGCAGGATCCGGATGAGCTCAGGAAGCGCGCGTTTGATACGGTCGCGCTGCTGCTGGCCTGCGGCGTCGACCCCAAAAAATCCGTGGTATTTGTTCAATCCCATGTAAAGGAGCATGCCGAGCTCAACTGGGTGCTCGCATGCAGCACTTATATGGGCGAGCTCAACCGCATGACGCAATTCAAGGACAAATCGCAGAAACATACGGACAACATCAACGCGGGCCTTTATACGTACCCGGTGCTGATGGCGGCGGATATTCTGCTTTATCAGAGCGACCTTGTGCCCGTGGGCGATGATCAGAAACAGCACATTGAGATCACACGGGACATCGCTATCCGATTCAACAAGGTGCACGGCGAAACCTTCCGCATTCCGGAAGGCTATATCCCCAAGGTGGGCGCGCGGTTGATGAGCCTTCAGGATCCTACGCAGAAGATGAGCAAGTCGGACCCAAACCCGAACGGCTACGTTGCCATCATGGACGATCCTTCTGTGATCCTGAAAAAATTCAAGCGCGCCGTGACGGACAGCGACGGCCTCATTCAATTTGATCCTGTGAACAAGCCCGGCGTATCCAACCTGCTGGCGATCTACACGACCTTCACCGGCAAAACGTTGCCGGAAGCCGAAGCGGAATTTGAAGGCAAGGGCTATGGCCACCTCAAAACCGCTGTGGCGGATGCCGTGATTGAGGAGCTTACGCCCGTACAAAACGAATTCAAGCGCCTTGTTTCGGACGAAGCCTACATCCGCAGGATCATGGAGGATGGTGCGGAGCAGGCGCGCATCGCCGCAGCGGCAACGCTTGCAAAAGCGTATCATGCCATGGGGTTTGATGCGTAGAAACGAAAAACACACGCGGGCGGCTCGGTTGAGCCGCCCGCAGTTTGGTATAAACGGATTTTATTACGTCTCTTTTTCGCACGCATGGCAGAATGCCTCCACAATTTCGCGCGCATATTTCCGTTGCTGTGGTGTGCACCGCGCAAGCAATGCAGATATTTCTTCTCCGTCTTCTGTTTCAGGCAGCAGCAAAGCATTGGGTGTCATCATAAGCATCTCACAAATGCCAAACATCGTCTCTAAGGACATCCCTGTTGCCCCCCTTTCAATGTCTGCGATGAACTTCACCGACAGTTCCAAGCGTTCTGCCATGTTTTCCTGTGTATAGTTCAAGCGTTGCCTTTTACAGCGAATTCGCTCACCAACCAGTTTTTTATTATATTCCCACATGTGAACCTCATAATATCAGTCATTTCACTTTCATTATGAATTTCATACTGCTTGATTATAATGAGTTTTAAGTGTATAATTAATACTATAAAAAAGTATTTTGGGGATTAACTATGTCTTTTTGTTCCTGCGATCATATGCCGCATCCCGAGTTTGAAAAAATCGACCAACTGTTTGAACGTTATATCGAATCAAATGAATACGACCGGTTTGAAGGCTGCTTCATGCACATCATCCGTTGTGCGTACGGTGCCGGCTATCAAGCCGTTCTTGAAAAAGAGGACAAAGCATAGTTTCGAGGATTGCTCTAATCCGGCAGTGGAACAATCCTCAGTCATGCCTGCGGCATGCCGGCGTCTTTGCCAAAGGAGCCTTTTTGGTTGCTGCTCCCCAAAGCCCCTTTTTTGAAAGGGAGGCGGCGCCCGCAATGCGGGATGCAGCGAGGCGGAAGGCCCGTGACCTGCCCGCAGGCAGGTCGTTCGGGCCGTCTCCCGGTCCGAATTTCCGGCTGAAACCTGCAAGGCGGCCGCTTCTGCGGCAACATGGCGCAACCTTTGCGAACTGTGCGCAATTTGCACGGTCTTGATGGGGGGATTGCCGTTTCAGCGCGGCCTTCACGCTTTCCGTTCCAGTTCCCGCACGGTAGGTTCGCTTAAAATCTCCCCGTTTATGCTGAAGCGCGAGCCATGGCACGGACATTCCCAAGTGCGGTCATCCGGATTCCATTCCAAGCGGCAACCGAGGTGCGGGCAGCGCGATGACAGGATGTGCGCCTCCCCCGATTCATCCCGGTAAACAGCATACTTTTCCCCCTCATGCTCCACGATGGATCCTTCGCCGCGCGGGAGGGCGGAGAGCGTCTCCTCCGGCAGGGAAAACGCCTCTTTTGCAAGCCCTGCGATGGTGTTCCCCGCATCGCCCGCAAGATTTTTCATGCTCGGCAGCAGTTTAAAACGCTGTGGGTCGTAAATGCTGTCCTCCTCCACCGCTTCCCCGGCAATCATTGCCGCAATGCGCGCCGCTGCAACCATCGCGTTTGTAATACCCCATTTATTGAACCCTGTTGCAACATACCAGTTTGGGGTTTCCGCACTATACCGGCCGATATAAGGCACTTCGTCCGCCGTGCGGCAATCCTGTGCAGACCATTGGGCGATGAGCTCGCACTCCGGATAGAATTTGCGCGCAATGGAAAGCAGCTCCCGGTACTTTCCGCCGGCGGTATTTTTTCCGCTGCGCACATCATAGGCCGCAAGGATGAGCGCATCCGCATCCTGAAAGCGTGCGCCGCGAAAAGAAAGCGCCCCCTGCTGCGCATCGATATACGCGCCTGAAAGCGGCGGTGCGCCGCGCAGCGCAATGGCAAAGGAACGCTGCTGGCTCATGCGCAGGAAATAATATCCGGGAATGTTGATGATGGGATAATGGCACGCAAACACAACGTGTTTCGCCTGCACCGTTCCTTCCGCAGTCAGGACGCACATGTCTTCCACGCCCGTAACCCGCGTTTGTTCAAAAATCGCTGCGCCCATTTCCTCCGCGCGTTTTGCAAGCCCGCGCGCAAACGCCAACGGGTCAAACCGGGCCTGATCCGGAAAGCAAAGCGCTCCGTCCACAGGGAAGGGGAGCTTTGTGACCTCGGAAAGCACCGCATTCAGCCCAAGGCGCCGCGCGGCCTCCGCTTCATCCCGCAAAGCAGCCATACCGTCCCGCGAATACACATATGCCGAGCACCGCGTAAAATCGCATGCAATCCCTTCCTTTTCAACAAGATAAGCATACTCCTCCACTGCCGCTGCGTTGCATTGGGCATATTCCTTGGCCTTCGTGCGGCCGAACTCGCTGAGGAGCTTTGCATAGATCAGCCCATGCTGTGCCGTCACCTTCCCCGTGGAGCCGCCCGTCGTTCCGCTGCCGACCGCGTCCGCCTCCAGAACACAGCACGCAATCCCGCGCTCGCGCAGGCGGTATGCCAAAAGCACGCCGGTCAACCCGCCGCCGATGATGGCTGCCTCTGTTTCCATATCGCCCGCAAGCTGCGGGCGGCGCGTTTCCTCCCCGTTCTTTTCCCGCCAAATTGAAGCCATGTGTTTCCCTCCCGAACTGCATCTTACAGCTTATCGTTTCCCAAAGAGGCGCGCTTTATGATTGCTTCCATCCCCCAAAAACACCGAAAATCGGCCAATGTATTGACAATTTTTCATACTTGTGCTATGCTTAGCAAAGAATTAAATATGCCTTATCAAGAGTGGTTGAGGGACGGGCCCTGTGAAACCCGGCAACCTGCGCGTGCGCAAGGTGCCAATTCCCGCGGCAATAGCCGAAAGATGAGCGAAGCAATACAATCGTCTCGTTTTTCGCGGGGCGTTTTTGTTTGCCCCAAAGAATGAGAAACCTCACTCCCCCAAAGGCACAAAAAAGGAGAAACTATGGAAAAGCGCTTATTTACCTCTGAATCCGTGACGGACGGACATCCTGACAAAATTTGTGACCAGCTTTCCGATGCGGTGTTGGATGCCTGCCTCGCGGAAGACCCACAATCCCGCGTTGCCTGCGAATGCTGCGTAACGACCGGCCTTGCGCTTGTGATGGGTGAAGTCACCACGAACGCTGTGCTGGATATTCCCGCACTTGTGCGCAGCGTCATCTGCGACATCGGGTATGATGACGCCGCTTACGGCTTTGACGGCAAAACCTGTTCCGTGCTCGTGGCGCTCGGCAAGCAATCCTCGGACATCGCCATGGGCGTGGACCGTTCCCTTGAAGCCAAGGCCGGCGAAACGACGGATTTTGCGACCGGCGCGGGCGATCAAGGCATGATGTTTGGCTATGCCTGCAATGAAACCCCGGAATACATGCCGCTCCCGATCTATCTCGCCCATGCGCTTACGCGCAAGCTCAGCTCTGTGCGCAAGAGCGGCGCGCTTCCCTTCCTCCGCCCGGATGGCAAGGCACAGGTGAGCGTGGAATATGAAGGGGATACACCCGTGCGTGTGGATACGGTCGTTGTCAGCACGCAGCACGATCCGGATGTGACGCAGGAAGCCATCCGTGATGCCGTGATTGCTGAAATAATCCGCCCCGTTATCCCGGAAACTCTGATGGATGCAAACACGCGCATCCTTGTCAACCCAACGGGCCGCTTTGTCATCGGTGGGCCGCACGGCGATTCCGGCCTTACGGGCCGCAAGATCATTGTGGACACGTATGGCGGCTATGCGCGGCACGGCGGCGGCGCGTTCTCCGGCAAAGACCCCACCAAGGTGGATCGCAGCGCAGCCTATGCGGCGCGGCACATCGCAAAGAACATCGTGGCGGCCGGGCTTGCCGAACGCTGTGAAATCCAGCTTGCCTATGCGATCGGCGTGGCGCAGCCCGTATCCGTGATGGTGGATACGTTCGGCACAGGAAAGGTCTCCGACGGGAAGCTCACAGAAGCTGTAAAAGCAACGTTCGACCTCAGGCCTGAAGCGATCATCAGCCGTCTTGACCTCAGGCGCCCCATTTACCGCCGCACTGCTACCTTTGGGCACTTCGGCGACCCTTCCATGCCATGGGAGCAGCTGGACATGATAGAGGCCATTCAGAACGCCTGCAAATAAAGAGAAACGCAAAGCGGGAGCCATCCGCAGACGATGGCTCCCGCTTTTATGCACATGCAATTTTCTTCTTTGTGTTCCCTTATGCCCTTGAAGACGCCGGGGTAGGCGGCGTGCCGACGGGCACAAGCCCTTCCGGCACAGCTTCTCCCGCCTGCAGGGCAGGGCCCGTGCCGATGTCAATCTCTGCCGGATTTCCTTTGTAGCGATCCGTATACAGCAGCTTGCTTTCCTCCTCCACGCGCTCACCGTTTACGTATTTATCCAGGTACGCCTCCGCAATATAGCCCGCGCGTTGCTCAATCCGCTCCTTCTGGTAGCCCGTCGGAATCGAGGTGACGTTGGTATAAACCGTTTCCGCCTCGCGCGAGATTACCTCGGTGATCTCACTGCGCGATTTATAGGTGACGCCTTCCGGCAGCGGTTCGCCATACACATAAACTGTGATCTGGTATCGGCTGCTGCGCCCCTCCACATTCTTAACCTCTGCAAAAATGAACAATGGGTATTCGGTATTGTTTTGGAACACAAAGTCAATGCCGCGCGTATCCACCGTTGCATCCAGCCCAACATCCACATAGTCGGACGGGATGGTGTGCGCACGCCGGTCCACAATCGCAATATCCGCGCCCTCATCCATATTTGCGCCTGCACAAAGCAGCGCGTTGTAAAGCGTCGTGCTCGGCTGGCAGATGCCTCCGCCTGCCTGCAGGGTATACTCTTTGCCGCCGCTGATGCCGTTTGCAGCCTTCCAGCCAAGTTCAAAGGTGCGGGGCCCCACAACCGTGTTAAAGCTCCATTGTTCGCCCGGCCGGATCGTATTTCCATTGATGATATCCGCCGCCTTGCGGATGTTGAACAGGCGGTTCTGCTTGGTTTCATCGTCACGCGCAGCGGAGAATGTGGTCGTATATTCCGAAATGTACTGCGTGTGCGCCTTAACTTCATCAATGGTGTTTGTGGGCAGCACAGCATTGACGACCGGCTCCACCGTTGTTACAAATTCTCCGGTTCGCAGTGCGTATTCGATTTTATCCGCAGTGGCCTCGGCGTTGAGCGCACGGCCTTCCGCGCCTGCGATGTAGTTGAAGCGTTCTTTGCTCTCCCAATCGGTGATCGGCTCCGCATAAGGCTGCGTTGCTTCCGTGTTGATGGAAGGCTCCAGCTGCGCAAGCGCGAGAAGGATCGTTTCCCTGCTCCATGTGTATTCAGCATCGAACTCGCCTGCGCCCGCGGCCAACACATCCTGAACCTCGGAATCATCGCTCCGGCCGTAAGCAAGGCCGTCCGCAAACATCTCGGTGAGGTCATAGCTCATGCCGAGGTCGCTTGCGCTGAACGTCCATCCTGCATCCTCCAACGCAACGGTAACCGCAACTTTTTCCAGCTTCTTTTCCGCCGCATATTTCACAAGGCCGGTTGCTTCCTCCGGCGTCATGCCGCTTACATCCACGCCAATTAGCTTTACGCCGTCCCGAAACGTTTTTTTCGTGCTCATGATGGCCTCAATATCCGTCGGGATATTGTCCGTGTCCTCCCGGCTGGCCAGCCAAATGATGCAGATGATGCCCGCAAGGCCCACCGCTGCCGCGAGAAGCACATGCAGCATACGCTTGCGCTGCTGTGCTTTCTTCCGCTTGTTTTCGCCGGTTGTGCCGCCGCGTTTTTTTGCAGAAGCCGCAGTTGGGTTTGTTGTTTTGGCAGCGCTGTGGGTGGTTTTTGAGCTGTTCGTGCCCCGTTTTTGAGTCTGCGGTTTCGCTGTGCGGCCTGCCTGCGCACCGCTGCTCACCTTCCGGGCCGTGCCCCCGCCGCTGCGCGCCGCGGAACTTGAAGTCTTTTTGCGCGGCGCAGTCTCCTTGGCTGCACGCGCTGCGCCTGAAGGAGCGCCTGTCTCCGCACGTTTTTTCATATAGTTCGGGAGTTGTGGTCCCGGATCATACGTATAATTTGCCATTTTCCCTGTCGCCCTCCTGTAGAGCACGATTTATTGCAACATTACAGCAAAGCCCCTGTGGAAAAGGGACTTTTGCACAATATTTCAATTTATTTTACTACGAAATGGCAAGAGAACGCAAGCTTTGCCAGAAATGTTCAAATTTTGTCAAACGGTGTGCAAAATTTCCCGGGACACCTTTCTAAGAAATTTTGCAGAACCGGCTTGCAATCCGGAAAAAACGCAGGCGCAGCCGTTGCTGCGCCTGCGTTTATGCTTCTGAAGCAACTTAATTCGTGTCGTCCACCATGCGGTATCCGACGCCAACTTCCGTAAGGATATAACGGGGCTCCGCAGGATTTTTCTCCAGCTTGCGGCGGATGTTCGCCATGTTTACCCGCAGGATCTGGTTATCTTTTGTGTGATGTATTCCCCAGATCTGCTGGATGATATAATCATACGTCAGCACTCTGCCGATGTGCTGCGCAATCAGCGTCACGATTTTGTATTCAATCTGCGTCAAGTGCACATCCCGCCCTTCCACCATTACAAGGCGGCGGTCGAAGTCAATCTCAAGCTCCCCCGTCTTAAACCGGCCCGTGGGCATGTTGGTAGCCTCCGGACGCATGCTATGACGCAGCGCCGTGCGGATGCGGGCCAGAAGCTCCGCAGTGCCAAAAGGCTTGGTGATGTAATCATCCGCCCCAAGATCCAGCGCCTGCACCTTTTCCTGTTCCCGCCCGCGCGCGGACACAACGATAATCGGCACTTCCGACCACTGCCGCACGGTTTTGAGCACATCCAGCCCATCAATGTCCGGCAGGCCGAGGTCGAGCAGAACCACATCCGGCCGGTATGACGCAATCAGGGAAATCGCCTCGCGCCCCGTTCCCGCATACAGAGTCCTGTATTCATTCACGCTAAGGATTGATGAAATAAAATGAACGATCGCTTTATCATCCTCCACGATCAGCAGCGTTGTTTTATTGTTCATGCCCGGCTTCCTCCTTCGGCAATGTAAACTCGAATATCGCGCCGCCCCCTTCAGCAGCATTCCATGCGCGGATCGTCCCCTTATGCGCGTGCACAATGGCCCGGCAAATCGAAAGACCAATTCCCATGCCGCGATGCGCGTCGCCGCTTGCCTCCTGCGGGTTTGTTCCCGTGCCTTCAAAAAGCGTGTCAAGGCGCAGTGGATCAAGGCCGGCGCCGTGGTCGCGTATTTCAAAGGCAACATCTCCGCCCATGTCGCGTACTGTAATCTCAACAGCCTGCGCGGTGTCCGCATGGAAAAACGCATTTTCCACTAAGTTGATCAGCACCTGCTCAATCAGTGTGGCGTCCATTGGGATCAGAAGAATATCGTCCGGCACACGCACCTGAATTCCTTTTTCCGGGAAGCGCTTGCGCAATTGCCCAACCGCCTGTGCCACGACTTCTTCCACGACCTCCGGCTCTTTTTTTACTGCAGCCGGGCCATCGCTGATCTTCGTGACGGAAAGCAGATTCTCTACCATACGGATGAGCCACTGCGAGTTTTCATGAATATCCTCCACAAGCTGCAGGCTTACCTCTGCCCCCAACTGCTCGCCGCTTTCGAGGATGGTTGCGCTTGCTCCCTGAATGCTCGTAAGCGGCGTGCGCAGGTCGTGCGATACGGCGCGCAGTAGGTTTCCGCGCATCTTCTCCGCCTCGGCCTGCAGCTGAGCGCGCCGATGTTCCTGAATCAACCGGTTGCGTTCCAATGCGAGCGCAAGCTGGGACACAATCATTTTCATCAGGACAAACAGGTTTTCGCTGGTTGCAGCAGCACATGTCTGCTCCGGCACATAAATTGTTCCGAATTTATGCTCCCGTATCTCAACCGGCAGCGTAATGCAAACCGGCACGTTCGCGGGAAGCGCTTCCCCCACCGGCGCATAGCAGGCCTGTGCTTCGCATACCCTTGAAAGATGCTCGCAGGCAATGCGCACATAGCTATCGGCATCATCCGCCGCAAGGAACTCATTTGTTAAAGCATACAGCGCTTTGGTGCGCATTTCACGCAGGCGCGCAACATGCGCCGCCTCGCGGTAGCGCGTCATAAGCGTGCTCATGATGATGGACACCACAAGCAGGGAGGCGAAGGTAATCGGGTAGCCGGTTTGCGTAAAATTGAATCCGAATTTGGGTTCCGCAAAAAAATAGTTCACGCCAATCACACTGATGATTGATGCAATGATTCCATAGATATAGCCCGGTGTGATGCTGGCAACGACCACAATTGCCAGCGTATAAATGATCGAAACATTGTTGTTCTCAACAAAATAGCTGTCCAACAGCGCAGCAGCCCCGGTGGCAAGCATAAGCACGGCGAAGCTTTTGAGCAATGGCCGCCATTCCAGCTTGCACTTTCTCCAAAGCCTGTCATCCTCGGCCTCCGGCAACGGCTCCCCGCCATGCGGTGCGTCCGAACGGATTTTTTGCAGTTTCCTGTTCATTTCCTTGCGCATCGTAGTCATACGGATATTATACTTCATTCAGAAGATGCCCACAATAATACTGTCTTTATAATTCTATTATACAGGAAACAGTGTTAAGATTTTGTTTATCTCGGCTTGCCCGCCGTTAAGGAAGCATAAAACTTTGTTGCGCTGTTGCCGGTTTGCCTGCGCCTGTTTTTATTTGCTTCTCGTTATTAGTCATGTTTGGCATAAATCGTATGGAATAAAAATGTTACTGTCAATATATGGTAATTTTGCGCGCTTGCGCAATGTTTTTTCAAGTGTTGGGAGAGGGGACGCAGTTGAAGCTATACAAATACAACAGCAGATGCAACATCGCAGGCATGCAGGTACGCGCTGCGCGCGAACGGGCGGGATTGTCGCAGGAACAACTTGCCGCAAGGCTGCAGCTTGAAGGGCTGAACCTGAGCCAGAAAGCCATCAGCCGCATAGAAACGGGCGACCGCATCGTGGCAGATTTTGAATTGCTGTTTTTGGCCAAGTCACTTGGCGTAACGGTTTACGAGCTTTTGGGAGAATAGCCCCTGGCCTCCCCCGCACCCCTGTTTCAAGCCGCAAAAGAGCTGCACGGGCCCATATACCCGGGTAGCTCTTGCAGGCTCTTCTAATTTCGCAGAGATGCGATCAACGCCCATGCCTCTGTTGCTTCCTGTGGGAATACGATGACGCAGCAATTCCCTTGCAAAAACGCAACGCTGCTCCCCTCCGCAAGGGCATCGTAAACCTGCGCTTCAGTCAACGCTTCGAGTGTGCCGATGGCGCGCTCAAGGTCATAGTAATCTGGCTCCGCAGTGATGCACCAGTGCATCCGTTCGGCGCCTTCCTCTCCGCTTTCGGTTGTATAGTGCCCTTCCAACGCAACGGGCGCACCGTTTTTGAGCGTGACATGCGTTTCCAACTCCGTGAACCCAAAGGCGGCAAAGTCCGGCAGGTATTCCGAAAACGCATCCGGGCAGTCCGCAAGCGGGACATAGTCATAAGCATCACCCGCTTCAATGGGGAAGCGCGCAAAATCAATGGGATGTTCCCAAAACCAGTCGAGCAGCTCTGCCACGGCGGCATAGCCGTCGTTGAAGGAACCTTCGATTCGATACCAGCCGCTGTCCGTCTCAAATGTGAGCGACTTGTTCCGGTTTTCCCGGCCCTCTGCCACAATCTGCACCCCGTCACGCTCTGTGACGGTCACAGCCGGTTCCAGGATATTACCTTCCCCGTCGGTCTCCACATAAATACAGTCTTCAAGCGCGGGCACCTCCTGATATCCTGCTGTAACCTTCAGATCGCTGTAATCGTCCATCGTTCCCCGGCGGCTCCAGACAAACTCGATGCTATAAAAGCTGCCATCCGCATTATAATGTGCGCCGCAATACAGAAGCGGGTGATTTTCCATCCGGGGAATCACGCCTTCCGCCTCAAGCTGTGCCCGTGCATCAGAAAAGCTGCGCGTCTGCGCATAAGGAATTGCGGAAGAGTCGATTGAAGAAGAACCGCCCTGCTCCGTTCCACCGTAATTGTATTGGAAATACTGCTCCGGCCGGAAGCCTGCCGACCATTGGAGCACCGCGGGGCAATCCGTGCCGCCGCGCCGAGCAAGCACAAATGCGCCCGTTGCAAGCAGGCAGGCACAGGCTGCCACAGCCCCCCATTTCACCCATGGCGCCCGCTTTGCCGGCAGAGCACCCGAAGCGGCCTCATTGATGACCGCATCACTGATGTTGGTTATGCCACAAAACAGCGTTTCCGCCTTCTGTTCTTTCTTCATAAAACGATCCCCTCTCTTTCGAGTTCAGCCTTAAGCGCTCCGCGCAGCCGGTACATCCGCTGCGCCAACCGTGCCGGCGGGCTGTGCTGCTCCTTGGCAAGCGCATTGAGCGGCACACCATACCAGTAGCGGCGCACGAACAGGATGCGGTCCTCCTGCGGCAGGGAGCGCAGCCATATGCTGATGCGCTCGCCCAATTCCCGTTCGTCCAACGCCGTTTCAACGTTCTGCGGAGAGGGGATGCAATCCTCAAGCTCGCTTAAAAGCGTAGTCATGCCTCTGTTGCGCTTCCGGGCATGCGCATGCTGCCAGCGGCCAAGCGCCACGTTGCGCACAACCCGCCCGAGCCACGCGCCAAGATGCTCGGGCCGCTCCGGCGGGATCGCATTCCAAGCCCGGTGGTATGCATCGTTCACACATTCTTCGGCATCTTCTTTTGCCGTCAGGATATTCCCGGCAATGCGGAAGCAATATGCGCCGTATTTCCGGCTTGTTTCGGCGATAGCTGCCTCGTCCCGCTGCCAATAAAGCGCAATGATCTCAGAATCCTGCATAGTCTCCCCCCTTCCGCGTTCGTTTCAAAAGGCCTTTCCCTTATAAAGACAGGGTTTTTCGTGCAATATTAACCCGCACCTGAAAAATTGATGAAAAAATGCCCGCAGGCAAAAGCCTGCGAGCATTTTCGATTATGCGTTTTCCATATTGGGGGAATTAATACATACCCGGGGCGCCGCCCATGCCGCCTGCGGGAGCTGCCGGCTCGGGAGCAGGGATGTCGCAGACGAGGCTTTCGGTGGTGAGAACCATCGCCGCAATGGAAGCTGCATTCTGCAGCGCGCTGCGGGTGACCTTCGTCGGGTCGATGATGCCCTTATCGGCCATCATGCCGTATTCGTCCACCTTTGCATCGTAGCCGTAGCCGGCTTTGCCGGACTTCTTGATGTTCTCCACGATGACGGAACCTTCAAGGCCCGCGTTTACGGCGATCTGGCGGACGGGCTCCTCCAACGCACGGACGATGATGTTGACGCCGGTCTTCTCATCGCCTTCCTTCGTGGCGGCGAGCGTCTTCACGCGGTCGATGACGTTGATCAGCGCAACGCCGCCGCCGGGTACGATGCCCTCTTCCACAGCCGCACGGGTCGCGTTCAGCGCGTCCTCAATGCGCAGCTTGGCTTCCTTCATCTCAACTTCCGTTGCAGCGCCGACCGCGATCACGGCTACGCCGCCTGCGAGCTTCGCCAAACGCTCCTGCAGCTTCTCCTTATCGTAGTCCGAGGTAGTGTCCTCGATCTGCGCGCGGATGGAGCTGATGCGGGCTTTGATCTCGGAAGGATCGCCTGCGCCTTCCACGATGGTGGTGTTTTCCTTGTCGACCTTTACCTGACGCGCGGTGCCCAGCTGCGCCACGGTGGTGTCTTTCAACTCAAGGCCAAGCTCCTCAGAGATGACCTGTGCGCCGGTGAGGATTGCGATATCCTGCAGCATGGCCTTACGCCTGTCGCCAAAGCCAGGAGCCTTAACGGCAACGCAGGTGAACGTGCCGCGCAGTTTGTTCACCACGAGGGTTGCAAGCGCTTCGCCTTCCACATCCTCTGCAATAATGAGAAGCTTCCTGCCCTGCTGCACAACAGCCTCAAGGACGGGGAGGATTTCCTGAATGTTGCTGATCTTCTTTTCCGTGATGAGGATGTACGGATTATCCAGCACAGCCTCCATCTTATCGGTGTCGGTGACCATGTAAGCGGATGCATAGCCGCGGTCAAACTGCATGCCTTCCACGATGTTGAGCTCGGTCTTCATGGTCTTGGATTCCTCAACCGTGATGACGCCGTCGTTGCCGACCTTCTCCATCGCATCGCTGATGAGCGAGCCGATGTTCTCATCGCCGGCAGAAATGGAAGCAACCTGTGCAATCGCCTGTTTGTTCTCAACGGGCTTAGAAATTTCCTTGAGGCCTGCAACCGCTTCTGCGACAGCCGCCTCGATGCCGCGCTTGATGCCCATCGGGTTTGCGCCGGCTGCGACGTTCTTCATGCCCTCATGGATGATCGCCTGCGCAAGCAGGGTAGCGGTGGTGGTGCCATCGCCCGCAACGTCGTTGGTCTTGGTAGCAACTTCCTTAACAAGCTGCGCGCCCATGTTTTCAAACGGATCTTCCAGTTCGATTTCCTTCGCAATGGTCACGCCGTCGTTCGTGATGAGGGGCGCGCCATATTTCTTGTCGAGCACTACGTTGCGGCCTTTGGGCCCCAGGGTAATCTTGACGGTATCCGCCAGTGCGTTCATGCCGGTCTCAAGGGCGCGGCGGGCTTCTTCGCCATATTTCAACTGTTTTGCCATGATGAATTCCTCCTGTTCTTATGATGCGCTGTTTATTCTACAACTGCGAGGATGTCGCTTTGGCGGACGATGGTGTATTCTTCGCCGTCCAGCTTCACTTCCGTGCCCGCATACTTGGAATAAATTACCTTGTCGCCGGGCTTAACATACATGGTAACTTCCTTGCCATCCACCATGCCGCCGGGGCCCACGGCGATGACTTCGCTCATCTGGGGCTTTTCTTTGGCACTGCCGGTAAGGATGATGCCGCTCTTGGTGGTTTCCTCAGCCGCCACGCTCTTGATGACCACGCGATCGAGTAAGGGTTTGAGTGTCATAATACTTACAACCTCCTTAAGAATATCTGAATGTATTGTTTGCGGATCTTGTTAGCACTCTCTTTCCTTGAGTGCTAAGCACGAATAGTATGATACTGCATGTGCGTGGGAATTTCAAGCGCCAACGGCATGTTTTCACAATTGCTCCGCATTTTTCAAAATTTGCCCCCTCCCGCAGTTCTTCCGCCACGCCTTTGTGTTGTGTTAGCATGGCGCGGCGTGCTATACTTTATGCAAAATCATCAAACGCGGAGGATGGCGTCATGGGCGAATGGACAAAGTGGGATAAGCGTTTTATGGACATGGCAAAAATGGTAGGGAGCTGGTCAAGCTGCTTCCAGGCAAACCGCCAGATCGGCGCCGTGATCGTTCGCAACAAGCGGATCATCACAACCGGGTATAACGGAGCGCCCGCAGGTGTGATGAGCTGCGTGGAGCGCGGCGAGTGCCTCCGGCGCAAGCTCAATATCCCTTCGGGCACGCAGCATGAGCTTTGTTACGCGATCCATGCGGAGCAGAATGCGATTATTCAGGCCGCCAAGCTTGGCAGCTCCATTGAAGGGGCAACGCTTTACTGCACGCATCAGCCCTGCGTGATCTGCGCGAAGATGATCGTCAACTCCGGCATTGCCCGCGTGGTTTACGGCGAAGGCTACCCGGATGAATTTGCGCTCAAAATCTTTGAGATGGCGGGCGTGGAACTGCTCAAGTATGAGCCGTGAGCTGGACTCTGGCAGGGTTTTAGCAACAGGCGGCCTTTGGCCGCCCGCATACGTTTCCGGTTCGATTTATTCTTCGATCTCCGCAAGCTCTTCTTCCGAAACCTTGCGCAATTCCTTTTTGTTCATCATGTCGTAAATGATGGGAACCAAAAAAAGCGTGAGCGCCGTTGCGTACACAAGGCCACCGATGCATACCACGGCAATGGGCTGCATCATCTCCGTGCCCGTACCGACGCCGAGCGCCATCACAATGAGGCCAAGGATTGTGGTAATGGATGTCATAAGAATTGGCCGCATGCGCGTAACGCCTGCCTCCACAATCGCCTCCACGCGCTCCGTCCCGGCCAGGCGAAGCTGATTGATGTAATCCACAAGCACGATGCCATTGTTCACGATCACGCCCACGAGCATCACGAAGCCGATCATGGCAATGATGCTGATGGTTTCATTGCACAGCAGCAGCGCAATGAGGCCGCCCGTAAACGCAAGCGGGATGGTAAACATCACGATGAACGGCGATTTCAGGGATTGGAACTGCGCCACCATAATGAAATATACAAGCAGCACACCGAGCAGGAGCATGAGCGCAAGGTCGCCGAGCGAATCCATAATCCTCTCGTTTTCACCTTCAAATTCATACGTCACACCGTTTGGCAGCGCGAGGCCCGCAAGCGCCTTTTCCGCAGCCGCAGTCACAAGCGTCACGTTGTGTCCGGACGCAATCCCGGCGCTCACGGTCAGATAGCGGCGCTGATTAACGCGTGAAATGGCGCTGAGCGTTTCACTCTCGGTGATCGTGCAAAGCTCAGCCAGAGCGACGGTCTCCTCCTCGCCATCCTTCCCGGAAACGGTAAAGGTATGGCTTTTAATATACTCCGGCGTAAGCGCTTCTGTCCCGTCCGTCGTTACAGCAATTTCGTATGTATAATCGTCCACCGTAACCGCAGTCGAGCTTACCTCGGTTTTAAGCGCCGCGGCGATCTCCATATAGATCTGCGCGGTGGTCAGCCCCTTTTCCATCGCCGTGTTTTTATCCACCGTGAATTTAATGACGGGCGAGGGATCTTCAATGCCGTTTGCGACTTCCGTGGTCCCCTCCACCGCAGCAAGGCGCTGTGCAATGGCGTTTGCCCCCTCCTGCAGCGCCTCAAGCTCATTGCCATACACATGGATGGTCACTCCGGACCCGCTTAGGGCGGACATCGCGTTCATCATGGAAGCGGAGCCCTCCGCCGCAACTTCGTATGGGAGGCCCTTTGCCTTTTCATTGATGGCTGCCGCAACCTCGTTGCCCGTAAGGGGGCCGTCCTCCCGCACCGTAACGTAAATCGTCACTGCATCCTGCTGTGTTGCAGTGTTCATCAGGCCGCCGGAGGAAAGCATTGCTCCCACGGTCTCCACCCCTTCGATCCCGGAGATCATCGCAACCGTTTCATCCGCCGCCGCTTTCGTTTCCGCAAGTTCGGAGCCTTCCGGCATCGTCAGGTTCACGGTGATTTGCGGCATATCCATTTCCGGCATGAAAATGAAGCCTTTCTGCACGGTAAGGAAGATGCTCGCTGCAAACAGAAGCACACATGCGATGAGCACGGGCGCCTTGTGCCTGAGCGCGCCGCGCAGCAGGGTTTGGTAGCTCTGCAGGAACCGGTCAAAACCCTTCTGCGGCTTCGGCGCCGCGTTTTTGAGCATCCCTGCGGACATTGCAGGCACCAGAGTAAGCGCAACGATGAGGCTTGCGAGCAAGGAATAGGTGATCGTCAGCGCCATATCGGTGAAGAGCTGGCGCGTGAGTCCTTCCACAAACACGATCGGCAGAAACACGCATACGGTCGTAAGCGTGGAGGAAGTGATTGCCGCCGCCACCTGCTTTGCGCCGGATACGGCAGCCTGCACCGCAGATACCCCCTTGCTGCGGAGCCTGTAAATGTTTTCGATGACGACGACCGAATTGTCCACCAGCATGCCAACGGCGACTGCAAGCCCGGAAAGCGAGATCATGTTCAGCGTCACGCCCGAAAAATACATCAGCACAAATGCAAACACCACGCTGATTGGGATTGAGCAGAGCGTGATAAACGTGGGGCGCAGATCCTTCAGGAACAGGAACAGGATCACGATGGCGAACACCGCGCCCCACAGCAGGCTCGAAAGGATCGAGTCCGTAATCATATAGATATAATCGCCCTGATCCATCAGCGGCACGAAGTTCAGCCCGTCGTATTTTTGTGAGAGCATCTCGAACTCTGTGCGGATGTTGCCTGAAACTTCCGCCGTAGCATAGGTGGATTGCTTCTGGAAGGTAAGCATCACGCCGTCGCTGCCGTTTATGCGGCTGTAAACAGAGGCCGCATTGTCCGTCACGAACACATCCGCAACGTCCCGAAGATAAACGGGCTCCATCCCTTCCATGCCTGTGTCGAACAGCAGCAGGTCTTCCAATTCCTTCAGGGTGGTGATCTCGTCGCCTACGCTCACAAGCCAACTTATGCCGTCCTCCTCCACATAGCCCGCAGGCATGGCAAAGTTTTGTGCCTGAAGGATGTTCGCCACCATATCCATGGTAACGATGTTTTGCAGGTCCGCTTGCTTTATGGCCTCTGCACGCGCGTCTTCCAACTGTGCTATGCCATCTTCTACCTGTTCAAGCGCGCTTGTGAGCTCCTTTTCGCCGCTCTTGATCTTTGAAGCGGCGCTGTTAAGCTGTTTTTCCGCCTTTTCTTTTTCTGTTTGCAGCGTTTCAAACGCTTCTTCAACCTGAATTTTGCCGCTGTTGAGTTCACCCATGGCGCTTTGCAGGGCGGAGATCCCTTCCTCCACCTGTGCAAGGCCATCCTTGAGTTGCGCTGCGGCCGCAGGGATATCCGCGCGGGTCAGCTCCATTCCGGCAAGCGTTTCATCGATTTTCGCAAGGCCCGCATCCACCTCGCCCAGCGCGGCCTGTGCCTCTGAATAAGCGGCTGCGGCATCCGCACGGGTCAGCCCCTGGGCGGAAAGCGCGAAGTCCACCTGCGCAAGCGCCGCTTTCGCTTGCACATATTCCGGGGCGGCGGAAAGCGCGGCAAGCTTCTGCTGCCTTTCCTCTTCGCTCAGCGCTGTGTCATTGCGGACGGCCTCCATCTCCGCTTCATACTGTGCCTCAATCGGGCCGTATGCGCCGATGGCCTGTACCGCGCCTGCAAGCGCATTTACCGTTTCCGTGAGCGCGGGCTTCGCAGCCTCCAGTTTGCCAATTGTGTGCTCCAGCTCCGCAAGCTGCTTTTGCTGCGCCTCCAGCATGGAGCGCGTGCCGGTGAGCTCTGAAAGTTGACCGCTCAGCATCGTGGCCGCCTCCGCAAGCTCGCCCTGCTTGGCGAGCAGTTCCTGTTTCGCGGCTTCGGTTTGCAGTTCAAGCGCGCGCCGCCCGCTGCTTACCTCCTTTTTGCCGTCCGCAAGCCGCGCCTGGCCTTCCTCAATTTCGGCCAAAGCGTTATCAAGTTCCTCCTCTGGCTCCTCAAACTCCGCGTTAATCAACGAAAACAGCTTCTCATTCAGCGCGCTGATTTTTTCCTCGCTGATCACAACGTTTAAATTTTCTTCAATTATGCCGCTCGTTGAAATGCTTGCAACGCCCGCCGTTCCCTCAAGCTCCGGGAGAAGCGTATCCTCCACAAAGTCCGAAAGCGCCACCGTATCCATCCCCTCCATGGAGACCGCCGAAACCATGACCGGCAGCATGTTGGGATTTATTTTCAGCAAATAGGGCGTGCCGACCGTCTCGTCCCAAGCCCCCTCAAGCTGGCTGATTTTCTGCAGGATATCCACCGTAACGGTATCCATATTCACATCCTCGGTGAATTCCAGCATGACAAGCGAATAATTCTCCGATGAGCTTGATGAAACCTCCTCGATGTTTTCAAGCGTCGCCATTGCCTGCTCCATCGGTTTTGTAATGGACATTTCCACTTTCTCGGGCGTTGCGCCGGGGTAGGCGGTCATTATGATGACATAGGGAAAGTCCATGTTCGGAAGCAGGTCCGGCGTCATCCGTGTAAAGGCGACGGCTCCGAGCACAAGCACCGCGATTACGGCTACAAATATGGTAAGGGGTTTTTTTACGCTGAATTTTGACATTACGCTTTTTTCTCCCAGCCAAAAACTTATTGATTTTCCGGCAAAACAGCGCCGTGCTCAATCATCTCAAGCTCCCGGTCAAACTCCGTGAGGTATGCCTCCCGGTTTTGCGGATCTGTAAAAATGCGCGCAATGGTGTTGCGTGCAAGCACCACCAACATGTTGAGCAGGAGGGAAACCGCCGCGTCCGACCCATCCCGGAAGTGTTCCCTGTCAATATAGGGCAGTCCGGAGGTCACAAGCGCGCGTTCGGTATCCATCATCTGCTCAAAGGAAAAGCGCCGGTTCATCCGCATGCAGGAAAACAGGTTCCTGCAAAGCGCCTCCCGCCCTTCCTCCATGCTGAAAGCCACGGTGCAGGCAACCGCCCTGCGTGCCGCGGCAAAAACATCCAGGCTTCCCATGCGGAACATTTCATCAAGCATGCGTTCCATCATGCGGCAATAATCGCCCATCAGGTATTCGATCAGATCGTCCTTGTCGGCAAAGTAATCGTAAAAGCTGCCGCGCGGGATCCCCGCTTCCTTTATGATCCGATTGATGGAAAGCGCATCATACGGCACACGGGAAAGTTCATCCCTTGCTGCCGCAATAATCCGCTGTTTCTTTTCCTCCGGCAGGTTGAGAAACCGCTCGCTCGCCATGTCTTACCTCCAAGGATATGACACCCTGTCATCTTAAATGTTTAAAACGGCCGACACACTGTCGGCTGCAATGGATGAAATTATAAGGCACGCTGCACCCTCTGTCAACGCACGGCACAGTTATTTCACATTTCCTAATTATGGCTTATGTGCGCTCCGCCCCCGGTGAAAAAGAAGCTTCTGCCGCAGCCAGCCGAAGCCCACATTCAGCATTGCAACGGGGCTGCCCTTTTTGTTTTGGGCAGCCCCGTTTCAGGTCTGTTCGTTCTGTTTTGCTCAGTTCCAGCTGTCCCAGCTGTTGCCAACCGATACGCTGTGCAGGGAATTAAAGAAACGCGTCGCGTCGGTGCGGGTAAAGGAATACGGCACACGGGCGTAGAACAGCTCACCGCCGTACCACCAATAGGCCTCGCTGTACCCAAGCGAGTGGTGCTCGGAAAAATAATACGTGGTGCCGCTTGAAGTAAAGCGGTTCCAATAGCCGTAATTATCCGGGCATACGTACGAGTTGCGGTACCAGATGAAAGTCGCCTTATCAGAATTCGTCTGGCTGCGGAACGTCACGTTCATCGTCTGCGAGCCGCTGAAGGAAAAATCATCCGTCCTGAACTCATATCCGCGCGGCGGCTTGGTGACGTAGATGGTCTTAAGGTTTTTAAACCCATAAGAGGAGCTGTTGCGGTTCTCCTGCACGAAAGAAACGAGCGTGGAATCCGCCTCATCCAGCACAGCCTGCCACCAATTGTTTCCTCCGTTGTTGCCGCCGTTCCAGCTGTTGTCGCTGCTTGCGCTCTGCAGCAGCAGGTAACGGCTTTGTACATATAGCGCCTGCCCGTTGAGGTTGATAAGCGCCCAACCGTCCGAAGCGGCTACAACCTGCACCAGAAGGCCCTTGAGCAGCGTGCCGGCGCTTGCGTAATTGGTGCCGGGGCCGCGGTAAGCAATCACGTTCTGCGTGGTGGTATAATACCCGGTAACCGTCACGCCGGGGTTCGGCACAACACCGGAAGCAGTTGTGACATAATATGTGGGGATATAGGCTACTGTCTTATCCCATGTGATCATCGTCCAGGTGCCGACCGTACCGAGGCACTCAATGCGCGTCCCCTTGGCAAGCGTGCCGGCCTTGGCATAATTTGTGCCGGGGCCATAATAGGCTGTAACGGCTGCAGAGGTCACATTGTAAACGGTTACGGAGCCTCCGCCGTTTGTGCCGGAGCCTGACCCTTGCTTAAGGTACTTGAAGAACGCATAGCACTGCGTACCCTTCCAGTTCACCTTTGCCCAGTTGCCGGTGACGGAAATCAGCGTAACGCTTTCTCCCTTTTCCAACCAGCCGATGCGGTCGTAATTGGTGCCAGGGCCTTTGCGCAGATTCAAGGACGTAGTGGCATAATAGCGGCTTCCATCGACGATGCCGGAACCACCGGAGTTCCCGCTGCTGCCGGAGGTGGGCGCCAAGTACTTGAAGAATGCGTAGCACTGCGTACCCTTCCAGTTCACCTTTGCCCAGTTGCCGCTGACGGAAATCAGCGTAACCGTTTCGCCCTTTTCAAGCCAGCCGATGCGCGCATAGCTCGTGCCCGGGCCTTTGCGCAGGTTCAAAGATGTGGTAGCATAATATTGATCCCGATTCGAGCTGCCCGAGCTGCCGCCCGAAATTCCACTTCCGCCGCTGCTTTCAAGGTAAACGCCCTTTCCGATCAGGGAAGCGTCCACATTGATGACGGAACGCAGATACGCGGTTGAAACATAGCCATATGTTCCATTGCCAAGGCTGATCTCTGTCCAGTTTCCGCTTGTACCCGTGCGGATAGCGACCGCGCCCGCCTGCATCCAGCCGATGCGCGCATAGCTCGTGCCCGGGCCTTTGCGGATGTTAACCGCTTCCGTCGCCTGCACATATCCGGCAGCGACCGACGTAGTATACGGCGCGGTCGCAGCGAACGCCGGCGCGGAGATTCCAAGCAGCGTAACTGCCACAAGCAACACTGCAAGGATTGTTTTTGCATTGCGTTTCATAGGGATGACATACCTCCTTAAAAATGATTTGTCCATTCCATCGTGTTTTGTTTCCGCCGTGCTACACCCATAGTATACCATTTCAGGCAAGCACCGGGAACGCCCGGATTGTTAAGTTTCCAAGAACAATGCCGTTTTCCACGCTTTGGAACTTGTGTTTTCAGTTTGTGCCGCACGCAGGCGGTTTATTCGGCGCATCACGCATCCGGGCCTCACATCCTGTTCACAATGCCCGCAAACAGCATTCCGCCCTCAGCACTGATGTAATACAGGAACGGCCTGTCAAGGATCATGTCCGCGCGGCCGGTGGGCATGGGCGAACCCGCGTACTCAATCCGCGTATATGCCGCAGCTTCCACGCCATCCTCGTTCACGCTGATGCGCGCCTGCTGACGCACGCCGTCCACCCAAAGCGGCATTTCGCTTTCCGCGTTCAGCAGCGCGGAAAAATCCGCCTGTTGTGGATCGAACGCCGCCGTGACGCCCATCGCGCGCAGCGCTGCGGCGAGGTCTGTATCGGCAGCATAGTCAAATTTAGGAATTTGCCACACTACTTCGCCCACGCCTCCTTCGCAGTCTCCGGAAACGATTGCAGCAAGCGCGGCTTCGTCCGCAAGCAGGTCATAAGGCGTGCAGCCCTCGTCCGGCAGGATAAATGTCATCACGCCATGTTTGAGTTGAAGTGATGAGACCGTCGCCCCCACGCTGCCGTTTTCATAGCGGGAGAACCCATGAATCCCGTAGGGTGCATTCAGAAAATCGCACTCGGTTTCACTGCCGTCCGCATTGTGGAACGTGTCAGCCTCCGTTTTTTCAGCATTGAAGCGGTCGAGCCATTCATCTTTGTAATATACGGTATTGAGGAGCATCAGCGCGGTTTGGGGATCCATCTGAAATGCCTCCGCATCTCCAAGGTTCCCGTTTGTGTGCTCCCGCACCCATGCGGCAAGCTGCTTGGCGGCGGATGCCGCAGCAAAGTCCGCCCGCCACAGCTCCATGCCATACCTGTCCGCGAACGCCTTGGCGGCCTCTGCGTCAATCGCCGCTGCAAACGCGTCCGCAAGCCAAAGAGATCCCGCTGCCTGCAGCCTGCCCATCGAATCGTCGATGTTCATGTTATGCAGGAGTTTTTCTGTTTCGGCTCCGATCATGGCTTCTTCCATGCCGAGCACCTGCAGAAGTTCATCCCGTGTTTTTCCTTCCGCCGTGCCCGCCAGTGCCGCCGTGGCAAAATACAGGCTTACCGGGGAAATGATCTCATTTTCCGTCCCCTCCTGGCCAAGCCCTTCCCTTGCAGCACGCGTACAGAATGCCTTGAGCGCGTCCCGGTAGCCTTCTGAAAGCTTTTCCCGTTCTCCAACGGAGCTCCCGTCCTTCTTCATGCCGCGCACAGCGGCTGCCTTTGGAGCCGCAATGCGTGCCGCACCATCCGTTTCAGGGCCCGCTGCGCAGCCAAAGAGCAGCGCCGCTGTAAGCAGCAGGGGCAACAATCGCAGGCGTTTCATCTTTCATCCTCCCTTCGGTACTTTTACTCCTTATAGTATGACGTTCCCAGTGCTCCAAAGGTTGCAAACTTTTCCTTTGATGCCGGATTTCAGGAAAACCGTATCTGCTTTTGTCAGCCAATGGATTTTAATCAAATCCTAATCGGGCGTTGATAAAAACTTGAACTTGAGCTGCTATGCTATTCCTGTAACCGGTCCATGCCGGAAGAAAGGAGCATGCTTTGCAATCCATTTATGTTTTGATTACCCGCACAAACACTCTGCTTTCCCGCAGCATCCGCCTTGCGACCGGTGCCGAGTATACGCACGTTTCCCTTGCGCTCGACCGAGGCCTGACAAGAATGTACAGCTTTGCGCGCCGGTTTGACCGCATTCCCTTTTTTGCAGGCCTTGTGCATGAATCTTTGGACGAAGGCGTGTACAGCCGCAATGGCAGCGCGCCTGCCGCGCTATACGAACTTCAGATGAGCGACGCGGCCTACGCGCGCCTTGAAGCGCGGCTTTCTTCGATGCTCCGCGAAGCCTGGCGGTACCGCTATAACGCACTTGGGCTTTTCGGATATCTGCGCGGAAAGCCTCGCCACAAGCCTTACCACTATTTTTGCTCGCAGTTTGTATCGGAGATGCTCTCTGAAGCAGGTGCGCTCACCCTCCCGCGTGATCCGGCGCTAATCTGCCCGAACGACTTCGCGCAGATGCCCGGCCTGCGCCTCGTTTATAAAGGGTCTCTGCGCTTTTGCCGCACTGCCTGCGCGGGCGGTTTGCACCTTCTCCCCATCTCGGCATAGCCGGGTGCGTTTCCGAAAAAAGGCTCATGCTTTGTTCCAGCATGAGCCTTCGTTTTTCTGCTCCTGTTTTTATTCCGTGTAGTATTCGCCCCGGCGGTAGTCGTAGATTGCGCCGCGCGTGAAGGAATCGATGTTCTCCAGCACCTTGCCCGTGCCGATTGCCACGCAGGAAATCGGGTCTTCTGCAATGTAACAGGGCACCTTGGTGTGCTCGGAAATGAATTTATCAATGCCGTAAAGCAGCGCACCGCCGCCCGTAAGGCAAATGCCGTTTTCCGCAACGTCGCTCGCAAGCTCCGGCGGCGTTTTTTCAAACATGGTGCGCACGCTTTCGAGGATGGCCTGCAGCGGCTCTTCCAATGCGTCGATCATCTCGTTGCTGCCGACCACAATCGCCTGCGGAAGCCCGGAAATAAGGTTGCGTCCCTTTACGTCGATGAAAAGCTGCTCCCTGCGCGGATAAGCCGAGCCGATGCGGATTTTCATTTCCTCTGCCGTGCGCTCGCCGATGAGCAGGTTGTGTTTCTTGCGCATATAGCGCACGATCGCATCGTCAAACTTATCGCCCGCAATCTTGATGGAATCGGAAAGCACCGCACCGCCGAGGGAGATCAGCGCCACGTCAGTCGTGCCGCCGCCGATGTCCACGACCATGTTGCCGCGCGGCTCCGCAATGTCGATCCCGGCGCCGATTGCAGCCGCAATGGGCTCCTCGATGAGATAGGTGTGGCGCGCGCCGGCTTCCTCCGTTGCGTCAATCACAGAGCGCTTTTCAACCTCTGTCACGCCGGAAGGCACACACACCACAACGCGCGGTTTGAAAAAAACACGTGTGCCAACAACCTTTTTCAGGAAATAATGAAGCAGGCGCTCCGTGATGTCATAATTTGAAATTACGCCGTCACGCAACGGGCGCACCGCCGCAATCGTCCCCGGCGTGCGGCCGAGCATGCGGCGCGCTTCCTCGCCGATGGCAAGGATGCGGCCCGTGATCTTTTCGACGGCCACCACGGAAGGCTCACGCAGCACAATGCCCTTCCCACGCACATACACCAGGATGCTCGCCGTGCCAAGATCAATGCCGACATCATTGAATTCAAGAAACCCCATATCGCAACTCCCTTCAAGAGAACACGCTCACACAAAAACCGCGGTGTGAACGCGCAGCTCACAATTCCGCGTATAATTCCGAATTATTGTATCATTTTATCATAAATGGGACAAGTACGCATATGGGTAATTTTGAACAAATTATGAAAAAAGGCCGATGCATTCCGGCGTTCTTGTAAATCCCCTGCCGATGGGATATAATTTTCTCAGCAATCATCAGTGATTCTGACTTAATTTGGTAAGGAATGCTGCTTATGACGAAACGCTCCAACCGCTTGCTCGCCGCCCCGCTTGCGGCCTGTACTTCCGGCAACGCCGGAAACTCTGCCCCGATTGACATCGAGATGCCATTCTCCACCGCCACGCCCGCCCCCACGGGGTCGTTGAGCGGCGGGCCCGCTTCTCCTTCCCCCTCGGCAGATGCCTCGCCTTCCGTCCCGCCGGATGCCTCCGCCGCCCCGGAATCCTCTGCAACACCGCGGCCGACATCCTCCATTGATGCTTCCACCATCACGGGCAACGAAAACATCGAAGATGAAAAGAAGCTGACGTATGCGGAATACCGTGCACTCAACAGCGACGTGGTTGGCTGGATCAAAATCAAGGATACGAACGTGGATTACCCTATCGTGCAAAGCCACGACAATGAGGAATACCTTACCTTGACCCCCACGCTTGTGGAATCCAAGGCAGGTTCTCTTTTTGTGGACTCGCACGCTTCGCTGTCCGGCCAGTATGCCGTCATCCATGGGCATAACATGAGCAAAAGCAAAATCATGTTCGCACAGCTCACCAACTACGGCAACCGCGCGTTTTACGACAGCCACCGCACATTTGAGCTCACCATCGGCGACAACACCTATACCTACAAAGTTTTCGCCGTATACACGGTAGATGTCGGGGATGTAAAAAATGCGAAATACATGATGTTTGATTACCCGAGCGATATTGCGTTTGCAAATTACATGAACGATACGCTTGCTACGCTTTCAAAATTCCCAGTTGATACAACCATCGGCCCGGACGACCACGTGATTTCGCTTTCCACGTGCAGCCATAATGGCTCGGGCTACAACAAAAACCGGTTCGTGGTTCACGCGGTGCGCCAGTAGCGCCATTCATTTATGCAGGAAGGAGACGCAGCGGCATTGATCAAGCAGGCTTGCAGCAGGATGTTTTCCCTGTTATTTATCGCGTTCTTCCTCCTCTGTGCAGGTTGTGATGGAACGCCTTCTTCGGTTACGCCTGTCCCGCCCGCAACGGCTGCACCAACGCCGGATACAACATTCACGCCCGCACGAACGCCGGCGGGCATTGCAACCCCAACACCGTCGCCGTCGCCGGATGGCTATGACAGCACGGAGCTTGACGGCATTGCCGCCCCGGGCGAAACTCTGCCCGCCTACGCTTCCTACGAGGAGGCCCGGCAGGCCAGCATTGATGCGCGCGGCGGCACCTGCGAGGTCGTGGGTTGGATTACAATCCCCAACACAGTAATCGATTACCCTGTTTACCTCAACGAAACCGATGAGGAGTATTATCTCGATCACAACAGCGAGGGTGAAGTCAGCAAGTACGGCGCGATTTTTATGGATACGCGCAACGCAGACTCCACGCAGCAGCAGCATGTGCTCATCTACGGCCATGATATGCGCAACGGCACCATGTTCCATGATCTTGCTAATTATAAACAAAAAGCTTTTTTCGATGAAAACCGTTATATCACGCTGCTCTGGAACGATGTAGAAACCATCTGGCAGGTTTACCTTGCTACCCCCATCACAGACTACACCGTGCGGTTTACCTGGACGCGTTTTCAAAGCGGGGATCACTTTGCCGAATTTATGGCGGACATGAAATCCTATGCCCGGATGGTCTCCTCCTCAATCATCGATGAAAGCATCGTCATCGGCCCAAACGATCAGGTGCTCACTCTTTCCACCTGCACCTACCGCCCACCCGAAGCCCGCGAGCAGTGCTTTGTGGTGCAGGCACGGCGCATCCGCTGAACATTCGGAAATACGCAAAATCCCCTGTTTCACGGCCGTGAAACAGGGGTTTTTATAAAGCTGTCAGTTTATCTTCGCATCCCGCTCCAGCATCGCCGCGCCGACGATGCCCGCGTCATTTCCAAACCGGGCGGGCACGATGCGCGCAAACTCGCTGAAGAAGCATTTCTCCCGCACGTTCTCTCTGAGCGGCGCAAACAGGAACTCGCCCGCAAGACTCACACCGCCGCCGATGGCGATCACCTCCGGGTCAAGCAAATGGATGACAGAGACCACTGCAGAACCAAGCGCATCCACAAAGCGTGCAAAGATGGCCGAAGCCCCCGCATCGCCTGCGCGCGCACAGTCCACCACAAGCTTTGCATCCACTTTCGCCGCATCGCCGTCCGTTTTTTTAAACAGCAGGCCACGCTCCCCTTCCGCAAGCGCCTCACGCGCTGCGTGGATCAACGCCGTTGCCGCACAGCGCGTTTCAATACAACCGCGCATGCCGCAGGTACACCGCGCGCCGCCGATGTCAAGCGCCATATGGCCAAGCTCCACACCGTGCCCCATGCCGCCGCGCCAAAGTTTGCCGCCAACAATCACGCCGCCGCCCACGCCGGTGCCAAGCGTGAACAGAACCGCGCATTTTGCGTCCCGAAACGCACCGCCATAAAGCTCTGCAAGCGCCGCTGCATCCGCATCGTTGGCAAGGAACACCGGGATTTGCGGGAAATGCGCCCCCACTTCGGCACGCAGCGGCACATCATGCAGGCCAAGGTTATAGGCGTTGAGCACGCGTTCGGCCGCCGGATCGATGCTGCCCGGCACGGCGACCCCGATCGCAGCGGGCGGCTGGCTAAGCCCTGCCTGTTGGCAAAGCATGCGCGTCATCTCCGCAACCGTTTCCGCAAGCGCCCCCGGATACGCCTGCTTTTCAAAGCGCCGCGTGATACGCTCCGTAACCGCAAGGGATTCGTCCACAATGCCTGCGGCGACGTTTGTTCCGCCAATATCGAAGCCGATTCTATACATGATCCTTTCCCTTTCTTTGGCCTTTTTATCGCCCCATCGCATCGCGTGTTTTCCAATTGAGCTCCTCTGAGGCGTTGTAGCCGAGGCGCCGAAGCCTGAAATTGCGTGCTGCTACCTCCACAACCACCGAAAGGTTGCGCCCCGGGCTTACAGGCACGCGCGTGGTGGGCACCTCCACATCCAGAATACGCTCCGAGCGCCCTTCGGTTCCAGTGCGGTCGTATTGCGTATTTTCGTTCCAAAGTTCCAGTTCAATGCAAAAATCAATGGTCTTTTCCACGTTCACCGCGCCCACGCCATAGAGATAGCGCACATCTACAATGCCGATACCGCGCACTTCGATGAGGTGGCGCGTCAGCTCCGGCGCGCGGCCGGAAAGGCGGTTGGGCGCGACGCGTGTAATTTCCACCACATCATCCGCCACAAGTCTGTGGCCCATTTTTATCATTTCTATCGCCGTTTCACTTTTGCCAATGCCGCTTGGCCCCTGCAAAAGAACGCCGACGCCAAATACATCCAGCAGCACGCCGTGCAGTAAAATGCGCGGGGCAAGTTCCCGGCCCACATAGCTCAGGATGCGGTGCCCAAGGTCATCCGTGTGCATATCGGACTTGAACACCGGAACGGCATGTTTTTTTGCGCAATCCAAAACCGCCTCCGGGGGAGTATTCCCACGCGCACACACAATGCAGGGAATCTTAAACCCCATAAAGCGCTCCATGCGCACTGAAATGTCCTCATAGGTCAGGGTGCGCAGATAATGCATCTCCGCATTGCCGATCAGCTGTACGCGCTGCGGCATAAAATGCTCGTAAAAGCCCGTAAATTGCAGGCCCGGGCGGCCGATTTCTCCCGTGCTGAACACGACGCTCCCGTTTCCGGGTTCCAGGATTTCCAATTCAAGGTTCTGCGCAACTTCCTCCACGCGCAGGCACACCGTTTGCCGTTCCATCCTTCTCCTCCGTTTCAGCCTTGGCGATTTGCCGGCAGAATTACATGATCGATCAACCAGGCAACACCGTTTTCCGCACAGGCGGGAACAATGCAATCCGCCGCCGCAAGCACTGTGTCATGGGCATTTGCAACCGCCGCACCAAGGCCTGCCCACTCGATCATCTCCAAGTCAAGCAGGTTGTCGCCCACGGCTGCGACCTCGTTTTGCGGAATGCCAAGGTAGCTTGCCACCCAAGCCGTCGCAGAACCCTTGTGCGCATCAGGATCGTTAAACTCGATAAAGCCTGATTTTGAGCCGGAAACCTTTGCCCGGCCCGCGTAGCGTTTTGCGAGAACCGGGATGAGCTCCTCTGCATATGCAGGCTCTGCAATGAAGAGCACCTTTGGAACGTTCCCCCATTGCTTTTCACAGACCTCCGGATCAATGGCATACGGCAAATTCAAAAACCTGTGGTATGCATCTGCGGCCGGGTTTTCTTTCTCATAAACGATCCCGTCCCCCTGATAAATGTGTGCGTGCACGCCAAGCTCCCGGCCGAGCAGCAGCAGCTCCCGCACAAGTGCGGGCGGGAGCGCTGTTTGGAATATGGGAGCGTCCGTCCGCGTATCGTGGATGACCGCGCCTCCATAGTTGATGACCGGGCCTTGCATACCGATGGCCTTGCGGATCGCGGCAGAACCAAGGTAGCCGCGGCCCGTTGCAATCGTCACATATATGCCTGCGGCCTGTGCGCGGCGGATCGCGGCAAGGTTTTCCGCAGGAACATCGTAAGGCGAAAGGGTAAGCGTATCATCGATATCCAACACAAGAAGCTGATACATTTTGTTTTCTCCAAGCTGTATTATTCCAAAATTGGCTGCTCCGGGGACGTTTCCGGAGCCGGATGAAAATGCGCATATACGGCCTCCGCGGCGCTGCGGCTCATGCCGCGCACGGCGGAAAGCGCCGCAACATCCGCTGCGGCAATGGCGTCGCGCGTTACAAAAGCATCAAACAGAAGGCGCTTGCGCTTCTCCCCAATACCTTCGATCCCATCCAGTTCAGAAAGCAGGGCTGTGCGCACGTGCAGGCTGCGATGATAGGTGATTGCAAAGCGGTGCGCCTCATCCCGGATGCGCTCAAGCACATGCAGCGCGGGATCGTTGCGTGCAAGCACGATCGGCTCCGCCTCGTCCGGCAGGATGATCTCTTCGTGCCGCTCCGCAAGGCCGATGGCCGGGATATGCGAAAGACCAAGCTGCGAAAGTACTTCAAGCGCCACCGTGAGCTGCGCGCGCCCACCATCCAACACGAGAAGATCCGGCGCTTTGGGAGCAGCCTTCCCTTCCTGCTCGGCTGCGGAAAGCTCATCCCTAAGCCGCGCAAAACGCCTTGTAAGCGCCTCGCGCATGGAGACAAGGTCGTCCCCGCCTGCAGCCGCGCGAATCCGGTAGCGCCGGTATTCCTTCGGAGCAGGCTTGCCATCCAGAAACACCACCATCGAAGATACGGTATCCCTGCCCTGAATGTGCGAATTGTCGAAGCATTCCATGCGTTCCGGTACTTCGTCCAAGCCAAGGAGCGCTGTGAGCCGCGCCATTGCACCGCCCGTGCGTTCCCACTCCCGCGTTTCCAATGCGCGCTGTTTTTCTATTGCCTCTACGCCGTTGCGCTGCGCCATCATCACCTGGTGCAGACGCTCGCCGCGCTGCGGGCGGATGATCGCTACGGCACGCCCGCGCTTCTCACGCAGCCAGGCAGCAAGCGCCGCATGGTTTTCCGGCATATCCAGCACGACAATTTCCCGGGGAATTTCCATATCTTCCGCGTAAAACTGCTGCAAAAACGCACCTGTAATTTCCCCTGCGGATTCGCCGCCCGTAGCCATGCGGTAATGCGCAGAGCCAATGATATCATCCCCGCGCACGAACAGCGCATGAATCACGGCATCCTCCCCATCCCGCACCAACGCAAACACATCCCGGTCCGCGTCTCCGGTTCCCATGGCCCGCTGTTTTTCCGCAAGGTGTTTTACGGCCTCAATGCGGTCGCGGTACTGCGCGGCCTTTTCAAATTCCATCCGTTCGGAAGCATCCAGCATCTGCCCGGTAAGCATGTCGATCACCGGCTGGTTCTTGCCTTCAAGAAAGCTGCAAACATTCTCAAGCAGCGCATGGTATTCCTCGCGCGAAACCTTGCCTGAGCAGGGTGCGCAGCATTTGCTGAGGTGATACATCAGGCAGGGACGCTCGCCACGCGCGATGGCGCGGGCAATATCTTTCCGGCAATGGCGCACGGGAAAAGAATCGCGGATCAGGTTCAGGCAATCCCGAAGCGCAATTCCGGAAAGATACGGCCCAAAATAGCGCGCTCCGTCATTTTTCACCCGGCGCACAACCTCAAAACGTGGGAAATCCTTTTTTTCGTCCAACCGCACATAAGGAAAATGTTTATCGTCCTTCAGCAGGATGTTGTAGCGTGGCTGAAGCGTTTTTGTGAGGCTCGCTTCCAGCGTGAGCGCTTCCATTTCGTTTTGGCAAAGAATGTACTCAAAATCCGCGATGTGTGAAACCATGGCCGCCACCTTTGGCGGGCGGTTTTTTTCTGTGCGGAAATAGGAGCGCACGCGGTTTTTCAAGTTTACGGCCTTGCCTACATAGATAATCTCGCCTGCAGCGTTATACATGCGGTATACGCCGGGCGCATCGGGCAAAAGCTTGAGTTTTTCGCGGATCAGATCATTCATGCCGCTATTATAGCACGGCGCGTGCTTTTTCGGAAGAAGCGGCTTGTGGGCGCAGCAACCAAAAAGGCTCCTTTCTGAAAGGGGGGCGAAGCCGAGCGCCGCCAGTGGCGGATGCAGCGAGGCGGAAGCCCAGTAAGCAAGGAAGCGCAAGGCAGCCGCTCCTGCGGCAACGCTGCGCGACCATTGCGAACTGTGGGCAACATATGCAGCCTCTACGAAGGATTGCCCTTCATTCCGCAATTTTTTTCGGTGGCGCTCGCACGAAAAAGGCCGCCTTGCAGGCGGCCTTCCTTTGTGCAGGGATTTTTCCCAACAGAGAAGGTTAATTACGCACGAACCTTCTTGACGGTGACGGCGGCAGCCGCGACGAGCGCGATAGCGATCATCACGAAGCCAACGACGGAAGCGTTGTCACCAGTTTGCGGGGGTTTGACGGACGGATCGTCGGTCACGAGTTCCTGAACGTAACCGGTGGGGTAAGTCAGGCTAGCGCTGCCTTCAACAATGGTGCCGAGGTTCTTGGTGATGAGCTTGTCAGTGATGTAGGCGCGGCCGCTGTACTCAAAGCCCATCTGGGTGAGGATGTTGTCCAACACAGCTTTAACATCGCGGTATTCATCGCCAGTGATGATCGCAGTGCCGCCATCGGGGACGAAGTTCATCTCACCGAAGCTATCGACGATCTGGTATACTTTACCGTTCAGCACAACTCTGCTGTTCTGGAGCTGACCATTGCTGTTGGTGTAGAAGCGCACGCCGTTGCTGCTCTTGTCGGACCTGAACACGGTGTAGGAACCGGCACCATCATAATTCTTCAGAATGGTGTATTCCTTGCCATCTTTGCCGAAGAAGGTGAACGTATTGCCGCTCCACTTGTTGTAAACGCCGAGGGTTGCGGTGATCTTCGCATCCTTGTCGGACTTGACAACATTGCCCCAAATCTCGAAGCAGATGGTCTTGCCCAGTTCGCCCGCAGTGATTGCATACTCACCCTTATCATCCTGGTGGGAGGTGCCATCCGGGTAACGGACATAGATCTTAACATCCTCAAGGTTTTTGGTTTCGATTGTGAGCAGGCCCTGACCAGCGTTGATGCGATTCTTAATGTCTGCGCTGAGATCCTTTTCCTTGGGGATTTCAACTTCGGCATACGCGTGAACCTTCATGCCAGCCACGACGGGGTAGGTTTTCTCCAGCTTGTTGTACGTGCCGCCATACCAGACAAGGCTGGATTCTTCAACGGACAGCGCGGTGATGTCCAAACGGAGGTCTTCAAACTCGTCGGGGGTAACCGGGTTATCCCAGCCAGCCGCGAGCGCGGGGGCCGCGATCGCGAAGACCATGACGAGAGCGATTGCGAGAGTCAGAATCTTCTTCATTTTTTTTGTTTCCCTTTCAACA